>SYLI01000053.1 GCA_005809105.1 Verrucomicrobiales bacterium | reverse complement strand
GGCCAGCAGCCGCTCGCTGGAGGCCGCGCCCATCTGCCAGCAGAATACCGTGCCGATGGTCTCGCCGGCATCCACCAACCCCAAGGTGACCCAGGCCGGCGACTGCATCTTCCGCGTGTGCTTCATCGATCCCTTTCAGGGCACCGTGATGGCGGACTTCGCGGCGCGGTCGTTGAAGCTCAAGAAGGTCGCCATCTTCACCGACGTGAGGAGCGACTACAGCAAGGGGCTGGCGAAGTTTTTCAAGGAGCGGTTCCTCTCCGGCGGCGGCGCGATTGCCGCGGAGCTGGACTACAACGGCGGCGACAAGGACTTCAAGGCGCAGCTCACCGCCATCAAGGGTGCCGCGCCCGACGGCGTGTTCGTGCCCGCCTATTACACCGACGCCGCGCTCATCTGCATTCAGGCGCGTCAGCTCGGGCTGGACGTGCCGCTCTTTGGCGGCGACGGCTGGGAGTCGGACAAGCTCATGGAGATCGGCAGGGAGGCGGTTGAAGGGCACTACTTCTCCACGCACTATCATCCTGAAGTGGGCACGGAACTGAGTCGCAAGTTTGTGACCAACTACCAGAAGCGGTTTGGTGGCAAGAAGCCCGACGCTCTGGCGGCGTGCGGTTATGATTCGGCGTTGGTGCTCATCGACGCGCTGCGCCGCGCGGGCAGCACCGACGGCCGGAAGCTTCGCGACGCGCTGGCCGCCACTCGCGACTTCCCGGCCGTCACCGGCACCATCACCATCAACGCGCAACGCGACGCGACCAAGTCGGCCGTCATCCTGCAGGTCAAGGATGGCCGGTTCAAGTACCTGGAGACCGTCCAGCCTTGAGGCATGACCGAGTTTGCGCAGCAGTTGCTCAACGGCCTGGCGCTCGGTTCCATCTATGCCCTCATCGCGCTGGGCTACACGATGGTGTATGGCGTGCTCCGGTTCATCAATTTTGCGCACAGTGACGTGCTGATGCTGGGAGCCTTCGCGGCGTTCTACCTCGCGGCCGCGACCCCGCACATGGCCGCCGCCACCCCCCTGCTTCACGCAGGCATGGTCGTCCTTGGTGCCGCGCTCATCTGCGCCGTCTTGGGGGCACTCATCGAACGGCTGGCCTACCGCCCGCTGCGCGATCGCCCCCGCATCACCGTGCTCATCACGGCCATCGGGGTTTCGCTGCTCATCGAATACACCTGCCAGCATCCGGCCGTGTTCGGCGCCGCCACCCGTTCGTTCCCCCAGTTGTTCCCCCAGCACAATCTGACGCTGGGCGGCCTCACCCTCAGCAGCAATGATCTGGCGGTGCTGGGGATCACGGCGCTGCTGCTGGCGCTGCTCTGGTTCGTGGTGCAGAAGACAAAGTTGGGCGTGGCGATGCGGGCCGTTGCGTTTAATCCGCAGGCGGCGTCGCTCATGGGGGTGGACGTGGGCCGGATCATCAGCGTCACCTTCGCGTTGGGCTCAGCCCTGGCCGCGGTGGCCGGCATCGCCTATGCGCTGCGTGCGCCGGGCATCGAGCCGCTCATGGGAGTGCAGCCGGGCATCAAGGCGTTTATCGCCGCCGTGCTGGGAGGCATTGGCAACCTGCCTGGCGCGGTTCTGGGCGGGCTCTTGCTCGGCCTCATCGAGACCTTCGCGGGCGGGCTCAAACAGCTTTCCAATTATCGCGATGCGATCGCCTTCGCGCTGCTGATTATCATTCTGATTCTGCGCCCGGCCGGACTCTTGGGGCGCGAGCAGCCCGAAAAAGTATGAGCGGCGCGGGTGGCAAACGCTGGCTCTGCGCGGCGGTGATGGCCGCCCTCGCACTGCAGTGGTGCGCGGTGCGCTGGGATTTTAACCGCTACTACCTCGGGGTGGCCGTGGATGCCGGCATCAACGTCATCCTCGCCGTGAGCCTCAACCTTATCAACGGACACACGGGCCAGTTTAGTCTGGGCCACGCCGGATTCATGGCCGTGGGTGGGTACACGGCGGCCAAGCTCACGCTGGTGCTGGGCGGCGGCTGTCCCTCTTGGGCGCAGCCAGCACTCTTCCTGGGCGGCCTGCTCTGCGGCGGCATGCTGGCGGCGCTGGTGGGGTTGGCCGTGGGGCTGCCCACCCTGCGATTGCGCGGCGACTACCTCGCCATCGTCACGCTGGGTTTTGGAGAGATCATCCGGGTTGTCTTCCAGAACTCCGAATTCTTTGGCGCCGCCACCGGGCTTACCGGCATTCCCAACTGGACGCATCTGGGTTGGACCTGCGGCTTCGCGGCGCTCACGGTGTACGCGATTCTCAGCGTCGTGGACTCCACCTACGGCCGCGGTTTCCCCGCGGTGCGCGACAACGAGGTGGCCGCGGCAGCCTCGGGCATCAATCCCGTGCGCTACAAGGTGAGTGCGTTTGTGGTGGGCGCGTTTTTCGCGGGCGTGGCAGGCGGCCTCTATGCACATCACAAGACCGTGCTCAATCCCACCGGCTTCGACTTCCTTAAAAGCATCGACATCGTGGTGATGGTGATCCTGGGCGGGATGGGCCGCACGGCGGGCGTCGTCGCGGCGGCGGTGCTGCTGACACTGCTTCCAGAGCTGCTGCGGGGCTTCGCCGAGTACCGCATGATCCTCTACGCCCTGCTCATCATCCTGCTGATGCTGCTTCGGCCGCAGGGCCTTTTCAACTTTGGGCCCAGCACCCGCGCCTGACCTTGAAAAAGCCCCTGCTCCAGATGGACGGCGTGACGCTGCGGTTTGGCGGACTCATGGCGCTGGCCGGGTTGGACCTGCGCGTGGAGGAGGGCGAAATCCTCGGCCTCATCGGCCCCAATGGCGCGGGCACGACCAGCGCGTTCAACCTCGTGACGGGGGTGTACGCGCCCGGCGAGGGCGACATCCGGCTGGCAGGCCAGTCCACGGTGGGGCTGTTGCCGCACGAGCTCGCCTCTCGCGGCATCGCGCGCACGTTTCAAAACATCCGCCTCTTTGGCAGCCTGTCGGTGCTGGATAATGTGCGTGTGGCCGTGGCATCGCGCCAGCACGGTGGCTTCTGGAACGCGCTTTGGCGCGGGAGGGCATTTCACGCAGGCGAACGCGCGGCGGAGGTTGAGGCCATGGACTTGCTCTCGCTCTTCGGGCTGGAGCGGCAAAGCGCCACGCTCGCCAGCGGTCTGCCCTACGGCGACCAGCGCCGGCTGGAGCTCGCGCGCGCGCCGGCGCTGCGGCCACGGCTGCTGCTGCTCGACGCGCCTGCCGCCGGAATGAATCCCACCGAGAAGGCTGCGCTCGCCGAGCTCATCCGGTTTATCCGGCAGAAATTCCAGCTCGCGGTGCTGCTGGTGGAACACGACATGCCGGTGGTGATGGGGCTATGCGAGCGCATCGTGGTGCTCGACCACGGCGTCAAAATTGCCGAGGGGACGCCCGCGCAGGTGCGCGTCCATCCCCAGGTCATCGAAGCCTATCTGGGCGCGGAGCCGGCGCATGCTTGAGATCAAAGACCTTACCGTCCGGTACGGCGCAGTCACCGCGCTGCACGGCGTGTCGCTCTCGGTGAAGGCGGGCGAAATCGTCACCTTGCTGGGCGCCAACGGCGCCGGAAAGACCACGACCCTTCGCGCCATCTCCGGCCTGCAACGCGCGGTGTCGGGCACGGTGAGCTTTGAGGGATGTGACATCACCCGTATGCCGCCGCACGAAATTGTCCGGCGCGGCTTGGGCCATGTCCCCGAGGGGCGCATGATTTTTGCCAACCTTACCGTGGTGGAAAACCTCCTGATGGGCGCCTACCTTTTGGGCGAGGCCCAGGCGGCCGAGCAACGCGAACGGGTCTTCCAGACATTCCCCCGGTTGCAGGAGCGGCAGGCGCAGGTGGCGGGCACGCTCTCAGGAGGCGAGCAGCAGATGTTGGCCATCGGGCGCGCCCTCATGGGCCGGCCCAAGTGCCTGCTGCTGGATGAACCCTCGCTGGGAATCGCACCACTGCTGGTGCGCGCCATCTTCGAAAAAATCGTGGAGATCAATCACACGCAGGGCATCACCATCCTGCTGGTGGAGCAGAACGCCAACCTCGCGCTGGCCGTTGCACACCGCGGCTGCGTTCTGGAGACCGGCCGCGTGGTTCTCTCGGATGACTCCGCCGCACTGCGGGCCAATCCGCAGGTGAAGAGCGCGTACTTGGGCGGCTAAGAAATCGTCAGCTCCAGATCTGGCGGTCCAGCGAACGATACTGAACGGCCTCCGCCACGTCGTCGGCAGACAGGTTTTCGGCGTCAGCCAGATCGGCGATCGTGCGAGCGACTTTCAGGATCCTGTCGTGCGCGCGCGCGCTTAAACGCAGCTCTTCCATCGCTGCCTGCAACAGGCCCGCCGCGGCGGCATCCAGAGCGCAGCACGCGCGCAGCTCGCGCGGCCCCATGTGCGCGTTGCACACCACGCTGGCCGAGGAACGAAACCGGGCCAGCTGGCGCGTGCGTGCCGCGATCACGCGGTCGCGAATGGACTCTGAGGATTCGCCTGCGGCCGCGGCAGAGAGGTCGCGGAACTTCACCGGAGCCAATTCCAGATGCAGGTCAATCCGGTCGAGCAGCGGCCCGGAGATGCGGCCCAGATAGTTCTGGATGTCACGCGGAGAGCTGGCCGACTCGGTCGGCATCTTCCCGTCGGGAGTGGGATTCATCGCGGCCACCAGCATGAAGCGCGCAGGAAAAGTCATGGTGCCGGCCGCGCGCGAGATGGTGACGCGCCCGTCCTCCAGCGGCTGACGCAGCGTTTCCAGCACGCTGCGCCGAAACTCGGGCAGCTCGTCAAGGAAGAGCACGCCATTGTGGGCCAGCGAGATTTCGCCGGGCGAAGGCTGCGCGTTGCCGCCCAGAAGTCCCGCGTCGCTTGACGTGTGGTGGGGCGAGCGAAACGGGCGGCGTGTTACCAGCGCATGGCCCGTTTCCAAGAGTCCTGCGACGCTGTGGATCCGTGTGGTTTCAAGCGCCTCGCCCAGTGTGAGCGGCGGCAGGATGGCCGGCAGCCGTTTGGCGAGCATCGACTTGCCGGTGCCCGGCGGGCCGATGAGCAACAGATTGTGCCCGCCGGCCGCCGCAATCTCCAGTGCGCGCTTGGCCGATTCCTGCCCCTTGACCTCCGCCATGTCCGGGGCGCCGTCGTCGCTGTGGTCAAAGAGGCGGTGCGTGTCCACGGTGTGAGGCGAGGGTTGGATCCGCCCCTCCAGCAGGTCCGCCGCCTCGCGCAGGCTTCCGACGGCATAGACCTTGATGTCGCGCACCACGGCCGCTTCGGCAGCATTGCCCGTGGGAACGATGAGTGCCGCGCGATGGTCGCCGGCGGCTCGCAGAGCGACGGGCAGCACGCCTCGCACCGGTCGCAACATACCGTTAAGCGCCAGTTCGCCCAGCATGACAAAGTCCGCAAGGCCCGGCGCGCGGAGCTGGTCGCTGGCCGCCAGCAGGCCCAGCGCGATGGGAAGGTCAAAGCTGGGCCCCTCCTTGCGCAACTCCGCCGGCGCCAGATTGACGGTGATGTGGCCTTGCGGGACGGCGAATCCCGAATGGGTCAGCGCCGCGCGCACCCGATCCTGGGATTCGCGCACGGCCGCGTCGGGCAGCCCGACGATCACGAAGCGAAGGTCGCCCGATCCCAGATGGACTTCCACTTCGACGGGGTGGGCATCAATGCCATGCAACGCCGCGGAATGGACTTTGGCGAGCATGACTGCTTATCGCCTGCGCCGGGGCGGCAGGCAAATGCAATCTGGCTGGAGGGAAATCACCCGGGAGGATGTCGATGCGATGGCGGAGAGGGAGTGATTCGAACCCCCGGTAGGGTTTAGCCTACTCACGCTCTCCAAGCGCGTGCCTTAAACCACTCAGCCACCTCTCCGTCCGCGCGCAACAGTGGCGCAGCCCTCCGGTGGCGGCAACGATTTTCACGAGGCAGTTGGGCCTTGAATCCACGGCGGGGCTGGGGTTGATTGCTAAAAACCAATTGGAAGCGATGGATGCCGGAACAGAAATGAAGGGAGCCTGCAGTCACTGCCGCGGGCACATTGTCTTCCCCGCCGAGTGGCGTGGTCAGAGCGCCGACTGTCCGCATTGTGGAAAGGCCACAGTGCTGCAGCCCGCTGGACCGGGCCGGGCAAAGGCCAAGACGGTTTCCGCTGTGGTGTGTCCCCAGTGCCGGGCGCCCATGGACGAGGCGGATGTGCTTTGCATCCAATGCGGCTTTCGCATGCCCCGGGCCATCCCATGGCTGCGCGTCGGGGCCTTGGCGGTGGTGCTGCTCGAGCTGGCCTACGCGGCCTTGCGCTGGGATGGCATGACGCCGGCCACGCGCGCGGCGCTCTCCGCGAAGCTGGGATTTGGTGGAAAAACTCCCGTGGCACAGGCGGCGTCCTCGGGCGCGGGCGAAGGCAACCAAACCGCCACGCCGGTGCCGGCGGCTGTGCTGCCACCCGACAAGGGCACGCTGGTTTTCGCCTCTGCGCCCAGCTTGAAACAGGAGGGCGATTTTAATTACATCGTGGGCTCGGTGAAGAACACCTCGGCGCGCGATGTGTTCTATGACGTGACGGTCAGGTTCCGGCTCTCCGATGGTGCCGGCGCCGCGCTGGGCAACTCGCAGGACTACGCGCCGTGGGTGGAAGCGGGCAAGACGTGGGATTTTCGCGTGCTCGTTCTGGATCCCGACGCCACCAAATGGGAGTTCATCGAACCCATCGGTGGGCGCCGCTAGGCCTGAATGAAGCCGACGAGAGAGAGCATGGTGGAGCCATGGGGATTCGAACCCCAGACCTTCTCATTGCGCACGAGACGCTCTACCAACTGAGCTATGACCCCAACCCCGGCCCTTTTCTTACGGTCCGACTTGGGCCGTGGCAAGGGCAAAGCCAATGGTGCGCCTAAGAGGATTCGAACCTCTACCCCTTTCGAGACTACCACCTCAAAGTAGCGCGTCTACCAATTCCGCCATAGGCGCATCCTGAAAGCGGGGCGGACGATAACAGAACGGCGACGCACCGCAAGCCCCTCGTCGCGCGCCGCGTCAGGGCGTCGAACGCCGGAACCGGATGAGCTTGCCCTCGCGGTTGTGGAAGATGAGTTCAAACCGCTGGTCGTCGTACACACCCATGAGGAGCATCTGCACGATATTGGAATGAAAGACGTCGCGGTGCATCAGATAGGCCACGTTGAGGTCATTGGCGATCACCAGAAACAAATCCGAGGCCTGGCTGCCGGGCGTGAGGCCAATCTGGCGGCGGCGCAGCAGCTCCCCTTCCACCGTGGTGCCCGAGGGAAGCTTCGCGGGCGCAGGCCCCAGCGACGTGATGAAGAGTTGGTTGAGCCAGGTGCTGGGGCGATACAAGGTGTGGATCATCCGCCAGGGAATGGTGACAGGCACGGACTGGCGCGCCACCTCGCCCGGTTTGGGCGAGGGCCCGGGCACCACCTTCTCTCCCACCAGCGTGATGTGCTCCAGCGTGATTTCCTCCACCGCGCCAATCACCACGCGCCCATCGAGCAACTGGGCTCCGAGCTGTTTGTCTGCGCCGGGGAACCAGTGGCGCAGCGCCTGCAACGCAAAGTCGCCAAACGCCGCCGGATCGCGGCGCTGCAGCGGCGCGGCAAGCAGCTGCGGTGTAAGCGCGATCTGCGGATGAATCATCCGCAGCGCCTCGCCGGCTTGTTGCGCGATGGCTTCGGTGTTGGCAGCCCCCTCCGCACGGCTCATCCGGGCCATGAGCCGGCGAATGAGTCCAATGCCATGCTCGACGCGTGCGGGCTCAAATCCCTGATCGCGCATGCTTTCGTACATCCGCAGATCCGCCCGATCCAGAAGGTAGCGATCGGCGAGGAAGATGGCCTCGGTCTGCGCAGGCATCGACTGGGTGACGCGGATGGTGGTGGGGAAGAAGGTGGGGATGGGAAGCTCGGCATCGCGCGGCACAAATTGTTCGGCCTGCGATCGCAGGGCGCTGGCCAGATCCACCGGCAGCAACTGCCCAATCTGGTCGCGCAAGGCCACCGCCAAGGCAAGGAGCCGGTCTGGATCCTGCGCGGCAAAGGCGTCGCCGGTGCTGCCGATTGCGGGCCGTGAGAAAGCGGCGGGGCCTGCGCTGGCCGCGCGAGCGGCCCAGCGGAACGCGCTCTCGATGCCCGCGGCCTGCCCTCGCTGCTGCTGGCCACGGTGCAGGGCGGCCAGTTCCTCCCGCCCGGCCTCGCCCTTCTTGAGCGATTCATTCACCCGGGCGGCCACCGGGGGCGGCAGGGTCTTGAGGTACTCATCACGAAGAAGCCCCGCCAGGCGGAATTGCGCCTCCGCGTGTCCCTTCTCCGCCGCCACGGTAAACCAGTCGATGGCCACAGCCGGGTCGGGCTTGCCGCCGGGCGCGCCGACGCCGGTTTGGAAGTTGAGGCCCGTCTGGAACTCGCGCTGCAAGGGCCACAGGTCTCGCTCGCTAAACTGCCGCATCACCTGAAGGATGGGCAGCAGTTTTTTGGGCAGGTAGAAATAGATGTCGCGAGTGGGCAGCGGTGGCCGGTAGTTGGTGCTGTTGAGCGCGCGAATGATGCCACGCGGGCCGACCTGCGCCGTCGCCGGAAGGCCGCTCCAGTCATCACGCAAGTCGTGGTCCCCATCTTCGCCGGGCCCCAGCTCGCCTTTGAAGAGTTGATGCACGGCCAGGGGCCCTTTCTGTGCGTAGGCCTCCACGGCCAGCCGGCCCAGGTTCGCCACCTCCAGCTTGTTGGTGGCGCTAAACGCGCGGGCCAGAACATAGATGTCCTCGGTTTGATTTCCTGGATGGCAGAGGACGTTGCAGCCTGCGTGGTACCAGGTGGCGCCGCCGTAGTCCCACCACGTCAGCACGAAGTCCCCGGGCTTCGCATGCGCGCGAAGCACATCCAGGATTTCCACAGAGGGTTGCTCCAGCACCGGCGGAATGCCGCGGCTTTGATCGCGTGCATGAAGCAGGTTGGGGGTGAGGAAGCACAGGACGCTGGCGCAGGCCACCGCGCACGCCGTGACGATGGAATGGGCCGCTCCGCGCAGCAGGCCGGGCAGCACGCCTGCGGTGGTCGCGGCCATGATGGCCATGAGGGCCAGCGGCCACGGTGCATGGCGTGGCGCTGGGGCCGCGTCGCCAAGGGAGAAGATCTCTCCCGCCGAGGCATCCAAATACCGGCCCATCACCAACACTCCGGCAATGAGCCCCAAGAGAGCCGACACCGCGGCAATCCATCCCCGCGGGCCCGCAGCCGCCTCTTTGGCGGTATAGGTGGCGGCAATGCCAGCAACCAACCCGATGGCCCAGGGGCCAAAACTAAGCGGCTCGGGCAAGGGGCGGAAGCTCAGCGCGTCATGCGGCAGCGGTTCATTGAGCGCCTGTGCCAGAAGCGCCCACGCCACACCCGCTGCCAAGGCCGCGGCGCAGGCCGCCATCGCGGGTGCAGCGGGACGCAGTTGGCCAATCCTTGACGGCAGCAAATGCATACCCCCAAGACGTGCGCACAGCGCGGCCGAGAGGAGTATGGCTGCGCAAACGGGCAGCCACTGCGAATTCGCCCAGTACACTGACACGTTGAACCCCGACAACCCCAGACCGCAACCCAGTGCAGCCACG
This sequence comes from Verrucomicrobiales bacterium, assembly GCA_005809105.1. GTDB lineage: Bacteria > Verrucomicrobiota > Verrucomicrobiia > Limisphaerales > UBA1100 > SYLI01. The sequence goes on along the minus strand of SYLI01000053.1, from coordinate 69,383 downwards.
GCGCCTGCGATGGCACCCCATTGCAAGCGTTGTGCCCTCGAATGTACCAAACTCGTGAAATGAACCGCCCACCCTGCCACGGCGCCCGCGAGGATGACTTGGGCCCATTGCAATCCCACGAGCCACGTGGGCAGATCTTCCCAACCCACGCCGGTGAAGAGTTCGCCTGCGAGTGACCGGAAGGTGATTGCGGCCCCAACGAACCACGTCAGCGCCATCACACCCAGCGCAACGCGCAACGCCACCAGTGTCGATGCGGCGGCTGTGCCGCGCGTGAGGGTGGCGGTGATGGCGGCCAGGGCCGCGGACAACACGGCAACACTGTAAAGGGGCCGGGCCAGGGCGCCATAGCGGTCGCTCCAGATGCCCGAGTAGCGGGTTTCGTATTCAGATCGGATGAGGCATCCGAGCAGCACCATGCCGATGGCGGCCACGCCGGCCAGAGCGCTGTGCCATTTCACCTCTTCTTCATCGGCGGCATGAGCAATCCCCCACCCGGCGAGTGCGGCCAGTGGCAGGAAAAACCATGGCACGGGTGCGCCCGTGAAATTGACCAGCCAGCTCCATGCGATGGCCCCCAGTGCGGCAAAGAGGGCCGTGCGCATCGCCGCACGCGCCAGAGGCGAGTCGCTGCGCCAGAAGAACGGGTAGGCGAACGACAGCCCGGCAATGGCGACGGCGTGAATGGTAAAGCGCAGTCCGCCCCAGAGTGTAAACACACCAATGCCCACCAAGGGGGCGGCCAGCAGAAACTCCGGATGACGCCCCGCCAAGAGCGCGTATCCAAAGAGTGCAATGATGCAGCCCACCACGGTGCCGGCGATGCGCAGGCCCACTTCGCGCCCGGGGATTTCGCGCGCCTCCTGAATGGTGCTGATGACATTCTTGAATTGGAGGTTCTGCGCCGTTTCAACCACGGAGGTGCGCTCGGAGGAGGGCAGGTACTGGAGAATCTTTTGGGTGACGAGACTGAACGGGGAGGAGAAGAGCACCACCAGCACCAGCGCGAGCGCCGCGGCCCAACGCAGTCTTGGAAGGGATGAGGGGGCGGCCGTTGCCCCGGCTTCGGGGATGGGCGGCGCGGTCAGCCGGCGCATCAGCAGTGCTGAGCCCACGAGCGCCAATATCTTCGCCAGCCAAATCAGCGCCGGGCCCGTGCGCGAGCCCGTGGCGTCCATGAAGGGAAACGCCGCATCGACAAACAACACGGCCATCGCCACGGGTGCAATGGTCTGCCATGCGGTGGTGTCGCGGAATCGGAACACGGCCTGGTGGCCGATAAAGGCCAGCCCCATCGCGGCAGCGATGGGCATGCTGGAGCGGTAAAAAAACGGGTAGGCCATGATCAAAAGCGCACCCGTTATCGCCGAGCCCAGACTGCCCAAGCGGACGGCGCGCAAGAGCCAGTACAGGATGGCCGCGGGTATCGGCACCGAAAACATGTCGGTGTCGAAATAGCCCGCCATCGTACGGTTGTAATAGCTGTTGGCGCTCACGGCCATGAGCGCGGCAAGGAAACCCCAGAGGGTGAGTTGGTAGAGCCGGCCGATCAATACCAGCGGCACCACCAGCAGGCTGCCCACAAGGGCGGGCGAATACACCATGATCTGTTCGACCGAAAGCATCGAGCGTCGGCTGGCGGCGACGGCGGAATCTTCCGCGCGCACCAAGGCTGCGGTGGCCGCCGCCAAGTGAGGTGACGAGGCGGTGCCGTTGCCATCGGAAATCCGCTGGGCCACCTGGCGCGCGGTCTCGGCGGAGGCTCGCGCCGTGTCACGCAGCATTTTGGGAACAAGGAAGGGGCCCGCCAACGCCTTCCGGGCGTCGCGCAGAGCTTGCATCGCAGCCATCGTCGCATTGCTCGTGTCGTGCGAAGCTTGGCTCTGGGCTTCCAGCGCCTGGGCGGCCGTGTCCAATTGCGCCTGCGAGAGTCTCAGCCTTCGATAGACCGGCGCGTTGTACACATCCAAGACCTTGGCTGAAAAGAGCGTGATGGGGCCGTACTTGTAGGCGTCGGGAATCTCTTTGTTCTGCTGATGCACGCCCAGGTGCGCCTTCTGGATGATGGCCCCGAAGAAGTAGCTGTCGTGCGTGTTGGGCAGCAACTCGCCCTGCCAATGGTAGTCGGCCTGTTTTTCGGGCAGCTTGGATTCCTCAATCCAGTAGAGCCTCGTGAAGACGCCAAAGCACCACGCGATGAGCACCAGTGCCCATACACCCCAGAGCGACGGCTCGGGGAAATTCGCCCGGGGGGCATCCTTTCCGAGGTCTTCGCGGCTGGCGTGGGCGGCAGGCATGACGACGCGCTCTCAAGACTGCGCGAGTGGCGTGGCGCTTAAAAGCAAAAGAAATTCACGAAAGCCCAGTTGGTCATTGCGCCGGCATGGGAAAGCGCGCTAGTATCCAGAGTCGATAGTAATATCTTAAGAGGGCGTATTGACGATGCAAGGGCTTGGACGGGCGAATCGGGTGTTGTCCCGGGGACTGGCGAGGCTGCTGGAACAGTGGCTCAACGATTTTGGCCGGGAACTGACGGCCGCCGCCGGGGCGGCAGGCAAGGCAGCCTCGGCCACGAGGGCTCGCGGAAGGCATCGTGATTCCAATCTGGATCGGATCCGGCAGGCCGTCGGCCGCAAGGGTGCGCGTGTCAAAGACATCGCGTTGCGAACCGGGATTGCCTCATCCAACGTCAGCAACCTCATCACCAAGCACCCGGACGTATTCCTTAAATCCCAGGCCCGCGGAGGCCTGGTTCAACTCAAGTCGCCTTAGGCATCCATGCCAGGCGTGGACGGCTGCAACTTGCGTTGGTGGGTGGCCCACACGCGCCCGCGGTGCGAGAAGAAGCTCTCCCGACACTGCACCCAACACGCCCTGGTGCATGAGTTGGTGTGCTACCGGTCGGTGAAGCGTTACCGCGGCAAGACGCTCACCTTCCACAAGCCGCTCTTCCCAGGCTATCTCTTCGTCCACGCGACACCGGCAGCGCGCAGGCTCTTGTGGGAGAGCCATTGCCTCGTCCATTTGCTCGAGGTGGATGATGAGCCTCTGTTCCTTCGCCAGCTTGCCGCCATTGTCGCCGCCATGGAAATGGGCTACGAGATTCAACTCTCTCCCATCATCTCAGAGGGTGCGATGGTGCGAATCAAGCGAGGCCCACTCAAGGGAATCGAGGGCTGGGTTGAGACCCGGCAAGGCCCCACCACGGTCTTGCTGCGGCTCGATTTCATCTCCAAAGCCGCCGCCATCAAGATGGACGCCGCCGACCTGATTCTGATTTAGCACCCCCTGCAAGGGGTTTTGATTGCAATTCCATGAAAGTCTGGTACAGTTCGTTCAGTTTGAACTGAACGTTCCGATCATTTGATTGGATTTTGGTTCTGTGAAGTGCGCCATGGGTGCGAAGTGACGGGCACGGAGTGTCTCAAGGCCATTCGGCCTCCCGACTCTTCTCGTGGGTTTTGTCTTGTGGCGTGGCTGCCGTTCCCAGTTCCCGGTGATCGTCGTATCCGTGCGTAGTGCGATGGAAGAATCCGCCTTATCCAAAGCCCTGCCAGGCTTGCCCGCCGCGCGGTTGGACATGGTGGAGGCTTGCGGCCGGTTCGCCCAGTCGCTGGGAATCGCCCGGTCGGTGGGAGAAATCTACGGCCTTCTCTATCTGGCGCCGCGCCCCATGACGCTCGATGAGATCGCCCAATGCCTGGGCTTGAGCAAGGCCAGCGTGAGCACCGGTGCGCGCCAACTGGTTTCGCTGGGCGCCGCCCGAAGGGTGTTTGTACGCGCGGCAAGGAAGGATGGCTACGAAGCCGTGGTGGAACTGGGCGAACTGGCGCGGCGCGCCTATGAAAACCTTTTTAAGTCGCGGCTGCAAAATGCCGACGCGCACATGAACGAAATGCTCGCCAAGATTGAGGCCGAGAAAGAGAGCTACTCGCCGGAGGAACACGCGCTCATCGTGGAGAGGCTCACACGCCTGCGCGCCATCCAATCGCGCATCAAGATGCTGCTGCCTTTGGCGGAACGGATTTTCTCCTAACACGCCATGACGCCACCCTCGCCCTCTGCGAAAATCGCCATCGTTGGCTTAGGCTACGTGGGCCTGCCCTTGGCCATTCAGTTTGCCAAGGCCGGAGTGGCTGTGGTGGGGCTGGACGTGGACGCGGCCAAGGTGGGGTGCGTCAACCGCGGGGAGAGTTACCTTCGGCACATCCCCGCCGAGGCCATCGCCGCGCAAAGGCACGCCGGGCTTCTGGAGGCCAGCGTGGACTTTTCCAAGGTGGCCCAGACGCAGGCCGTGCTCATCTGCGTGCCCACGCCGCTCACGGCGCACCGCGAGCCCGACCTGTCGTACGTGCTTAATACCGGCCGCGCCATTGCGCCACACCTTGCGCGCGGCATGTTGGTGGTGCTTGAGTCCACCACCTATCCGGGCACGACGGAGGAGGAACTGCTGCCGGTGCTGGAGGCCGGTTCGGGCCTCAAGGCAGGCGTGGACTTCCATCTGGCGTTCTCGCCTGAGCGCGAAGATCCCGGCAACCCGCAGAGTCGCATCGGCGACATCCCCAAGATCGTCGGAGGTCTCACGCCCTCGTGTCGCGACCAAGCCGTGGCGCTCTACTCACGCGCCGTGGGCCGCGTGGTGCCGGTGTCCTCCTGCCGCGTGGCCGAGGCGGCCAAGCTGCTGGAGAACATCTTTCGCGGGGTCAACATCGCGCTCGTCAACGAGCTCAAGGTGATCTACGAGCGCATGGGCATTGACATCTGGGAGGTCGTCGAGGCGGCCAAGACCAAGCCCTTTGGTTACATGCCCTTCTATCCGGGGCCCGGGCTGGGCGGCCATTGCATCCCCATCGACCCCTTCTACCTGGCGTGGAAGGCGCGGGCGCACGGCTTAAACACCCGGTTCATCGAGCTCGCCGGCGAGATCAACACCGCCATGCCCCTGCGCGTGGTGGACCGCGCCGCCGAGGCGCTCAATGCGGCGGGGCGCGCGCTGCGCGGCAGCCGCGTGCTGGTGGTTGGCCTGGCCTATAAAGCCAATGTGGACGACTGCCGCGAGTCGCCCAGCTTCGTCATCATGGACGCGCTGCGCGAACGGGGTGCCGAGGTGGAATACCACGACCCGCACATTCCGCTCGTCCCCGTCACGCGCGAACACGCTCACTGGGCGGGCAAGGCGTCGGTGGCGTGGACCGAGGCGAACCTGCGCCGCCACCATCTGGCCGTGATCGTCACGGCCCACCAAGGCGTGGACTGCGCGCTGCTCGGCCAATGCGTGCCCGCCATCGTGGACACGCGCAATGCGATGGCGGCCGTGGGTTCGTGCAGGGCGAAAGTGTGGAAGGCGTGAGCGGCAACCCGTCGACACCTCGCGTGGCCCTCATGGGCTGCGGCTACTGGGGGCGCAACCTCGCGAGGGTGTTCCACCAGTTGGGCGCGCTGCGGCTCATTTGCGATCCGGCGCCGCAGGCAGGTGCTGCCGCGCAGGCGGCCGCGCCGGGGGTGGAAGTGAGCACGGACTTCGGGTCGGCGTTCCAGCGTGAGGACATCGACGCCGTGGTGATTGCCACGCCCGCGGAAACCCACTTTGGCCTCGTCCAGCAGGCTCTGGCCGCCGGCAAGGATGTGCTGGTGGAGAAGCCGCTGACGCTGTGCGCTGCGGAGGGGCGGCTGCTGGTGCAGCAGGCGGCCCAAGGCCAGCGGGTGCTGATGGTGGGGCACCTGCTCGAATATCATCCGGCGGTGTTGCGCCTGCGTGAACTGCTGCAGGAGGGCCAGATGGGCCGCGTCAATTACATCTATTCGCACCGGCTCAACTTCGGGAAAATCCGCACGGAAGAAAATGCGCTCTGGAGTTTCGCGCCACATGACGTGGCGGTGATCCTGCGACTTGCCGGCGAGCTGCCCCAAGAGGTGACCTGCGCGGGCGGAAGCTACATCACCTCAAACCTCGCCGATGTCACGGTGTCCACGCTGCTGTTCCGCTCAGGAATGCGCGCGCACATTTTTGTGAGCTGGCTCAACCCCTTCAAGGAGCAGCGGCTGGTGGTGATGGGAGAGAAGCGCATGGCGGTGTTTGACGATGTGGCTGCCACCGACAAGCTCGTACTATTTGATCAGCGCGTGGATTTCCAAGGCAGGCAGCCGGTGCTACATAAGAACGGGCACACGCCTGTGCCGCTGCCCGCAGGCGTGGAGCCGCTGCGCGCCGAGTGCGAACATTTTCTGGCGCGTCTTGAGGACCGCCAGCCGCCGCTCACCGATGGCGCGTCGGGTGTGCGCGTGCTGCAGGTGCTGGAGGCGTGTCAGGCTTCATTGCAACTCAATGGCCAGCCCGTGAAGGTGGAATGAGCGCTCCGGCTGCATTCACCGCTCATCCGACGGCCGTCATCGATGAGCCCTGTTTCATCGGGGAGGGCACGCGCCTCTGGCACTTCGCGCATGTCTGCGCGGGGGCGCGCATCGGCGCGCACTGCAGTCTGGCGCAGAATGTCTATGTCGCCCCCACGGCGGTGCTGGGCGACCGCGTGAAGGTGCAGAACAATGTCGCCATCTACGATGGGGTGACGCTGGAGGAGGATGTGTTTCTGGGGCCCTCCTGCGTGCTGACCAACGTCAGCAATCCGCGCTCGCAGGTGGCGCGCCGCGCGCTGTACGAGAAGACCCTCGTGCGTCGCGGTGCGACCATCGGCGCCAACGCCACGATTGTCTGCGGCATCACCATCGGCCGCTATGCGTTCATCGCGGCGGGTGCGGTGGTGACGCGCGATGTGCCCGACTACGCGCTCATGATGGGCACTCCGGCGCGGCAGCGCGGCTGGATGAGCCGGCACGGGCATGCGCTCCATTTCACGGCCCAAGGAGAGGCCCTCTGCCCCGAGTCCAAACTGCGCTACCGGCTTGCGGAGGGCGTGGTGCGCGGCGTGGATGTGGCCGAAGATGCGCCATTGCCCGCAACGCTGGCGGTGGGGGCGGTCGCCTATCGCCAATTCAAACAGTCCCAGCCTTCCTAGCATGCAATTTATTGACCTTGCCACGCGCGTGGCGCGCCTGCGCGGCTCGCTTGAGGCTCGCATCGGCGCGGTGCTGGATCACGGCCAGTACATCCTTGGGCCCGAGGTGGCGGAGCTGGAGCAGCGGCTGGCCGCGTACGTGGGCGTAAAGCATTGCGTGGGGATGTCCAGCGGCACGGACACGCTGCTCGTCGCGCTCATGGCGCTGGGCATCGGCCGGGGCGACGAGGTGGTCACCGTGCCTTACACGTGGATTTCCACGGCGGAGGTCGTGGCCTTGCTCGGCGCCAAGCCCGTGTTTGTGGACATCCATCCGCAGACGTGGAACTTGAATCCGGACCTTCTGGAAGCCGCCATCACGCCGCGCACCAAGGCGATCCTGCCCGTGGGCATCTACGGTCAGCCGCCGGACATGGACGCCATCAACGCCATCGCGGCGCGCCACGGACTGCCCGTCATCGAGGACGCCGCCCAGAGTTTTGGGGCCTGCTACCACGGCCGCCGTTCCTGCGGGCTCTCGCTCATTGGCAGCACGTCCTTTTTTCCCTCCAAGCCCTTGGGCGGATTTGGGGACGGCGGCGCGCTCTTTACCGACGACGACGCGCTGTCGGAGAAGTTCAGACAAATTCGCGTCCACGGTCAGGCCCGCAAGCACCATCATCCGCTGCTGGGCATCAATGGCCGGCTGGACACGCTCCAGGCTGCGATGTTGCTGGCGGCGTTTGAACAATTCCCCGACGAGGTTCGGCTGCGCCAGGAGATCGGTGCGCGCTACGACCAAGGGCTCAAGTCCAGCCACGTCCCGGGCCTCACGCTGCCTCACGTGGCATCCGGCTGCACTTCCGTCTATGCGCAATACACGGTGCTCTCCCCGGAACGCGACGCGTTGCAGGCCCGCCTTCAGGCGGCGGGCATTCCCTCGGTGGCTTATTACGCCGTGCCCCTGCACTTGCAGCCGGTGTTCGGCGCGCTGGGACATCAGCGCGGCGACTTTCCTGTCACCGAGCGCGTGGCCTCACAGTGTTTAAGCCTCCCCATGAGCGCGTATGTGAGCGAAGAAGACCAGAGGGCTGTCGTGGCGGCGCTGAGCCGCGCGGACGAACCGCATCGGGCATGAAACTGGAAGGCTCCACACTGCTCGTCGTCGGGGGTGCGGGCCTCATTGGCTCGCACACGGTGGATCAGCTCATCCGGGAAAACACCCGCGAAATCCGGGTCTACGACAATTTTGTGCGAGGACGCGCCGAAAATCTGCGCGGAGCCTTGACCGACCCGCGCGTGAAAATCTGGGACGCCGGCGGCGACATCCTGCAAACCGACATTCTGGAGTCGGCGATGGACGGTGTGGACGGCGTGTTCCACTTCGCGGCCTTGTGGCTGTTGCAATGTCACGAATTTCCGCGCAGCGCGTTCGATGTGAACATTCGCGGCACGTTTAATGTGATGGAGGCGTGCGTGAAGCAGGGTGTGAAACGGCTGGTGTACTCCTCGTCGGCTTCTGTTTACGGCGACGCGGTGAAGGAGCCCATGGACGAGGGCCATCCGTTTAACAACAAGAATTTCTACGGCGCCACCAAGATCGCCGGCGAGGCCATGCTGCGCGCGTTCCACCACCGTTACGGTCTGGACTATGTGGGCCTGCGGTACATGAACGTGTACGGGCCGCGACAGGACTATCAGGGCGCCGACATCGCCGTGATCCTGAAGATGCGCGACGCCATCGACAGGGGCGAAGCGCCGACCATTTTGGGTGACGGCTCGGAGGCGTTCGACTTTGTGGCGGTGGAGGACTGCGCCCGGGCCAACGTCTGCGCCATGAAGGCGACCACCACCGATCGTTTCTACAACGTGGGCACTGGCAAGCGCACCTCGCTCAAGGAGCTGGCGGAGTTGCTGCAAGAACTCACGGCGAGCGACAAGCCGATCCGCTACGCGCCACGCAGCCAGGCCACCCTGGTGCGCAACCGCATCGGCGATCCTAGGCGTGCCGCGCAAGAGCTGGGATTTGCCGCCGAAATCAGCCTACACGAGGGGTTGGGTAGGCTGGTACGCGCCCGGCTGAGACGAGTCGCCGAACCGAAACAGACAGCGACCGCGGCATGAAGGAGGCGATTTTAGGTCTGGGAAAGGATACGCTGATCTATGGGATCGGCTCCATGGTTTCGCGATTCATCAGCCTCTTGCTGCTTCCGCTCTTCACCGCTTACCTCGCGCCCGCAGACTATGGGATTATGGCGATGCTGGCTCTGCTGGCGATGGTCGCGCAGCCGGTATTCGGGCTGGGAATGGGCGCAGCCATGGGGCCCGCTTATTTTCAGGGGAATGATCCCAATAGGAAGTCGGCGACGGTCTGGACTGCCTTCTTGCTTTTGCTGGCCAGCAGTTGCGTGCTTCTGGTGCTTGCTTGGGCGGTGCCCGCGCCGCTCAGCAGGCTGGTGACAAGAACGGATGAACACAGCCTGCTGGTTTCCCTCACGCTCACGGGCACCGTCTTCGGAATCCTAGCGACTCCGTTCACCATGCGGATGCAATTTGACCGCAAGACTAGGGAGTTTGTGCGCATCACCCTCTTGGGCGCGCTTTTGTCCACCGCGCTAAGCGTCGTCGCAGTGGCCCACATGGGATGGGGCGTGAAAGGCATGATTGCGGCGCAGGCGGTCGGGCAGGCACTGAATTTCCTGATGTTCTTGGCCGCGGGCGCGCGAGGGACTGCCATCGCCTACGCCAAGCCAATCGGCGCCGAATTGCTTAGGCTTGGCATCCCGCTCGTCCCGGGCTTTGCATTCATTTTCATCCTACTTCAGGGGAACCGGTACATCCTGCAATGGCTCGAAGGGCTGGATCAGGTGGGAATCTACTCCATTGGGTTCAACATAGGCATGGTGATGACCATCGTGGTCGGCGGCGTCACACAGGCGTGGTACCCGTTTTTCATGTCGTACATCGACAAGCCGGAGGACGCGCGGCGAACCTTTGGAGTTATCACCTACTACTACGTCATCATCGTCGGGGGTATCACCGTGCTTTTCTTCATCCTCGCCCACCCGATGATACTCCTGCTGACGAAGCCCCCATTCCATCAAGCCTACTTGGTCGTGGGATTCTCGGCTATGTCACAGTTCTTGGTCGGCCTCTTCAGCCTCCTGGCTCCAGGGATGTATTTTCAGAAGGAGGTCCGGTTCGTCAGCCTGTGGCAGGGAATCTCGGCAATGGTCTCGCTGCCCCTGGGATTTATCATGGTCACGCACTGGGGACTCTTCGGGGCGGGGCTAGCCCTAACCGTATCCAGTACCTTCCTGCCCCTTTCACAATGGCTCTGGAATCAACATCGTAAGCGGGACTACGTGGCAATCGACTATCCTTGGCGCAGGCTCGCAATCCCCGCCCTGACCTACTTGGGCACTGCTGCAGCTTCGCTGCTGCTGGTGCCTGATCGGCTGATCTGGTCCATCACATTCTCCATCTTGCTCTGTGCCGGCCTGACAGCCTTTGCGTACTGGCAAGTCCGGCTTGTCGGCTCCTTCCCTTCCTTGCTCAAGGTGAAGGCGAAGGCTGCATGAGCACGACAGGAATTCGTTCCCGAAGACGTGCCAAGGCGACCAAGGTGGCCTCTACCGGATTTTAACATGAACATCATGAATGGCATCGGAACGGCGGCATCAAGTCCATTCGCACGCGAGCCACTGAAGGAGATCGATGGCATTCCTATGTTCTCGGAGGTCGACAGTTACGTGGACAACTATTTCAAGATCGCGACTGATCACATTCAGGGCATGACTGCAACAAGGGACAACCCTTGGATCGATGAGGAAGACTGGCTTGAAATGGAGGAAGGAACCCTTGGGCTAGCCTTGAAGTATGCGAGGCATGCCGGGCCCCAAGGCACCCTGAGATTGTTGGACATCGGGGTGGGGCTTGGCAGGCTGCTCAAGAAGATCGAAGCCGGCCTCGCCGGTACTAAAGCCGAGCTTCACGGAATGGACATCGCCCTTCCTTACCTCAAGCGCGCCCGGGAGCAGGGGATCAACGTGGTGATGTCGAGAATCGAAGACATCCCCTACCAAAAGGGCTACTTCGACATCGTTACCTGCACCGACGTCTTGGAACACGTCCTCGACTTGAACCTGTGTGTACGGAACTGCTTGTCCGTGGTGAAACCGGGAGGCTACTTGATCGTGCGCGTCCCCAACCGGGAGAATCTTGGCAAGTATCTTCAGCGCGACTACCCGTACGAGTACGCGCACCTCAGGGCGTTTGACTGCAACTCGCTCGAGCTCCTGTTCACGCGCATCTTTCGCGAGAAAGTGCTCGAATTCAGTTCGGGGCTCTACCTCTATTCCTATAGCCTACTCAAGTATCCGATTCCCGTCCGTGGCTGGGATTTCTTGCACAAGAAATTGCTCGGGCTCTTCCGGAAAATGTCCCGCCCACTGCACCGCAAGTTGCTCGAGAGGGTAGTGCACTCGGTCGAAATTAACGTGGTGGTGCAGAAGCGCTAGGGGGAATCTGAGCAGGGCGGAGATAATCGACGTAGTGGATGCCCGCACTTCCGTGGACCTCGCCGGGGTGCGTTTAGTGGCGTCGCGCCGGAGAGGACGCCATGTGCGGGCAAAGTTATTGCGGCAGGGTCATCTTTAGAAGGGGGAGGCGCACGAATGTGTGGCATAGCAGGTATCGTTAATACCAATTCCGGCCCTGTAGAGCGGCTGCCGGAGGCACTCGAGGCCATGGGCACACTCATCTCCCATCGCGGGCCTGATGGGTTTGGCCAATGGCAACGGCAGGACCGGAGTGTCGGGCTCGTGCATCGGCGGCTTGCCATCATCGACCTTTCGGAAGCGGCCGCCCAACCCATGCATGGGGAGAATGGGGCGGTCATCTCCTTCAACGGGGAGATCTACAATTACCGCGAGCTGCGTGAATCTCTGGCTGGCTCGTGGGCGTTTCGGAGCCATTCCGACACCGAATGTATTCTCGCCGCATATGTGCGGCATGGCGACGCCTGCGTCGGCCACCTGCGCGGGATGTTTGCGTTCGCAATCTGGGACGAGTCTCGGCAGCGCCTCTTCTGCGCACGAGACCGATTCGGGATCAAGCCCTTCTATTATGCCCAGGTGGACGGGGTGTTTTATTTCGCCTCCGAGGCCAAAGCCCTGCTGCCTTTCTTGCCCTCCATCGACACCAACCCGAGCGCGTTGGCGGAATACCTCACCTTCCAGTATACCCTTGGCGAAAAGACGCTCTTTGACGGGGTTCACCAGCTGCTTCCCGGACAGGCGCTCTCGATCGAGAACGGCAAGGTGAGGATTTGGAGGTACTGGGACGTCCGCTTCCAAATCGACTGGGACCACAGTCCGGCCTATTTTCGCCGCCGCCTGCGCGAGCTTGTGGAAGAATCGCTCAGCTTGCACCTGCGCAGCGACGTCAGTGTGGGAAGCTACGTCTCCGGGGGCATCGATTCCAGCCTCATTCACCTTCTGGCCAACCGCGATGGCACCTCCGACTCTCCGGGTTTCCACGGACGCTTCACCGAATTCCCAGGCTACGACGAAAGCCGATACGCGCAAGCGGCGGCCGATTGCGCCGGCGGCAAGCTCCATATCGCCGACATCCGCGCTCAGGATTTCCGGACGCATATCCGCGATGTCATTTACCATCTGGACTTCCCGGTGGCCGGGCCCGGCTCGTTCCCCCAATACATGGTCTCAAAACTGGCGGCCAGCCACCTCAAGGTGGTCTTGGGCGGCCAGGGGGGCGACGAAATCTTTGGGGGCTACGCCCGCTATGTGGTGGCCTACTTCGAGCAATGTATGAAGGCTGCCATCGAGGGCAACTACAAGAACAACCAAAACTACGTCGTCACCATCGAGTCCATCGTGCCTAACCTGGGCCTCCTCCGGGAATACAAGCCGCTCATGAAGGAGTTTTGGCGGAGCGGGCTTTTCGACCCCATGGATCAGCGCTACTTCAGGCTCGTGGATCGTTCCACCGACATGGAGGACGAAATTGATTGGACGGCGCTCGACCGCAAGCAGGTCTTTGAGGACTTTGCCGCCATCTTCAACAACCCGGCCAATGTTGAGAAGGAAGCTTATTTCGACACGATGACCCACTTCGATTTCAAGTGCCTGTTGCCAGCCTTGCTGCAAGTGGAGGATCGCATGAGCATGGCTCATGGGCTGGAGAGCCGCGTGCCGCTTCTGGATCATCCCTTGGTGGAGTTTGCCGCGACCATCCCTGCCAACGTGAAGTTCAAAGACGGCAACCTAAAACACCTCATCAAGTCGGCCTTCGCAGTCGACCTCCCCGCCGAGATCCTCAACCGGCGCGACAAGATGGGCTTTCCCGTTCCGCTCAAGGAATGGTGCGACGGTGATCTGAAGGAATTTGTGCGGGATACGTTTCACCACATGGCCAGCAAGCACCGCCCCTTCGTGAACGCCAAGGCCGTGCTTGAGAACGTTGGAAGTGAAGCCCGATTCTCGCGCAAGACTTGGGGCCTGTTGAGCCTGGAGCTTTGGTATCAGGCCTTCCATGACCGTGCCACGGAATGGCGCAGGAAAATCGCAAGCCAGTAACCAGCAAAGGCAAGAGGAGCCAGCCATGAACCAAAGCAGTCCTGCGCAACCCAGGGTCGATCAAAAAAACGCCCAATTCTGGGATAAGTTGTGCGGGACACATCACGCCAAGCAGCTTGGGATCAAGGATCACTCACCGGAAAGCCTGGCTCGATTCGACGCGTGGTTTTTTGATTACTATCCCTACCTGCTTCCCTTCCTTCCCATGGACGGGTTGGCCACAAAGGACGTCCTCGAAATTGGCCTTGGATACGGGAGCCTCTCGCAAAGGCTGGCAGCGGCGGGTTGCCGCTTCCACGGGCTGGACATCGCCGCGGGCCCTGTGGCGATGGCCGCCCAGCGCCTGGAGCAGATGGGACTGCGCGGGGATGTCCGCCAAGGGAGCATCCTCGCACCTCCGTTCCAGCCCGGGTCCTTCGACTGGATTGTTTCCATCGGCTGTCTGCACCACACCGGCAATCTCGCCGCCGCCATCGAGAATGTACATTCACTGCTGAGGCCCGGAGGCCATGCGCTTATCATGGTGTATAACGCGGCTTCTTACCGGCAATGGATCCTCCAGCCGCGAGTCACGCTCAGGCAGGTCTTTTCGGATAAGAAAGCCTATGCCAACTCCCATGCGAATACTCAGATGACGAACCTGTACGACCGCGACTCATCAGGAAAGGGCGCGCCCGCGACCGAATTCGTCACCAAGGCCGAGCTTGGGCATCTGTGTCGTGCGTTTGCGCGCTGCAGAATCTGGAAAAAGAACATCGGAGGAGCACGCCACCTCTTCTTCATTCCCAGAAGAATCCGATTGTTGTTGGGACCCGTGGTGGGGTTGGATCTGTATTGCAGACTCGAAAAATGAGGCGTGCCCATGGCAGTTTCCTGACACGGCTCTTATCTCAACAAGGAAAAGGAAAATGAAAGTAGTCATCACCGGTGGGCTTGGGCAGATCGGATCTCACGTTGCCGAGATGATGGTGGAGCGCGGCGATGAGGTTCTGGTGATCGACAACCTGGCGACGGGCCGCCGCGAGCATCTGGCCGATCATCCCCGCCTCAAGATGGTGATTGGCACCATCGCCGACAAGGCCGCGGTGGACTGCCTGTTCTCGGAGTTCAGGCCGGACGCCGTAGTCCATGCGGCAGCTTCCTACAAGGATCCGGACGATTGGTATAACGACGCCCTTACCAACTGCGTGGGTGCAGCCAACGTCATCTTGGCCGCCCGGCGGCACGGCGTGAGGCGATTTGTCTACTTCCAGACCGCGCTTTGCTACGGCCTCAAGCCGACCCAACAACCCGTGCGTCTGGATCATCCCCGTCATCCGGCGGGCAGCAGCTACGCGATCTCCAAAACCACCAATGAATACTATCTGGAGCTGAGCGGGCTTGACTACGTCACCTTCCGGCTGGCCAACGTGGTGGGCCCGCGCAATGTGGCCGGGCCGCTCCCCATCTTCTACCAGCGCCTTAAGGATGGGAAGCGGTGCTTTGTCACCAAGGCGCGGCGCGATTTTGTCTTTGTGAAGGATCTGGCGCGCGTCGTTCTCCGCGCCTGTGACGGAGTGGGAAATGGCGCCTATCACTTCTCCTCGGGAACGGATATCGCCATCCAGGATCTCTACGCCGCCGTCGTAAACGCCATGGGGATTGCCCCATGCCCCGAGCCCGAGATCCGCGAGCTGGGGCCCGACGACGTGGCGTCCATCCTCCTGGATCCTTCGCGCACGTTCGCGGACTTTGGGAAGATTGAATTCACCCCCTTGGAAATCACGGTGGCCGCCGCCGTCGACTATTTCCGAAAGCACGGGACGCTGGGCGAATACACCCATTTGCGCCACGGCCAGAAGGAAACCTGATGGGCAAGCGAATCCTCATCACGGGCGGGGCGGGATGTCTGGGCTCGAACCTGGTTGAACACTATTCCGCCCAGGGGCATGCGATCTGCGTGATGGACAACTTTGCCACCAGCAGCCGGCAGCTCATCCCGCAGTTTTCCCCGCACCCGGTGGTGGAAGGAACGATTGCCGATGGCGAGCTCGTGAACCGCACGTTTGACCAGTTCGCACCCACGCACGTGATCCACAGCGCGGCGGCATACAAGGATCCCAACGATTGGCACGAGGATATCGCCACCAACGTCGTCGGCACCCTTCATGTGGCGAGGGCGGCCAGGCGGCACGGGGTCTCTCGGCTGGTCCATTTTCAGACGGCGCTGTGCTACGGCCGCGCGACGCGCCTGCCCATTCCGGTGGATCACCCGGTGGCGCCCTTCACCAGCTATGGCATCTCGAAGGTGGCGGGCGAGGCGTACCTGATGCAGTCGGGCTTGTCGGCCGTCTCGTTGCGGCTGGCCAACATCTGCGGCCCGCGGCTTTCCATCGGCCCCATCCCAACCTTCTATCGGCGCCTCAAGGAGGGGAAGAGCTGCTTTTGCAGCAAGACCGTGCGGGACTTTCTGGACATGAGCGATTTCCTTTCCTTGATGGACCTGGTGCTCGAAGTGGACGCCCCTTGTGGAATCTTCAACGTGTCCACCGGAGAGGGTCATGGCATTAGGGATGTATTCGAAGCGGTGGCGTCCCACTTAGGATTGGTGCCTGCGCCTCCTCTGGAAGTCGAGCCCGGGCCTGATGATGTGCGGGAAACGGTCCTTGATCCGAGCCGGACGAGCGACGCATTCGGCTGGCGTCCCCGCGTTTCGTTTGCGCAAACCATGGCGCGCCAATTGCAGTGGTACGACTCGAATGGCGTCGCAGCCGTCTACTCCCACTTGAGTGCGCCCAAGGCCTGAAGCGTTTTCCCTCCGACTCGACCGGCATGTTTAATCATTCCAAAGTGCTCGTGGTGGGCGGCGCAGGGTTTGTGGGCAGCAACCTTTGCCATCACCTGCTGGAGAGTCACGTCCCTCAGGAAATACTGGTGGTGGACAACCTGCTTTCCTCCGAGCGCGCCAATGTCCCAGACGATGCGCGGGTGCGATTCCTGTGTGGATCCATCACGGAGGATCGAATCTTGCGGGAGCTGCCCGGAGATCTGGATGTCGTGTTTCATCTGGCGTGCTTTCATGGCAACCAGTCTTCCATCGCCGATCCCTTGGCCGATCACGACAACAACCTGCTGACCTCGCTCAAACTCTTCGAGCGGCTCAAGGCGATGGGGCGGCTAAAAAAAGTGGTGTATGCCGCTGCGGGTTGCGCTGTGGCGGAAAAGACTTTCGGTCAAGCGCTGGCCACGCCCGAGGACGCGCCGGTCTCGCTGTTTCATGACAGCCCATATTCGATCTCCAAGCTCGTCGGGGAAATGTATGGCAATTACTACTTCCAGCGATTTGGTCTGCCCTTTGTGAAGGCGCGCTTCCAGAACGTGTACGGCCCCCGGGAAATCCTAGGCGCGGGTTCCTGGAGGGGGACGCCCCACACGGTCTGGCGCAATGTGGTGCCGACGTTCATCTGGAAATCCATCCACGCAGAGGCGCTGCCGCTCGACAACGGCGGTCTTGCCAGCCGTGACTTCATCTATGTCGGCGACCTTGTCCGGGGCTTGGTGGCGTGCGCGCTTAAAGGAACCCCGGGGGAAGCCTACAACCTCGCGTCGGGCATGGAGACTTCGATTGGGGATTTGGCCGCAATCATCAACAGGCTTACGGGGAACACGACGCCCGTGGACCTAAGGCCCGCTCGCGATTGGGATCGTTCAGGACGGCGCTTTGGATCCACGACGAAGTCTAGGGAGGCGCTGGGATTTGAAGCCGCCATCCCGCTTGAGGAAGGATTGGCCCGGACGGTGACATGGACTCAAGCCAACCGCGAAACCATTCGCAGTGTGATGAACAAACACCGCACTCAGATGGCAGCAGCCATGGGTTCATGACTCCCGAAAAACCCAAGCGGCACATCCTCCTTCTTTGCAACCGGCCCAAGGATGGCAGCAACGCCGGCACCATCATTGACCACATCGATTCGTTTCGCAGGTATTCGTCCCACCAAGTCTGCGAATGGTCGTCGGTAAAGGGGATTCCGGAGGAATTGGATCTGGGGCGATTCGATGCTTTAGTGATTCACTATTCCATTCCGGTGTTCCAAGAGACTTATCTTCCCCGGGAAACGGCCTTGAGAATCGCCCGGTACCGCGGGCTCAAGATCCTCTTTGTGCAGGATGAATACCGGCGGGTTGACCGGCTCTGTGCGAGTATCCAGAGCTTGGGAATCGATCTGCTCTATTCCGTCGCGCCAGAGCCCGTCATGAGGCAAATCTATGGGGGCCGACTTGGGAACCAAGTTCAGCTTCGTTCCACTCTGACTGGATTCGTGCCTGAAGCGATGGAGCGCGTTGTGCTTCAGCCCATCAAAGGCAGGCCCATTGACGTGGGGTATCGAGCACGGAAGTGCCCGTATTGGTTGGGGAGACACGCGATGGAGAAGGCCTGGATAGGAGAAAAATTTGATAGGGCCGCACCCGCCTTTGGATTGCGGTGTGACATTTCATCGAAGGAGCGCGACCGTCTGTACGGTGAGCATTGGTTTAAGTTTCTTGCCAATTGCCGGGCGACGCTGGGCACCGAAAGCGGAACGAGCCTGGTGGATTTTACGGGCAAGATTGAATATCGGCTGGATCGTTTCCAGGCCTTCCATCCCTTCGCCAGATTCGAGGACGTTCCCGGGGAGTTGCTCCGTGAGGATGGCAATGTGCCCTTGTTTGCCATCTCGCCTCGCTGCTTTGAGTCAGCGGCTTTCGGCACTGCGATGATCATGTACCCGGGAGCCTACTCAGGCGTATTGGCGGCGGATCGTCATTACATCCCCTTGGCGAAGGATCATTCCAACATGGCTGCAGTGGTTTCCAAACTGCGCGATGATGCATTTCTACAGGAGTTGGCGGATCGGACAAGGCGGGAAATTGTCGAAAGTGGCAAGTTTTCATACCGATCCTTCATCAAGGACATTGACGAAGATTTGAATCGAGAGTGGGAGAAGCGTGGCGCGCATCCCGCGGAGGGGTTTGGCGCTTCGGAATGGGGCGCCATGCTGGGGCGCCACAGCCAAAGCTCCCTGAGGGCCGGTGATAGTTTGTACCTGCGATTGCGGAGGCAGATTTGGAGGATGCTGCCCACTGCCGTCGGCAATCTATTGCGGGTAACGCTGCTCAAGCAGCGACTCTACGGTTAGAAGCCCTTCATTTAAAACACAGGGCAACGGCAAGCGAAAGTGACCCTCCTCACCATTGTTGGGGCTCGGCCGCAATTCATCAAGGCCGCCATGGTTTCCCGCGTCATCGCGCGGCACGGGCGGCTTCATGAAGTCTGTGTCCACACGGGGCAACACTACGACGAGACGATGTCGGAGGTGTTCTTCCGCGAGTTGGAGATCCCAAGGCCGAAATACAATCTGGGAATCGGCTCCGGGCTCAATGGCGACCAGACTGGCCGGATGCTCTCGGCACTCGAGCGGGTCATCCTCGAGCAAAAGCCGCAGTGGGTGGTCGTCTATGGCGACACCAACTCGACCTTAGCAGGCGCACTGGCGGCGGCCAAGTTGCGCGTGCCGGTCGCGCATGTGGAGGCTGGTTTGCGTTCCTACAATCGAGCCATGCCCGAGGAGCTCAACCGCGTCGTCGCAGACCATCTTTCGAGCCTGCTTTTTGCTCCAACCCAGCAGGCTGTTCAGAATCTTGCCCGGGAGGGCATCGCTGGCCCTTCCGTCCATCAGGTGGGTGATGTGATGTACGACGCGACACTGCACTATGGGGCGCTGGCCCGCAGCCAATCCCAGATTCTTCAAGACTGGGGGCTGAAAGAGAAGGGCTACCTGCTCGCCACAATTCACCGCGCGGAAAACGCCGACTGCGCCGCCCGGCTCGGTGCCATCGTTTCGGCCCTCGAACGAATCAACCTGAACCTCCCGGTGATTTGGCCCGTGCATCCTCGCACAAGGAAAGAGCTGGCGCTCGCGGGCATCAATCCGGCCGTGCGGATGGAGAGTCCGGTCGGCTATTTGCACATGCAGCGCCTTGAGCAATCGGCCGCCGTCATTCTCACCGACTCGGGCGGCGTGCAAAAGGAGGCCGCGTTCCATGGTGTGCCATGTGTGACGGTGCGCACCGAAACCGAATGGGTGGAACTTGTCGAGGGCGGATGGAACCGCCTCGCCAATCCCGCCGATGCCGATGCCATTGTCCATGCCGTGGCGTCCGCGCGCGGGAGCGCATTGCCGCCGGTAAACCAACTGCCCTACGGCGATGGCCGGGCGGCTGAGGAAATAGTGCGCATCCTGGCGGACCATGCCTGAATCGGTCACCGTCGTCATCGCGGTGCGCAACGAGGAATCGCGCATCGGGCCGTGTCTGGAATCCATCCTCCAATTCACCGGCTTGGAGGCCGTCTCTTGGCAGGTCTGGGTGTTTGACGGCGCGTCCGAGGATCGCACAGCCAAAGTCATCCAAGATTGGGGCGCACGTGAGCCGCGCGTCCGGTATTTTCTCAACCCCATGCGACGGCAGGCCGCAGCGCTCAACCAAGCGCTGGACGCGAAGCCCGGTGAATTCCTGTTGTGGCTTGGTGCCCATGCGGAGTATCCGGCCGATTACTTGTCGCTCCTGCTTGAGACCGCCCGGCGCACCTCGGCGGACATTGTGGGCGGTGTGTTGGAGACGCGCGTCGGCGGCCCGGGATACGGGGCGGCCGTCGTGCAGGCATTGACCACGCATCGCTTTGGTGTGGGAGGGTCGGGCTTCCGCACGGGAGCAGAGGAAGGGCCGGCCGACACCGTCCCCTTTGCACTCTATCGCCGCTCGGTGTTTGAACGCGCGGGTCGTTTTGATGAGCGCCTTGTTCGCGCCCAAGACTACGAGTTCAACCGCCGCGCCATCGCCGCGGGAGCCAAGGTGTGGCTGAACCCGGCCATCGTTTCTGCCTATTACAACCAGGCTTCATTTTGGGGCTTCCTCATAAAACAGCTCCGGTGGGAGGCGCCCTACAATGCGTATATGTGGTATCTGGCGCCCTACGCGTTTGCGCCGCGCCACGCCATCACCGGCGTGTTCGCCCTTGGGGTCATTGGTGGGGCGGCACTGACTCCGCATTGGCCATGGATTGGATGGGGCTTTGGCGCCGCCATGGTTCTGTATGCGACGCTGGCAATCGTGGCCGGTGCCCAACAAGCGGCGCGCTATCGCGATCCGCGGCACATTCTCGTCCTGCCCTTCGCCTTCTTCCTGTTTCATTTCCTGCATGGAGTGGGTGTGCTGGCGGGACTGCTGCGGCTGCTGACGGGCACGGCGCCGGTGCAAAGCATCCGCGAGCCCTGGCCGGGGGCGGGGCGATTCCGCGCATGGCCTCCACTCCCGCAGGCAACTCCAGATGACGCAGGCCGATAAAGAGACCGAGCGCAGACGGTACGACGACCGCGCCGCGCAGTCGCTTGCCGCGCCGAACCCGCTGGCACCCCTCGGGGCGGATGGGATTCCGGAGGAATTGCGCCGGCCATATCTGCGATTTGCATCCCTCGTATGCAGCCTCAACAAGCCCGGTGACGCTGTGCTGGACTTGTGCTGTGGCGACGGGCAGTTCAGCTTCGTGGCGGCGTCGGTGGGCGCGCGAGTGACCGGGCTGGACTTTTCCGACAGGGCGCTCGTGCTTGCGGCCAGGCGCACTCCGGAGGCACTGCACGAAAGGATGCACTGGGTGCAGGGCGACTGCGAACAGCTTCCCTTCGAGGATGGCGCGTTCGGCGGCGTGACGTGCGCAGGCGGACTTTCGTACGGCGACTGGCAGCGGGTGCGCGACGAAATCTTTCGCGTGCTGCGGCCCGGCGGCTGGTTCGTGGCGGTGGACTCGTATAACCACAGTCCCATCTACCGCTTCAACCGGTGGCTGCACCGACTGCGCGGGCGGCGCACCGCAATGGTGAATCGGCGCATTCCCAACAGGCGCTGGCTGGCACAGTGGAGCGAGCGCTTTCCCGGAACGCAGGTGGAGCACTTCGACGTGCTGGCGTTTCTGCTGCCGCTGCTGCGGCTCTGGTGCGATGGGCGCCAAGCCGGGTGCTGGGTTGAGGCGCGCGAGCCGCGCGGGCGCCTGCGCGAGTGGGCCTTCAAAATCGTCGTCCATTCGCGCAAGCCCGGCTGACGGCAGGCTTGTTAAGAGATTGGGATTTGCAGCCGCGCCGCGCGCCTCTACGCTCGGCGCGGTTTCGCTTTATGGCGGCGCTCAAGATCCCTTTTTTCCGCTACCCGCACGTCTTTGCGCAGCACCGCGAAGAAGTGATGTCGGCGATGCTTCTCACCATGGAACGAGGCGCGTACATCCTGCAGGACGAGGTGCGCCAGTTCGAGGAGGGCATCGCGAAGCTCACGGGCGCGCGCCATGTCGTGGGCGTGGCCAACGGAACCGACGGGCTCATTATCGCCCTGCGCGCTGCGGGCGTCGGCCCCGGTGATGAAGTCATTCTCGCGTCACACACCTACGTTGCGACGGCCGCTGCCGTGCACTTCAACGGCGCCAAACCCGTGCTGGTGGAATGCGGCGCGGATCACCTCATCGACGCGCGGGCGGTGGAGGCCGCCATCACGTCGCGCACGCGCGCGCTGCTGCCCACGCAGCTCAATGGCCGTGTCTGCGACATGGAGGCGCTCTCGGCGCTGGCGCAGCGGCATGGTCTGCTGCTCATCGAGGACGCCGCGCAGGCGCTGGGCGCACGCTTTCAGGGCCGTTGCGCTGGCACTTTCGGTCTGGCAGGGATGATCAGCCTCTACCCCGCCAAGTTGCTCGGCTGCCTGGGTGACGGCGGCTTGGTAATGACCAACGATGACGACATGGCCCGCCGCGTGCGCCTGCTGCGTGACCACGGGCGCAACGAACTAGGCGAGGTGGTGACGTGGGGATTTAACTCGCGGCTGGACACCGTGCAGGCGGCGGTGCTGCTGGCCAAGCTCAAGCATTACCCGGCGGAAATGGAACGCCGGCGCGCGCTCGCCGCCCGCTACCGCGCTGGGCTGTCCATGCTGGAGGATCTAACACTGCCGCCCGGGCCTGACGAGAACGGCCGTTATGATGTCTATCAAAACTACGAAGTGGAATCGGGCCGTCGCGACGCGCTGAGGGCGCACCTCTTGGAGCAGGGCGTGGGCACGCTCGTGCAGTGGGGAGGCAAACCCGTCCACAGGCTGAGCGGCCTTGGCTTTGACCAAGTCCATCTGCCGCACACCGATCGCCTCTTTAAGCGCTGCTTCCTGCTGCCGATGAACACCTCGCTCACCGACGACGAGGTGGATTTCATTTGTGGTGCGATCCGGAAATTCTATGGCGTCGCCTGATCCGGCCACACTGGGCGCACTGGCGGATCCCGCGCAGTACCACGAGCCAGTGGATCTGCGAGACCTGCCGCCGGCCAAGGCGATTACCGCGCTGGACACGCTGCTGCTCATTCGCGCGGTGGAGGTGTGCATCGGCGAGGGTGTCCGCGCCGGGACCATCCGGTGCCCGTGCCATCTGGCCATCGGCCAAGAGGCGGCTGCCGTCGGCATGGCTTCGCAAATCCAGCCGCACGATCGCGTCTTTGGTGCGCACCGATCGCATGCGCACTTTCTGGCGTTGGGCGGGAGCCCCCGCCAGCTCTTGGATGAAGTGTTGGGACGCGATACCGGTTGCTCGCGCGGCATGGGCGGCTCGATGCACCTTCGCGATGTGGCGCACCAGTTTTGGGGTTCGGTGCCCATCGTCGGCGCCACCATTCCCATTGCCACAGGCGCGGCGCTGGCGGCCCAGATGGACGGCAGGGGCGCGCTGGCCGTCACCTGCTTTGGCGATGGAGCCACGGAAGAAGGCGTCTTCCATGAGTCGCTCAACCTTGCTGCCACGCTGCGCCTGCCGGTCGTTTTTTTCTGCGAAAACAATCTCTACTCAAGCCACCTCCACATCGGGCTGCGCCAGCCGGCCGATTCCACCTGCCGCCATGCCGTGGCTCATTGCATTCCCTTTCTGCGCGTGGAAGGCAACGATCTGCCCGCGGTGGTGGCGGCGATGCGGCAGGCGGCGGACCACGCCCGCTCAGGCGCGGGGCCTTTTTACATCGAGGCCCTCACCTACCGGTGGCGTGGCCACGTGGGCCCGAGCGAGGACGTGGACGTGGGCGTGAAACGCAAGGACGACCTGGCGCAGTGGAAGCTGCGCGATCCCATCGGGCGTTTGGCGGCGGCGCTTGAGCAGGCCGGCCATCTTTCCGCCGCTGCGCTCAGCGAAGCCCAGGCGCATGCACGCGCGGCCGTCGCCCAGGCTTGGGATGCGGCGCAGGCGGCACCCGATCCCCCGCAGGCGGCGCTGCAAGGACGCGTCTTCTCGGCCCCATGACCTACGCCGATGGCATCCTAGTCGCCCTGCGGCACCTGCTGCGCGAGCATCGTGAATGCTTCTGCATCGGGCAGGGACTGTGGAGCCCGTGGTATGTGGGCAATACCATGCGCGATCTGGAGAAGGAATTTGGCACGGCGCGGGTGATTGACAGCCCGGTCTCCGAGGCGGCCACCACTGCCGCGGCACTGGGTGCGGCACTGGGTGGCTACCGGCCCATCGTGGTGCATCCCCGAGTGGACTTTGCCGTGCTGGCGCTGGATGCCATCGTCAATCAGGCCGCCAACTGGAATCACATGTTTGGCGGCGGCATCCCGGTGCCCCTGACGGTGCGGGCCATCATCAACCGCGGTGGCGAGCAGGGCGCGCAACACTCGCAGGCGCTGCACGCATGGTTTGCGCACGTGCCCGGTCTGCGCGTGGTGATGCCTTCGACGCCGGCGGACGCGCGCGATCTGCTTGTGGCCAGTGTGCTCTGCGATGATCCGGTCGTGTACCTTGATGACCGCGCTCTCTACGACGTGTCGGAGGCCGACACCTCCATGGCGGCCGTGTCGCTGCGCGACGTGCTGCCGCGCGTGAGACGCGCAGGCCATGACATCACGCTTGTGGGCACGGGCCATAGCGCGCACCTGTGCGGAAAGGCTGCGGAGCTGCTGGCCCGCCAGAATGTGTCGGCGGAGGTGATCGACATCCCCGTGCCCGGCCCCGTGACGGATGGAGCGGCAAGAGTGCTATGCGATTCGGTGCGGCGTACGGGCCGACTGCTTGCGGTGGATGGCGGTTGGGCCGCCTGCGGTTTCTCAGCCGAGCTGGTGGCGCTGGCCGCCGAGACCCTGCCGCCCACCGCATGGAAGTCAGCGCCGGCCAGGCTCACGCTGCCGCCGGCGCCTGCGCCCACCAATGGCCGGCTGGAGCGGGCGTATTATCCCACGGCGGAAACCCTCGCCGAGCGGGCGCGGGAACTGACACGGTGAAGCGGCTGCTGGACATCGCGGGCGCGCTCTGCGGTCTGGCGGTGACCGGGCCGTTCATGGCTCTGGCCGCGCTGCTGGTCTGGCTTCAGGATTTTCATTCGCCCCTGTACATCCCGTGGCGCGTGGCGCGTGGCGGCGGCCGGTTCCGGATGTTCAAGCTGCGCTCGATGGTGATTCGTGCCGACGCCACCGGAGTGAGTTCCACCGCAGGGGATGACCGGCGCATCACGCGGCTGGGCCATGTGATCCGGCGCTTCAAGCTCGACGAGCTGCCGCAGCTTTTTAACGTGTTGATCGGCGACATGAGTCTGGTGGGCCCGCGGCCCAACGTGGAGAGCGAGGTGCGCGCCTACACGCCGCAGGAGCGCCATCTGCTCGATGCACGGCCGGGCATCACCGACATGGCCTCCATCGCGTTTGCCGACGAATCCGACGTGCTGCGCGGCAGCGCCGATCCGGACTTGGCCTACAACCAACTCATCCGCCCGTGGAAATCACGGCTGGGACTGCTCTACGTGAGCCACGCTTCGGTGGGGTTGGATCTGCAGCTGCTGGGGTTGACGGCGCTGACTCTGGTGAACCGGCGGTCGGCGTTGGATCGGCTGGAAAAACTAGTGGCCTCTCTGGGTGCTGCGCCCGAGGTGTGCGCCGCCGCCGGCCGAAAAGGCACGCTGGTGCCGCATCCGCCGCCGGGCATGTCGCAGGTGGTGGGTGTTGACTTGGGGGCGGCGAAGGCGCCTTGAGTGGCGCGCCCCTTTTCCCTACGCTGGCCTTGGCGCCCCTGTCCATGGCCTTGCACTCGATCAAAATCAGCCGGCTGGAGCGGTGGATCATTCTGCTGCTGCTCTACTCGGGCGTGCTCGCAGCCAGTGCGTGGATGGCCTACCAGATCCGGTTCGAATTCGCCGTGCCGGAAGCCTACCACCGGCACTGCGTTCGCATCTGGCCATGGGTGCTGGCGGTCAAGTTGCTCTGCCTGCTGGCGTGCGGACAGTTCGCATCGCTGCTCAGCTACTTTAGCATCCCCGACCTGCGGCGCGTGGCGCTGGCCGTGGCGTTGCCCTCGGCGGCACTGCTGGCGCTCTGGCACTTGGGCTGGGCACCGCTCAATTCCGCCCTCACGCCGCCCGCCGTTCCGCGCGGAGTGTTGCTGGTGGACGCCATGCTGTCCCTCGCCGGACTGATTTCCGCACGGCTGATGTTCCGCCTCATCCGCGAGCGTCGCTTCCTGCCGGCCAAGGGCGCCGACGGGCTCGTTCGGGTGGCGATTCTTGGAGCAGGCGAAGTGGGTGCGAGTCTGGCGCGCGAGCTGATGGCCAAGCCGCGATTGGGATTAAAGCCGGTCGTTTTCTTTGACGATGACCCCGGCAAGCGCGGCGCCAACATCCACGGCATCCCCGTGGCCGGAGCGCTGGATCGCGCCGCCGGTCTGGACGGATGGGAGATTGACGAGCTTTTAATCGCCATGCCTTCGGCGCCGTCGCAACGGATCCGCGCAGTGGTGGGGTTGCTGCGTGAGGCTCGTCTGCCGCATCGCACCGTGCCCTCGCTGGAACAGCTGGCGGCAGGGCGCGGCAAGGTGACCGAGCTGCGGCCTGTGGCCATCGAAGACCTGCTGGGCCGCCAGCGCGTCGAGCTTGGGACGGCTGAAATCACCTCGCTGCTGTGCGGGCGTCGCGTGATGGTCACAGGCGCAGGCGGCAGCATCGGCTCGGAGCTGTGCCGACAGATCCTCGGGCACCAACCCGCGCAGCTCACGCTGGTGGACCGCTCGGAGGTGCAAATGTTCGCCATTGCGCAGGAGCTGGCCGGCACGCCCAATGCCCCGGTGCTGCGCGCGGCCGTGACGGACATCACCGACGTGGCGCGCATGCGGCGCCTGCTGGACGAGGCGGCGCCCGAGGTGATCTTCCACGCGGCGGCGCACAAGCACGTACCGCTCATGGAATCGCAGCCCGCGGAGGCGCTGCGCAATAATTCATTCGGAACCTTGAAGCTGGCAGAGCTGGCGCGAGCGCAGGGAGTGGGGCGGTTTGTGCTCATCTCCACCGACACGGCCGTCAATCCCACGAGCGTGATGGGGGCGAGCAAGCGGCTGGCCGAACTCTGCCTGCAGTCGCTCCAAGCGTCGCAGCCGGGGCCGACGCGGTTTCTGGCCGTGCGCTTTGGCAACGTGCTGGGCTCCTCCGGGAGCGTGGTGCCCACCTTCGCCAAGCAGATTGCCTTGGGCGGCCCGGTGACGGTGACCCATCCGGACATGAAGCGCTACTTCATGCTGACGAGCGAGGCGGTGGGACTGGTGCTGCAAAGCGCCACGATGGGCCGCGGAGGGGAGGTGTTCGTCCTCGACATGGGCGCGCCGGTGAAGATCGCCGAACTGGCGGCGCTCATGATTGAGCTGAGCGGTTTGCGCGCGGAGGTGGACATCCCCATCGTGTACACCGGGCTGCGGCACGGGGAGAAACTCTTTGAGGAACTGCAGTTGGAGGGCGAGCGGCTGGCGCACACGGCTCATCCCAAGATTCGCAGCATGGAGGGCGACGCGCCGACGCTGTCGCTGCTGCGGGCACGGATGGAGGCGCTGGAAGGGCGGCTGGATGGCGCGTCCGATTCAGAACTCAAGTCCGCGCTCCAGGAGATGGTGCCCGAGTACACGCCCTTCGCGCCCCCCGCGTCGGCGCCGGAGTAGCCCGCATCCAGCTTAGGGCCGCGTCAGGATGACGGGCGATGTGGCGTTGATGTTCGCCGCGCTCAAGACCGTCACGAACTTGGGATTGGTCGCGTTCTGTGTGGCCCAGTTGCTAAAGCCCGCAAAGCCCGACGTAATCACCATCTGCGTGCCCTCGGCGTTGAAGGCGATGCCATTGGGGGGTGCCGCGGGATTGAGCGGCACGCTGGCGTAGGACGTGCCATTGCTGTCCTCCAGGAACACGCGCTTGACGCCCCGGAAATTCTGCCCGGTCACCATGAGATTGCCATCGCTTAAGTCATAGGTTCCATTGCCGCTGCTGCCGTCATAGCCGCCACCCGAGAAGGTGTTCTGCGCCGTGGGGCCGAACGCCGGCGTGGCCGAGACCGTGAAGGCACCCGCGCTGTTGGCAGGGCTGGTCACCACACCAAAGGGCGTGGTGACGCGGACGCGGCGGCCTAGGTCGGCCGGCGAGTCCAGAAGATGTGCGATATTGCTCCAGCCGGTGGCCTTCGCGGCGATGGAGAGCTGCGTCGTGGACGGGGCGGACAATCCACCCGAGGTGTCCAGCGCGTGCGTCCCTGCGATGGCAATCCCGGCAGCGTCCACCAGTTCCACGCGCGTGGCCATGCCCATCCCGCCGCCGTTAATGAGCAGCGTGTCGGCGTCACGACGGTAGTTGTTGGCAGTGGTTCCATTCAGGGAGCTAAAGGTGGGGGGCACTCCCACGATGAAACGCTGGGCCGAGGACGACCTCACAGGGGCGCGCGCGCTCAAGAGCTTGAAAACGCGGTAGGTGTTCGCCGATGTGGAGTCGGCACTCGTCGCGCCGTGAAAGCCTGCCGCGGCGATGTCGCCCAGCTTCTGTGGGTCGATCGTGATGGCGGCATCGGTCACGACCACGCCGGGCATGTTGGGGGTGAGTTCGAGAAAAGGCTGTGGCACCAGTTCGGCACCCTCATAGGTCTGAACCTCGATGCGGCCCACCGCGCCCAGTCCGTAGCCGGTGATGGTGATCTTGTCGCCGGTGGCATTGTCGCGATTCCACGCGCCCGACGTGTTGAACGCCGCCAGCGAGTCCACGCGGGGTTGCACGTTGACGTTGAACCGAAGCGAGCTGTTGCTGGCGGTGTTGCCCACGGCATTAAACACCTTGAACTGCCGCAGCAGCGTGGAGTGATTGCCATCGGCTTCGGG
This sequence comes from Verrucomicrobiales bacterium, assembly GCA_005809105.1. Lineage (GTDB taxonomy): Bacteria > Verrucomicrobiota > Verrucomicrobiia > Limisphaerales > UBA1100 > SYLI01. The sequence goes on along the minus strand of SYLI01000053.1, from coordinate 40,593 downwards.
GCTCAGAAAGGCATCCGCGGCAATCTGGATGCGCGTGCCCTTGTCCTCCACATGGATGGCCGCGTGGGGCAGATCCACGGCGACCGGAGTGCCCAAGGCACTGCCGCTGCCGTCCACAAGTTCGATGCGGATGGCCGTGTTGAGGCCGGTGCCGTTGACTTCCATGAGCGTGTCGCGCCTAAACTCGCCCCCCAGCGCGCTCTGGCCGAACGCCTGGTAGGCGGCGATGACCGGCCTGGCCGTGATGGCCGTCATCAGTCGCACGTTGTTGGTGGGGCTGAGCACGGTCTCCGCGGGGGCGGTGAGGGTGGGATATTTGCGTGAAACCCGCACGCGCCGGTTGCTGCCGTCGGCCAGGCTGCTGATGCCGTTGACCGGCACGACAGCCAGCGTGTCGCTCAAGACATCGATGGTGACGGCCGTCACGTTGCCATCCGAGGGCGTGATGGCCAGCCCGGTGCCGCTGTCCACGCGCAGGTAGGCGATTTTCAGTGCGCCGCTCTCGGTGCTCTTAAAGCCATAGCCGCGCAGGGTCAGCTCTTGGGCGCGGTCATGCACCGCATCGTCGGCCGAGGTGCCGGTGATGACGGGCCGCCCGGACTCGATGGTAAACGTGTCGGTCGCCTTCTCGCTCACACCCACCGTGTTCCAGACGCGGAACGACCGCGCCACGCCCTCGGCGGCGTCGCTGATGACGCCGGGGGGGATGTCCATGCGCTGATCGGAGACGATGTAGCGCGTGGCCGGCACGATGGTCTGCACGACGACGTTGCCGTTAAGCACCTCGATGGCGGTCACCGACGCGAGCAGGCTGCCCAGCAGCGTGAGTTTTTCCTCGGTGCGCCTGAGGGTGAAACCCTCGCTGGTCTTCTCGCCGTTGTCCGACACCTTGGAAATCAGCGGCACGCTCGTGGCCGGTGCCACGGCATTCTCCACGATGGACATGCGCACGTCGCGCGGGAAGAGCACGATGTCGTCGGGGCCCGGGCCCTGCAGGTGGCCCCACAGCGAGTAGGACTGCGTGTTGCCCACCACACTGGCCTGCCCAGACCAGAGCACCTCAAAGTCCTCGTGCACCTTGTGGTAGGTGAATTGAATGGGGCCGATGATGACGCCCGGCCCCATGTTGGTCTCAAACGTCACCGTGGGCCCCAGGTTGTTCGTGAAATTGTCGATCCAGCCCAGCGAGTCCGTGCGGTTCCAGCCGATGGGCACGCCGTCGGGCGATAAACCCAGATCGTCGGCCACAAAGATGATGTCGGGCTGGAACACCGGTCGGCCGACCGTCTGCGTGGCAAATCGCAGTGTGGGGACGCCGAGATAAAGCTCCGATCCCGGGAAGGTGTTGTTGCGGCCCAGTACCGTCTGGCCGTTGGTGGTGATAAAGGTGTCGGTCCAGATGATGTTGGTGGCCGTGAACGTGATGCCCAAAAGCGAGTCGAAGGGCTGCTCGATGAGCTGCATTTGGTCCACGCCGCCCCGCATGGCCAGATCGTAAAACGGCGGCGGACCCTGCGCGGGCAGCACCGAGGTGATGGGCAGCGCAGGAATGAAGGCGGTGTTGCGCCGAGGGATGAAGCCTTGATTGCCGCCCAGCGTGTCGGGGAAGAGCCGGCCCGTGGGCCCGGGAAAGACCGGCACGGCTGTCAGGGGCAGCAGTTGCGAGGGCACGACCAGCACGACGTCCAGCGGCAGTGTTTCGAACACAAAATTGTTGGTGCGGTAGAGGTACTTGAGCCCACCCGCGTCATCGTACGTCAGCGCGTGGCGCGGCTGGCGCTTGCCGCCCATCGCATTCTTGCCATCGAAATACACGCCAAAGTCAAAGAGCGTGGGCTTGTCGGTCCAATACACCAGCGAGTTGCCGTAGAAGGCGTCGCCAATGCCAGCCACGGCCGACCACGCATTGCCGCTGATGTCGGTGGTGAACTCCTCCATGTCGGCAAAGGTCGGCATGATGAAGGCCGGGCCGTTGTTCAGTCCCGGAGAATTGGTGCCGTCGTGCACCAGCCGGTAGCTGTATTGCACGCCGTTGATGAAGTCGGTGGGGCGGTAGGTGAGCGGGTCGTAATTTCGCAGGCGCACGCGGAAGTTCACCATCGTGTTGGCCTGATTGGTCGTCGCGTCATGGATGCTGAAGGCCCAGCGGTGCGGGTTGCCCACTCCCAGATGGTTGAGCAGCAGCCCCAGCGTCAGCGATTTGATGTCGAGCACCTGCGAGTTGCGCGCCGTGGTGTTGACCCACGTCGTGTTGTAGTTGCCGAGAAACCCGTGCTTGGAATCGGCGATGCGCAGTGCGCTTACCCCCGTGTAGTCCTCGTTATTGAAGAAGTCGTTGAGCACCGCGACGGCCTCGTTCACCGCGAACCGGCCTTCCAACCCGAAGTAGTTGATGAAGCTGGCGTCAAATGCGTACGTCAGCTTGGGCATGTTCCACCGGTAGAAATTCTTTGCCTCCTTGGGCCCACCCAGATCGTCCCAGTAATTGAGGTCGATGGTGGTGCCGACGTTGGTGGTCGTCAGCCGGTTGGTTTCCATGGGGCCGATGAGCACGAAGGCCTCCACGGGGGCAACTCCCAGCCACAGGCAGGCCGCAGCCAGACTGCTCCATGCCCAGCGGGACAAGACGCGAGGGAACCCTCCCGGTTGCGTGGGCTGGCGCCACGCGCAGCTCAATTGGCGCAGGATGTCGATGGCTCCCCTCCTCCGAATGGGTTTCTCCTCCTCTTGGAGGGCAATTATGCGAGCGCGAAATCTCTGGCCAACACAAACTTGCTGGCGCGCCTTTCGGGGCGTGTGAACAACCTCACCGCAGCTTCAGGGTTCGGAGAGTGCAGCTCGCATCGCCGCCACATTCCTCCGCATTAAATCCAGATGGTCGCCCTTTTGCGGCGCGGCGAACCCGGGCGAGACCACCACCACGGCAATCCCCATCTCGCGCAGCCGTTCGCCAACCGCCGGCAGGGGCGTTCCCTCCCAGAGCATCAGGCGCGCCGGATGTTTCTGCCGCAGCGCTTCAAGCTCCGCCCATTGCGCCTCGTCGGGCATCTGGTCAGGCTCCCAGTGGACGCTCCGCAGATTCAGCCGGTACCGCTTTTGGAAGTATTGATAGACCGGATGCGAGGCGAGCAGCGGCAACTCCTCGTGCCCCTGGAGCAACTGTGTCCAGTCGCGGTGCAACGCCTGAAGGTCGTTCTCCAGCCCACGCAGATTGGCATCAAACTCGGCCGCCTGCGTCGGGCGCAGTCGGGCAAGCGCCGCGGCAGTGGCCTGCGCTTGGCGCAACGCAAGCTGCGGATCCAGCCAGACAGTGCCCGCCCATTCACCGTGGCCGTGCGCCGTGCCGTTGCCATGCCGGTGGGTGCCCGCCTGAGATGGTTCCTCAAGCCGCAACAGGTGGTCGGTGAAAGTGCCCGTCGTGTGAACCATCCTTGCTTCCGCCCACGACCCCCAATCCAGCCAGCGGCTGTAGCCGGGGGTGTTGAGCAACATGAGGTCGGCCTTCTGGCATTCGTGAATGAACGTCCGAATCTGAGCGGGCAGCGGATGCCAGTCGGCCGGGTCCTCGCCCGCGGGTGCCGGTTGCGTCACCACAGCAGCCGTGCCCGCGATGCGCCCTGCAAAGTATTGCAGCGGGTGATTGGCAGCGAGAATCCGCAACGGGCCTGTCCCCGATGCGGCAGGCGTCGGCCGTATTGGCGGTGCGGGGCAGCCGGCCATTGCCAATAGCAGCGCCGCCAGCGCAGCAAAGGTCAGCAATTCCAAGCGCGGGCGCTTCACAGTCCCGCCCCCCGCATCCAACGGTCGGCCTGCGCGGCAAATGCCCACGCCAGTGCGGCCGCCAGCGCGGCGCTCGCCGCCAAAAGCATCAGCAGCTCCAACGCCTGCAGCGCGAACATCGTTCCGCGGCTGCATCCCAGCGCAAAGAGGGTTTCCATTTCCTCGCGCCGCAGTCGCAGTGAGAGCAGCACCATCAGCGAGAGAAACAGCACCGTGCCCACCGCGACCACCACATCATGCGCGTCCACATAGCGCTTCACGCGCAGCGCCATCTCCACCATCTGTCCGGCGACCTGCGCGGGCACCAGCGCTTGCAGGGGGCCCGCACCCGAGAGGTAGGCGCGGTCGCCCTGCAGCAGCACCGAGTCGCGCTCGCTGTGCGGCAGAGCTAGAATGGCCGTCAGCGGGCGCCGCGAAAGGTCGCCGTGGAAATGGAAGGAGGCGAGATTCTCAGGCTGGATCAACCCCGCCACGGGCAGGGCGTCGTTAAACACCACCTGATTGGTCGGAGCCCCCGGCAGGCGCACTGCCGGATCGGCCGTGGCAGGGTCATGCCCGTGGCCCAGTCCGGCCAGCACCCACGCCGTCTTGATGTCCACAAAGATGGCGTCGTCATCCGCCGTGCGCGTTGGCGCGAGAACCCCAGCCACCGACAGTTTGAGCGGCAGGCTGGACAAATCCGAAAGGCTGCGCGGATCGGGCGTCAGGGTGCCGCCGGGCGCAACGCCCAGCGCGTCGGCGGCGCCCGCGCCCAGCACACAGTCGCCCAGCATCGTCAACCCCTCGCCGGAGGCCACGACCAGCCGTCGCAGTTCAAAATAATCCAGCGTGGTGCCAACGATGGGGAAGGCGCGCCCGCGGCGGCTTTTGAAATCGAGCAGGCAGAGTGGCACGGGCGTGGCAGTCTGCGCGGCGCGCAGACGCGCCAGTTCCGAGGCGTCAAACACGCCGCCTCCCGCGAGCGGCCGGAAATGGAGCGCATGCAGCACCAGGTCAAACCGGCTGCCGCGCGCCCCCACGATGAGGGGCGTGGCGCGGCCAATCTGGGCGCGCCCGCTCAGGCGGTGGTCAAACTCGCGCACCAGCCAGTGGCTGGCCAGCGGCAGGCAGAAGCTGAGCGTCAGGCACGCCAGCAGGATGGCGGAGCGCACACGATGGTGCCGCAGGTGAAGCCATGCGAGGAAAAGTCGGTGCCGCATGGTCAGAGGGCGGCGAGGGTGTTGACGCTGACCGCGCCATCAAATCGGCGGGCCAGCTCTGGATCATGAGTGGCGGCGACGAGCGTGGCGCCGCTCTCGCGGGCGTGCTCCAGCAGAAGGCTGGCGAGGCGGCCGGCGTTGTCCGGATCGAGGCTTCCGGTGGGCTCGTCGGCCAGCAGCAGGCGCGGCCCAGGCAGCAGGGCGCGTGCGACGGCGGCGCGCTGCTTTTCGCCGTGCGAGAGGTCCCGCGCGTTGTGGCCAAGCCGGTGCGCGATTCCCAGATGGTGAGCCAGTGTCTCCAATCGCGCATGCACGGCCTCATCCATGGGAAGGGCGTCGTTGATGCGATAGGGCAGCAGCAGATTCTGGCGCACGTCGAGATAGTCGAGCAGGCGGAAATCCTGGAACACGAAGCCGACGCGCCGGATGCGAAAGGCGCGGCGCTGGGCGTCGGAGAGTGCGGCCAGCGGCTGGGCGTCGGCGTGGATGTGTCCGCGCTGGGGGACGAGCATGCCGGCGAGCAGGCGCAGGAGCGTGGTCTTGCCCGAGCCGCTTGGGCCGGTGAGGGCGACGCACTGGCCGGAGGACAGTTCCCACCGCGCCACGCGCAGGTTAAATCCGGGCGCACCGGCGTAGCCAAACTCGAGATTCTGCACTCGGATTTCCATGCGACTACGGCGGGGGGGCGCGCAGGCCCGTCTGAAATCCAACCCGCTTCTGGCCCGTCAACTCGTAGTCGGTGACGCGCCAGCCCCCGGGCGTGGGCGCGAGAGTGAAGGTGCCCTCGTACTCGTTCTCACGCGTGTGGATGTGCCCCCAGTGTTCGACGGTGCCGGTGACGCGCCATCGGCAGGGATACTCGAAGCCCGCGCCCGCTCGCGTGGCCCGCGCCGCGCCCTCCTGGATGCGCACCGATTGCACGCGCGAGACGGCACCGCCCTGTTCCTCCATCAACAGGCTGCGCTGGAATTGCAGGTAGAGCTGCCTCAGCAATGGCCCGTCCACGCTGGCGGCCAGCGCGTCGTAAATGTCGCGGTCGCCGCGCTGGTCGAAGGCGCGGTAGAGGTTTCGGTGCAGCGCGGTGAAGATGAGCGCCGCATCGCGGGGCGCGGGCTGCCGCACGTCGAGTTGGTGGAGGACGGGCCGCGGTGGCGGGGGCGGGCGCGTTCCCACGGGCGCCGTCCATTGGAACACGGGCTTGTCCTCGATGAAGAAGTGCTCGCGCGGCGGCTGGTCGTACACATAGACGGTGCTGCGCAGGAAGGCGACGTGCTTGTGGAAGGCGTCCCAGCGCACCTCCACATTGCGCGGCGCCTGCGTGGCAGGGTAGCTCAGGATGATCCCCAGACGCGCCTGGTGCATGCCCACGCGGCGCGGCGGCGCCTGGGTTGCAAAATCGTTGATGTCCAGCCCGAAGAAGTCCACGCGCGCCAGCGTGGCCTTGACGGTGAGGCCGTCCAGTGTGGCGGGGTGGCGATCGCGAAAATAGGCCTCGATGCGGGCACGCGCCGCCTGCTGCTCATCCACGTCGAGAAAATCAGGGTGACGGCGGGTCAGCGGCACCCAGTGTTCAAACGTAAGCGCGGGCACGAGGATTTCGTGGCGCACCTCGTGGGCCGTGAGGTAGAGGTACGAGTAGATGCCCGCGTAGCTGGTGATGCCGAGGCGCTGGCGAAACTCCTCCTCCCGGCGCGCCTTGAGTTCGCGCCAGTTCTTCGGAGGCTCGATGGGCCCGGCACCCCACGTCAGCCGTACGGTATGGGGTTGGCCGGCCAGCACCTGAAAGGGCGTGTCCAGCCACACGCCCTTCTGCAGCACGAGAAGGTCCATCACCGAAGGCGCCCCGGCCTTGGCACCGCCCAGATTCTGCGTGAACGTGAGAAAGGGCGGCGGCGCGCCCACCGGATAGCGCATCAAGTACACCACGTTGCGGGCCATGAGTTCGGTCAAGAGCGCGCCTTGGGCCACCTGCTCGGTGTCCATGCGCAGCACCGTGCCGGCCAGCGCCTCGCCCTGGGCATTGCGCACCGTGAAATGTCGAAGCAGAAAATCCTGATGGGCATGCGCCGTGCGGTTGAGATCGGCGGGCGTGTAGCGCGGCTCCGCGTCGGGCTTGAGCTTGTATTGCAACACCAGGTCCTCGGCCATGATGCGCAGCTCCACCAGCACCTCGGTCTCGCGCACGTTCACCGTGGCGGTGCTCATGGAGATGGGATGGGCGGCGGCGAAGGGTGCGGCGGCGGCCAGGATCGCCCCCAAGAGCGCAATGGCCTCCCGAATCAGGGTTTTGACGGGCCGTCGCTTCACGGAGCCACGACGAGCGCCTCGACCCAGTCGCGAAATTCCATGCCCGGCGACTGCACGCCCGCCGTCACCAAGGCACGCGCGATGCCGGCAGGCAGCCGCACCGTGACGCGACGAACGCCAGTCTGGCGCGACACCACTGTGAGGGGATCGCACGCGCCGACCACGGCGGCCCCATTCCACGCGCGCGGGGTGAGTTGGAAGGTGCGGCTCTTGGGCGAGTGGTTGGTGACGCGCAACTCCACCGTGGCGAGGCGGTCGGTTCCGGCGGTGGCCACGCGCGGGTAAAACACCGCCCACTGCTCGTCCACGCCGTAGTTGGGGTCATCCCAAGGATAGAGATCGCGCTGGAGGGCGATGCGCTCGCGATAGCGTTTCTCCAGATGGGCGCGCTCCTTGTCGCTGAATCGGAACAGCGGCGCGATGTGCTCATTCATGAGCCAGCAGCCTTCGGGCAACTGGCCGAGTTTTTTGAGGCAGTATAGATAGCCCGAGTTTTCGTGAAGCAGGTTGCGGTTCTGCAGACAGTAGTCGTCCAGTCCGGAAGGCGCGAAGGAATCACCGATGAAAAAGATGGGCGCGTGGCCCTTCTTTTCAACGAGCAGGGCGCCGTGGTGGAGCATCTGGCCGGGGTAATAGTGGAAGGTGAGGTTCAGCCCACGCCACGCCAGCTTCTGACCGTCCTTCATGGCGCGCAGGTTTTTCATGGCATTGAAGGAGAGTGCGGGCAGGTGGTACGCGCCCGGATTCGTGAGTACGTCGGCGTACTCCTCCGTCGCGTAGATGGGACAGCCAAACACCTCGGAGGCCTTCTGAACCATGTCGCTGTGGTCGTCGTGCGCGTGGGTGACAAAGATGCCCTCGACCTTCTTCACCAGATTCTTGGCCTGAAGATCCTTCACGGCGTCGATGACGCGCTGGTAGCCGCAGTCCAGCAGGAAGCCGTGGCCGTCGTCGGAAATCAAGAGGCGGCTCGTGGAATGATTAAACACCCAGTCGGGTGCGGGGATGTTGAGCGAGTAGGGCATCAGTTCCACCGCCGCGCCGTCCCCCAGCACGCGCTCTCCGCAGAGCCGCATCCGCTCCTCCTTGAAATACCAGTGCAGCGCGTTGGTGGAGAGGTAGTTCTTGTACAACGCCTGCAAGCGGGCGATGAGGCGGTCAATCGCCGGCAGCGGATCCAGAATGACCGGGCCGCGCGCGGGCACCAGCTGATCGGGCTTCAATGCGCGAATCTTGCGCAGGCTTTGGATGAGATCGCCCAACCGCCCGCCGTAGCCGTGATAGCCCCCCACCTTCGCCTCGGGAATGGCGTCCTGCAGGCTGTAGAGGTCCAGAATTTTTCCATCGCTGTAAATGAGGTCGCCGGTGAACACGGTCGTCTTTCCCTCCAGCAGCGCGACGTAGGACACGCTGCCGCGCGCAAACCCCGGGGTGTCGAGCACACGCCAGCTCAACCCGCGCCATTCGATGACGTCGCCCTCTTTCACCCACCGCGCCACGGCCGCCGGCTCGGCCAGCACCTTGGTGGTTTGCTGCGCGTAGTCATGAAAACGGTTGGTGACAAACGCCGCCCAGAATTGGTCGGGCTTCTCGATGTGCTCGCGCGCCGCCTGCGGCGCGGCCACGCGCGTCTGTGCGCCCCGGGGCAGCGACCAGCCTGCGTCGCGCCGGGCGTCGGTCATGAGCAGCCACTCCGCCGTGGCGGGGCCGCCATACACCGCCAGCACCTGTCCCTCCTGCACCACCGACACCTGATTGACGGCACCGGGCCGCACCTGCAGCACCGCCGCGCGGCCCTTCAGGGCGCAGAGGCACAGGCACAGCGGCAAAAACAGCAGGGGCTTAAACCGCGCGGGATTCACGGGGTGGATTGTGCGGATGTGGCCCGCAATGACAACCGTTTTCTCCTCCGGTTTTGGCGTTGGCCAACCGCCGCGTGGCGTGCTAGGCAAGGCGCGTGGATGCGCTCCCACCCAACGCCCCCGCGCGCCCCGAAACGAGCGAGACGTTTTTGCAGCGACTGCGCGGCGTCTTCCGTTTCGCGTGGCCCTTCTTCCGCCCCTACCGCGTGCGCATGGCGCTGGGCGTGGCCTTTGGCGTGGCCTTTGGCCTCATCAACGCCAGCTTCGTCTGGGGCACCAAGACCCTCTTTGAACGGCTGGAATCACCCCAAGCGCATTCAGCGGCCAATGTCGCTGCAGCAACCCCCGCGCCCGAGAGACTGGCGCAGCTTAACCTGGAGGTTAAATCGTGGCTCGATGAGTGGCTTCCCCGCGCCGGGCGCAAGCTGGATTGGCCGCAGGCGCTGGGCGGCCTGCTGCTTTTGCCGCTCTTGGTGGGCTTGCGCGGCGCCATGAGCTACGGCAATGCGTACTGTCTGGAGTGGGCCAGCGTACACGCCGTCCGCGACCTCAAGCTGGCGGCCCACCGGCAATTGCAGCGCCTCTCGCTGGATTACTTCACGGCGCGGAAGATCGGCGACCACACGATGATCCTCAACACCGGCGTCGGCGCGCTCAACACGTGCATGCGCTATGGCGTGAGCGACGCCGTCAAGGAGCCGTGCACGCTTCTCAGCATCGCGGTGGCGCTGATCGTGCTGGACTGGCAGCTCGCACTGCTGGGCCTGCTGTTTCTGCCGCTGAGCCTGCTGCCCATCGGGCGCATCGCGCGCAAGCTGCGGCGCGTGGCCGTGCGCGGCTACGAGGCGGGCGCGGGGCAGGACAGCCTGATGGTGGAGGTGTACGGCAACCCCAAGACCGTGAAGGCCTACGGGCTGGAACGCTGGCAGCTGGGCCGGTTCGCGGATCTCTACGGAAGGCTGGCGCGGGTGGGCTTGAAGCAGATGCAGGCGCGGTCGTTGCAGAACCCGCTCATCGAGTTCATCGGCGTGGCGGGACTGGGCGCGGTGGTGGTGTTCGTGTTTTACACCGGCAAGACGGTGCCCGAGCTCGTGGGTTTCCTGACGGGCCTGCTCATGCTCTACCAGCCGCTCAAGAAGCTCGCGCACATCAACACCTACTATCAGGAGGCCTCGGTGGGCGTGGGCATGCTCCAGCGGCTTTTCTCGGCGGAGCCCACGGTGAGGGAGAAGGCCGGCGCGCTGGCCATCCCCCCGCTGGCGCGTGAGCTTGCGATGGAGCGGGTCGGCTTTGCCTACGAGCGCGAGCCGGTGCTGCGCGGGCTGGACCTGGTGGTTCGCAAGGGCACGCGGCTGGGCGTGGCCGGCGAGAGCGGCACGGGCAAGAGCACGCTGGCGAGCCTGCTGCTGCGGCTCTACGACCCGCAGTCCGGGCGCATCACGGTGGACGGCGTGGACCTGCGCGATGCGAGCTTTGCCAGCGTGCGCGGCCAGATGGCGCTGGTGAGCCAGGAGGTGGTGGTGTTCGACCAGACGGTGGCGGAAAACATCGCCTGCGGCAGGCTCGAGGCCTCGCGCGAGGAAATCATCGCGGCGGCGCGGTCGGCCCACGCGCACGAATTTATCATGCAGCTGCCGCAGGGGTACGACACGCGGCTGGGCGAGCAGGGCACGCGGCTCTCGGGCGGGCAGCGCCAGCGCAGCGCCATCGCGCGCGCGTTTGTGAGGCAGGCACCCATCCTCATTCTGGACGAGGCCACGGCGTCGCTGGACTCGAACGCGGAGGCGGAGGTGCAGGCGGCCCTCGAAAAGTTGGAAGAGGGACGCACGGTGATTTGCGTCGCGCACCGCCTGTCCACACTGCGCGGCATGGATCAGATCATCGTGCTGGAGGAGGGGCGGGTGATCGAGCAGGGGGCATTCGAGGAGCTGCTGCGTCGTGATGGGGTCTTTGCCCGCATGGCCCGGCGCCAGGGCATCACGGCCGGCGGCATGGCGGCATTGGCCGGCTAGCGGGCTTTGTCGCGCACGTTTTCCACTCCCAGCACGGTGTGAAGCTGGGCGTTAAGGACAGTCATGTTGGGGTAGCGCTTCTCCGCCTGGTATTCTAGGCAGCTCCGCAGGATGGCGTTGAGGCGCGCGGGAACGGCGGGGTTGAACTGACTGGCGTTCGGCACGGGGAAGCGTTCGTTGAGCTGGTTCTGCCGGGTGAGATCGGGCCGGTCGCCTTCGAAGGGCTTGCGCCGTGTGAGCAGCTCGAACACCGTGACTCCGAAGGCGTAGATGTCGGCACGATGGTCGAGCGGGCGGCCCAGGAGCTGTTCGGGCGGCATGTAGGCAGGCGTGCCCGATGCCACATCAAATTCCTTGGGCTTGCGGGGAATCTTCCGGGCGGTGTCAAAATCGATGAGATAGGTGTGGCCGCGAAGGTCCACCATCACGTTCTCCGGCTTCACATCCAAGTGCATCCAGCCGTGGGAGTGCAGGTGATCGAGGGCATCGGCCATGCCGACGATGACGTCGGACACATTCTCGTCGATGATGGAATCCTCGCGCAGGGTCCATTGGCGCAGGTTGGCGCCGCGGATGAGTTCGAGCGCCATGAAGGGAATGCCGTCCACCTTGCCGTGGTCGAGCATGCCGGCGATGTGTGGGTGCCGCGCCAGTTTTTCCAGCACCTCGCGTCCATGTTTAAAGAGCTTTGGCGCCGATCCCCGCAGGGAGCCCGTCTGAAGGCGGCGCAGTGCCACCAACCGGCCCCGGGCATCGGTGGCCGACCAAATCTCCGTCATGCCGCCGCTGTTGAGCAATTCGTGCAGCTGATAATCTCCAAACTTTCCTGTCATTCTCTTTTTCTCAAACCTTCCCTGGCTGGGGCTGACAAAATCGGAGCGTGGAGCTTATCAGCCGTGTCAAGCGGGGGCGCGTCAGGGGAGCTTTAGGCTGGCATTTCGGAAGGATTCCTGAGGTAATGGGCTCGGGGAGGGCAGTGGATTTGGGGTAAAGTCGCGGCGATTTCTGGCGACTTACTAGTGAGAATCTGCACTCGCACCGTAAGCGATTTCTCAAAGTCGAGCTCACGGTGCGGTAGCATTTTGGGCGCAGCGAGCGTCTATTTGAGCTGCCGCACACCGAGGAATGGCTTGGAAAATGGATCAAAACCGACCGCGATGATGTGGCGCCTTGCAGCCACCGTTGCGGTCTTGGGCACCCTCTCGTGGACGGGGTGCAGCGCCGACCGGTATCATGCGCAGGCCGACTCCGAGGTTTACGGAATTCTGGACGCCCGGCGGGCGCAACTCCTAGGCGACACCAACCGGTTTCGCATCGACACCCCGGTCACCGCGCGCGCCCCTGAGGACGTCAACGGCACCGATGTAGTGTTGGACCGGTATCAAGGTGGCCAGCGTGTCCTGCCGCTGGCCGAGGCCATGCGCACGGCCGTCCGGCACAACCGAACCTATCAGTTCAATCGCGAGAAGCTCTATCTGCAGGCGCTCTCACTCACGGGCACGCGCCATCAGTTCGCCCTCAAGTTCACCAAGGCCACGGTGGACGCAGGCGCGGATCGATCCTCCACCACGGGCAAGACCACCTTGGATGGCGACGCCGACGCGACCTTGAAGAAGGCGCTGCTGGCCGGTGGCCAACTCGGTGCCACGCTGGCCAACGATCTGGTGTTCTTCTTTGACGGCACCAAACCCAAGGTGCCCAGCATTACGCTGAGCCTCACCCAGCCGCTGCTTCGCGGCGCCGGGGCCGACATCGCCGCCGAAGTGCTGACACAGGCCGAACGCGATGTGGTGTACGAGATTCGCAGCTTCAGCCATTACCAGAAGCAGTTCGCCGTGGATATCATCCGCGACTACTACTCGCTTTTGAGGCAGGCGGAAAATGTCCGCCAGTACTACACCAACTACCAGTCACGCATCGTTTTCCGCCGCGAGATGGAAACGCGCGTGCGCGCCGGGCTCAGCGCGGAGTTTGAGCGCGAGCAGTCGCTGGAGAGCGAATACCGCGCGAAGCTCGATTACATCCGAGGCGTGGAGACGTATCAGAACCAGCTCGACGACTACAAGCAGCAGCTGAGCCTGCCGCTGGGCGAGCGCGTGGGGCTGGATCGCTCGCTGCTCTCCCGAATCGAAACCGCCGGCCTGCCCCCCGTGCCATTCGACGACCAGACCGCCTACCGCATGGCCATCACCAACCGGCTCGATGTCATCAACCAGATTGACAAGTTCGAGGATTCCAAGCGCAAGGTGTTCGTCGCCCGCAACGACCTCAAACCCGGCCTTTCCATCGTGGCCGACATGGAGTTGAAGGATCAGTTCTACTCCTCCTTCAGTCCCGACCAGTACCGGGCCAACGCGGGATTGAAGCTGGACCTTCCGCTCGATCAGCTCACCGAGCGCAACGCGCTGCGCCAGTCGGAGATCAACTTTGAGCGGCAGATGCGCACGCTGGCCACCACGCTCGATCAGCTTCGTGACGAAGTGCGACAGGGGCTGCGCAATCTGGATCGGCAGGGGCAAAACTACGCCACGCAGTTGGCGGCGCTGGAGAATGCCCGGCGCAACTTGCTGGCCACGCAGCTGCGTCTGCGCGCCGGATTTCAGGGCGTGCGTACGAGCGACATCATCACCGCCCAAGATGCCCTCCTGCGCGCGCAGCTGGCCGTCACTACGGCCGTGGTGGACTACCACACAACGCGCTTGAATCTGCTCAAGGACGTCGGCATCCTGCAGACTACGGGCGACGACTTTTGGCTGCGCGATCCGCTGTTGCCGCTGGCACCGCTCATCGCGGCGCCGCCGGTGCAGCAGCAGGAAGTCGTGCCGCCCGACCAGGTTCTGGGGCCCTGAATCATGAGAACGACATCACCGGCCAGATCGGCGCACGCAGGCTTCTGGGGCCTGTTGGTCGCGGGGATCGTGGCGGCGACCGCGTGGAGCGGCTGCGGTTATTTCCGCGCTGAAACCAGCGCTGCGCCGGGCATTGAGTACCACAAGGTCGGGCGTGGCGACTTCCTCGTCACGGTCGTGGAGGCCGGCACGCTGGCCTCCACCAGCAAGCTCACGCTGGTGAATGAAATGGAAGGGGCCTCCACGATCGTGGAGATCATCGCCGAGGGCACGCAGGTCAAGGGGCCGCGCTCCCAGACGGTGGCCTCAGGCGACACGTTGAGCGGGCTTGCACAGCGGTTCTGCAACAACAGCACGGCGGGGCTGCAGATGCCGGTGCTCGAATTCGAGGAGGTGCTGCGGCGCCTCAACCGCACGGTGGACTGGGACAAGCTGGCATCGGGCAGCGTCATCACTCTGCCCGGCGACCTGTTGGTCAAACTCGACCCCAACACGCTGGCCGAGCGGATTGCCAGTCAGGACATCGTTGTTACCAAAGCCCAGCAGAGCGTCACCAATGCCATGCAAGAGCTGGACATCGTGAAGCTCTCCACGGCCGCCACCAACAAGGCGGCGTCCATCGCGCTCACCAACGCCGTGGCCGAGCTGGAGAAGTTTCGCAGCAGCGACGCGCCCACTCAGCGTCAGGATTACAGCGGCAAGATTTCCGTGAACCAGAAGGAAATTGATCTGGCGCAAACCAAGCTGGTGGCCTACGCCGAGCTGGAGAGGGCGGGTTTTGCCTCCACCATGGAGGTCAAACGCGAGGAGGCCAACGTTGCCCGCTCGCAGCACGACATCAAGATGCTGCGTGCGAGCATGAGCGCGTATGACCTGTTCGATTTCCCGATCAAGGAGCGCGAAATGGCCATGCGCGTGGAGCAGCGCGAGATTGACAAGCTGAGCACCGAGCAGAAGTCGGCTGCCAATCTGGCGTCGAGCCAGATCAGCGTGCGCACGGCCGATAAAACCCTCAAGCTCGAGCAACAAAAGCTGGCGGAGCTGGAAGATCAGCTCGGCAAGAGCCGCATCTTCGCGCCCCAGGAGGGGCTGGTGGTTTACGCGGTTGATGCCGGGCGCTTTGGCGCCTCCTCCTCGTTGATTCGCCAGGGCGAAACCACGCGCCGCGGCCAGGAACTCATCCGGCTGCCGCGCACCGACTCGCTGATGGTCGAGGTGAAGATTCACGAATCGGTGCGACGCATGGTGCGCGAAGGCATGCGCGCCTACGTGAAGATCGACTCCGTGCCCGGCAAGCCCCTTAAGGCCGTGCTCAAGCGCGTGGCGCCCGTGCCCGATTCCACCAGCCGCTTCCAAGCCAACGTCAAGGTGTTTAATTCTGAAGTCTGGATCGAGGAAGCCCTGCCCGAGGGCATCAGCACGGGCCTTTCTGCGTCGGCCGAAATCGTGGTGAAACAGCTCGTCGACGTCGTCAAGGTTCCGGTGCAGTGCGTCATCACCGTTCAGGGGCGCACACTCTGCTTCGTCCAGGGCGCCAAGGGCCCGGAGGCGCGCGAGGTGGAAGTGGGTTTCTACGACCAGAAATTCATCGAGATTAAAAAGGGACTGGATGAGGGAGAACTGGTGATGCTCTCGCCGTCGAGTGCGGGTGCGGCGCTCAACATCGAAGGGAGCGTGATTCAGGACAAGGCTGCGGCCGGTCAGGAGGCGAGCAAGGCGGCCCCCGTGCCCGCTCCCAACGGCGGCGTGGCGAAGACCGGCGGGCCGGGCCCCGCACAGCCTGCGCCCGGCGGCGACGGCATGAAGGGGCCGCCCGGCGGTGGCGGCGGCAGTGGATTTGGAGGAGCCGGTGGTGGTGGCGGCCGGCGCGGGGGTGTGGATACGGCCCAGCTTAATCTCACCGAGGAGCAAAAGCCCAAGTTCGAGGCCGCGCAGCAAAAGCTCACCCAGAAAATCCGGGAGGTCTTCACCAGTGGTGTTGCGCGGGAGGAAATGATGGCAGCGATGCAGAAGCCGCGCGAGGAGTTTGCCGAGGAAATCAAGGGCTTCCTCAAAGCCGAGCAGGTGCAGAAATACGAGGAGCTGGAAGCGCAGATGCGCCAGCAGTTTCAGGGAGGCGGCGGAGGCTTTGGCGGGGGCGCAGGTGGACCCAAGGGCGGCGGCCCGTAGGTTGGCGCGGCGCGATGCTTTTCGCACTCCCGATGAGCAACAAGGCCATCATTGATATCCGGGCGCTGACCAAGGTGTATAACCTTGGTCAGGTCAAGGTGCCCGCCTTGAATGGCGTGAACATTGAGGTCTTGGAAGGCAGCTATGTGGCGCTCATGGGCCCGTCGGGGTCGGGCAAGTCCACGCTGCTCAACATTCTGGGCTGTCTGGATCGCCCCACCGGGGGCGTGTACCGGCTGGGCGGCGAGGACGTTTCGGCGATGAGCGACCGGCAGCTCTCGCAGATCCGCGGTCAGCGCATCGGGTTCATCTTCCAATCGTACAACCTCATTCCGCAGCTCAACGTGGTGGAGAACATCCACGTGCCGCTGTTCTATCAGGGGCGCGATATCCGCTCCTGCTACGACCACTGCGCTGGCCTCGCGCTCAAGGTGGGGCTGCGCGGGCGGCTCGATCACCGGCCCATGCAGCTCTCCGGCGGGCAGCAGCAGCGCGTGGCCGTGGCGCGTTCGCTGGCCAACAATCCGCTCATGGTGCTGGCCGACGAGCCGACGGGCAACCTGGACTCCACCACGGGCGAGGAAATTCTCGCGCTGCTCGACGAACTGCACGCCGATGGGCGGACCATCATCATCGTCACCCACGACCCCAAAGTGGCGCTTCGCGCCGAGCGGGTGATTCACCTCATGGACGGCTTGGTGGATCGCGTGGAGCACCATGAACGCAGCATGGTCGCCGCGGCAAACGGCGCCAAGGGCCGGGCGTCATGAACGGGTTCTCGCTCATTCGCATCATCCAGCTTGGGTTTAAAAGCCTTCGCCTTCACAAGCTGCGCAGCGGGCTCACGATGCTGGGCATGGTGATCGGCGTGTGGGCCGTCATCACGCTGGTGGCCATTGGCGAAGGTGCCAGCCACGACGCGCAGGAGGCCATCAAGCGGCTGGGCGCACACAATATCCTCATCCGAAGCATCGAGCCGGCGGAAGAAAAATCCGGCGCGTCATCCACCCGCAATTTCGTCTCCGAGTACGGCATCACCTACCACGACGCCAGCCGCCTTCAGGCCACGCTGCCGGGCCTCAAGCGCGTGCTGCCCGAGATGGTGCAGCGGCGCCCGGTGTACTACGACCGTTTCCAGCAGGACTGCCAGATTGTGGGCACCTACCCCTTTTATCCCGACTTCACCAAGGCACTTGTGGTACGGGGGCGGTTTCTCACCGAGTTTGACGAACTGCACCGCAACAATGTCTGCGTGCTGACCGAGAGCCTAGCGCTGCGGCTCTTTGGCCATCAGGATCCGCTCGAGTCGCAGGTGCGCGTGGAGGACCAGTACTTTCGCGTCATTGGACTCTTGCGCGAGATGTCCGGGGTGGAGCAGCGCCCTCAGGGCAACGAGCCCGAAGGCAAGCCGCTCGATTCCAACGTGTACATGCCGCTCTCCACGCTGCGCGCACGCTTCGGCGAGATGGACATGGATTCGCGCGCCGGCTCATTCAAGCTCGAGCGCGTGGAGCTCACCCAGGTGCGGCTGGAGTTCGCCTCGGTCGATTTGGTGGAGCCGTCCATCCCCCTCATCAAGGCGGCCATGGAGAAGGACCGCAAGAAGAAGGACTACGAACTCATCGTGCCGCTCAACATCCTCAATGCCATCAAGGCACAGCGCGCGCGGGACACCCGCATGCTGCTCTACATCGCGTGCATTTCGCTCTTGGTGGGCGGCATCGGCATCATGAACATCATGCTCGCCACCGTGACCGAGCGCACGCGTGAGATTGGCGTGCGCCGCGCACTGGGCGCCACGCGCGGTGACATCATCCTGCAGTTCCTGGTCGAGACGCTCATCCTTTGCCTCATCGGCGGACTGGCCGGAGTGGGGGGGGGCTGGGGCTTTGCATGGGCCCGCGAACACTGGTTCCATCTCACCACCATTGTCACCGAATGGTCGGTGCTCGCGGCCTTTGGCCTGTCGCTCGCCGTGGGCCTGGTGTTCGGTCTCTATCCGGCGCGCCGTGCCGCGGCGTTGGACCCCATCGAGGCGCTGCGGCACTCGTAGTTTCCCACAAAAACATTGATGGCGCGGCCCTTGCGGGCGTCAGAATGGGGAGGATTTTTGACCAGATCAACAAAGGGAAGCGCGGTTTTTTGAACGCATCGCATTTTCATCCAGGCCCGGTTTTGGGTGGCATCGCCGCATTGGGGCTGGCGGCGTGCAGTGCCGCGCACCACCACGCCGCCGCCGACGGCGAGGTGTACCGGATTCTGGCCGAGAGCGAGACGCAGGTGCTGGGGCGCAGCAGCCTCTTTCGCGTGGACACGGCCTATTCCGCACGAGATCCCAAGGCCATCGCGCCCGAGGAAATCATCCGCGACCGTTTCACCGACAGCCAACGCAAGTTGACGCTGGCCAACGCGCTGGGCATGGCGACGGCCAACAACCGGCCGCTGCAAATGCAACGCGAGCAGCTCTATCTCGTGGCACTGGAACTGACGGCGACG
Source organism: Verrucomicrobiales bacterium (assembly GCA_005809105.1). GTDB lineage: Bacteria > Verrucomicrobiota > Verrucomicrobiia > Limisphaerales > UBA1100 > SYLI01. The sequence goes on along the minus strand of SYLI01000053.1, from coordinate 21,919 downwards.
CGCCACGAGTTCGCCTTTCGCGCCACCGGCTCGAGTTTGGGCGCCACGGGTAATCGCGCGGAGGACGGCGGGCTCTCCGGCGACGCGTCGCTGGACTTGGAATTCACCCGGCTGCTCAAGAGCGGCGCCACCATCACCTCCACGCTGGCCAATGACCTCGTGCTTTATTTCAACGGCAAGCCCAAGATTCCCAGCCTCACCCTGGCGCTCACCCAGCCCCTGCTGCGCGGCGCCGGCTCGGAAATGGCGGCCGAGTTGCTGACGCAGGCCGAGCGCGAAGTCGTCTACAGCATTCGCGAATTCAGCCAGTACCAGAAGACCTTTGCCGTCGGCGTGGTGACGGATTACCTGCGCCTCTTGCAGTCGCAGGACGCCGTGCGCAACAGCTACACCAACTACCGCAATCTTACCGAGGTGCGCCGGCGCGCCGAGGCGATGGGCGAGGCGCAGCAGCTGCCCCGCTATCAGGTGGATCAGGCCCGGCAGAAGGAATTTGGCGCGCGCGAACAATACCTGGCCAGCGTGGAGAGCTACCGCACCGGACTCGATGAGTTCAAGCAGCTGCTGGGCCTGCCGCTGGGCGAGCGCGTGGAGCTCGATCCCACCGCATTGGCAGAGGTGCAACAGTTGGGACTCAAGCCCGTGGTGCTCGATGAGCGCGAAGGCTACCTTGCGGCCATCGGGAACCGGCTGGATTTTCTCAACACGATCGACCGTTTCGAGGACTCCAAGCGCAAGGTGGCCGTCGCCTCCAATGGCCTGCTGCCGGATCTCACACTCATTGCCGACGCCCAGCTCGCCAATCAATTCTACTCCTCCATCCGCCCGGGGCAGGCCACGGCGGCGGCGGGCATCAAGCTCGATCTGCCGCTGGATCGGTTGACCGAGCGCAATGCCTACCGCGCGGCGCGCATCCAGTTTGAAATACAGTTGCGCTTGCTCTCCACCGCACTGGACGGACTGCGCGAGTCCATCCGGCGCGACGTGCGCAGCCTGGAACAGGCGCGACAGAACTACCTCATCCAGCAGAACGCGCTTGTCCTGGCGCGCCAGCGGGTGGAGGTGATGCCCATCCAGGTGGAACTGGATCCCACCACGGACATCCGCGACGTGCTGGAGGCGCAGGCCGACTTGGTGCGCGTGCAGAATGCCGTGACGGAGGCGATGGTGGACTACCACGTGACGCGCCTCAATTTGTTGAAGGAGCTGGGGACCCTTAACGTCGAAGGCACCCAGTTTTGGCTCCGGCCCCAGCGCCTTCCCGGGGAGGGCAAGGGCCCGGTCAACGGAGGAGGCGCGGCGCTGCCAGAGGTGGTGCCCCCGGATCAGATTTTCCGAAACTGAAAAAGAATAACGATGGCCCGAGTTAAGCAATTCATCCTGCGGCACCCATTATGGGGAGTCGCGGTGCTGGCGCTGGTGGGGCTCACCATGAGCGCGCGCTGGCGCGAGTCTCATGACGCGGCGCTCGACGCCATGGCGTGGGAGAAGGTGAAGTCTGGGCCCTTCAGGGTGACGCTCGTGGAAAGCGGCGCCATTGATTCCACGCGAAAAATCAAGATCGCCAGCGAGCTGGCTTCGCCCGCCACCGTGGTCCACATCGTGCCGGAGGGCGAGTACGTGAAGAAGGGCGCGCTCCTGGTGCAGTTTGCCGACGAGGCCATTGTTGAAAAGATCAGCAACCAGCGCGTGTCGATGGACAATTCGCAGCGCGAGGTGACCAACGCGCTCAAGGACCTGGCCATCAAGCGCGAGGAGGTGGCACTGGCCGACAAGCAGGCGGAATTTGACCTGCTCTTCGCCGCGTCCGATCTCAAGAAATACATCGAGGGCGACTTTCCCATGCAGGAACTGGCGCTCAAATCCAAGAAGGCGCTTGCCGAGGAGGAGCTTAAACGGGCCGAGGAAAAGCTCCGCCTTACAAAGACGCTGCAGTCCAAGGGCTACGCCACCGAGGCGCAGGTGCGTGCGGAGGAATTCACCGAGCGGCAGAAGCAGCTGCAAGTGCAGCAGAACGACATGGAGCTCTTGGTGCTGCAACGCTACGACCTGCCCAAGCAGCGGCAGCGGTTTGAGGCATTGCTCGACCACAAGCGCGTGAGCGAGAAGAGCACCAAGCGAAACTCCGAGGCCTCGATGGCCGCGTACGCCGCCATTGTGGACCGGCGCCGCGCCACGATGGATGAGCAGCAGCGGGTGCTCACCAAACTCCTGGAGCAGCAGGAAAAGACCCTCATCCGCGCGCCGCAGGAGGGGCTGGTCATCTACACCATCAACAGCTCGGCGCGCTCCACAGCCCCTTTGGAAAAGGGCACGGAGGTGAAGCCCGGGCAGGATTTGCTGGAACTGCCGGACATGTCGCAGATGATGGTGGAGATCAAGATCCACGAATCGCGCGTGCGCCAGGTGCGCCCGGGGATGCCCGCGCAGGTGCGCATTGAATCGCTGCCCGACCGCCAGTTTCGCGGAGTGGTCAAAAAAATCGCGCCCCTGCCCGACACCAACAGCCGCTATTACGAGCCCGATCTCAAGGTGTATAATGCCGAGGTGTGGATCGAAAATGACCCGTCCAATCCGCTGCCCGAGGACCTCAAGCCGGGGGTCACGGCCCATGCGGAAATCCTCGTGGCTCAGCTCGAAGGCGTCTCCACCATCCCCATCCAGTGCGTCGTCAGCCGCCGGGGGCAGAGCCGGTGCTATGTGCACCGCGGCGGGAAAGCTGTGTGGACGCGGGTGGAGGTGGGGCTGTCGAACGAAACCACCATCGAAATCAAGTCGGGACTTGTGGACGGGGACGAGGTGGCGCTGGCGCCGCCCTCGGATCCCGGCGATGGCAGCGCCGAGACGGCGCATGAGTAGCCGCCTAGTTTGAGTTTCTGGCATGGCCTCTGGCGCCATCATCCGCATCGAGCAGCTCACCAAGACCTACGACTTGGGTGAGGTTCAGTTGACGGTGCTGCGCTCGCTCTCGCTCTCCATCAGTCCGGGCAGCTTTGTCGCCATCATGGGCGCGTCTGGATCGGGCAAGTCCACGCTTCTCAACATTCTGGGCTGCCTCGACCGGCCCACCAGCGGGCGCTACGTGCTGGCCGGGATGGACGTGTCGGACATGGGTGACGACGAGCTCTCCGACATGCGCGGCCAGCGTATTGGCTTTGTCTTCCAGCAATACAACCTCATCGACCAGTTGTCGGTGGTTGAAAACATCCACGTGCCGCTGGCCTACCAGGGCCTCGGGCTCTCCGAATGCCGTGACCGTTGTGAGGCGCTGGCGCATCGGGTGGGATTGTCCGACCGCCTGGGTCACCGTCCCAAACAACTCTCCGGAGGGCAGCAGCAGAGGGTGGCCCTCGCGCGCTCGCTGGCCAACGATCCCGTGATGATTCTGGCCGACGAACCCACCGGCAATCTGGACTCTTCCACGGGCCGCGAAATCCTGGATCTCTTTTCCGAATTGCACGCGCAAGGCAAGACCATCGTGATGGTGACGCACGGCGATGAGGTGGCGGCGCGCGCCACGCGCGTGGTGCAGATGAGCGACGGGCGCATCGTGCGCGACGTGAGCCGCGCGCAAAGGGAGATGGCGGGCGCATGAACCTCCCCATGTTGCTGCGAGGAGCGCGCGCCGGGGTCGCAAGCCTGCTGCTCCACAAGACCCGGTCGCTGCTGACGATGCTGGGCATCATCTTTGGCGTCTGCTCGGTCATCGCGATGCTGGCCATTGGCGAGGGCGCCTCGTTTGAGGCGCAGGAACGCATCCGGCAGAAGGGCGCACGCAACATCATTCTCCGGAGCAAAAAGCCGGCCGGCGACGCCACCGCTGGTGGTGCCAAGCGCAGCTACATCGCCGACTATGGCTTGAAGTATGCCGACATGGAGCGCATCCGGCGCAGTGTGCCGGGCATTGTGCGCATCCTGCCGCAGCGCATTGAGCCCAAGCGCGTGCGCTTTCCCAAGCACGCCGAATGCGAGGTGGTGGGCACGCCGCCGCTGTATCGCGAGATGACCTCCACGGAGATGGTGGAGGGCCGGTTTCTGACCGACTGGGACGAGCGCGAGCAGAAGAATGTGTGCGTGCTGACGGAGGATTTGGCCCGCACGCTCTATGGCCATGTGAGCCCGCTGGGGGAGGAAATTCGCGTGGCCAACCGGGCCTTCACCGTGGTGGGGGTGATGCGCGAGCTGAGCCGCGTCTACCATACCGCCGCCGGGGGTGGCGCGCCCGCCAGCGAAGGGCGCGTCTTTGTGTCGCTGCACACGTTTCGGACGCACTTGGGTGAGCAGAACGTGCGGCGGTCGGCGGGTTCATTTCAGGTGGAGCGGGTGCAGTTGAGTTTCCTGACCATCGAATTTGCCTCCGAGAACGACGTGGCGCGCGCCGCGCCGCTCATTCGCCACGCGCTGGCGGACCTTCACAAGAAGCAAGACTTCGTGGTGGAGGTGCCGCTGGACGAACTGCGCGCACTCGAGGCCACCAAGCGGCTCTTTAGTTTCGTGCTGGGAAGCATCGCCGCCATCAGCCTCTTGGTGGGCGGCATCGGCATCATGAACCTCATGCTGGCCACGGTGACGGAGCGCACGCGCGAGATTGGCGTGCGGCGTGCGCTGGGTGCCAAGAAGAGGCAGATCGTCGAACAATTCCTGATGGAGACGGGGGTGCTGTCGGTGGCCGGCGGCTTGATCGGCGTCGTGGTGGGGGTGTTTTTCCCGTACTTTCTGTCATGGGCCATCCACGCCATTTCCGGCCACGCATATAGGGTCGTCGTCACGCCGTGGTCGGTGCTGCTGGCCTTGGGGATCAGCGTGGCTACCGGCATCGCATTCGGGGTGTATCCAGCCCGACGCGCAGCCAACCTGGATCCCATTGAGGCGCTTCGGTACTCCTAAATGGGCTTTGGCACCTGACGTGCTAGAAAGAGCCAGGGCGAGCTGGGGGGGGCGGCAATTCCTTCTCTCGCAAGCCAATCCAAGCGGTTTTTTTGGAAAGATGGGCGTGGTTCCAGCGCGGGGCGCGTGCCTCTCACGCTAGAATCACAGAAAAAGGGTTTGTCAGAAATGAAAACGACTAAAGCCAGTCCCGGCACCCCGGCCGGATTCACCCTGATCGAATTGCTCGTCGTGATCGCCATCATCGGCATCCTGGCCAGCTTGATGTTCCCGGTTTTGGGCAAGGCCCGATCGGCGGCCAGCGACAAGATTGGAGTCAGCAATCTCAAGCAGATTGCCAACGGCATGGCGGGTTTCATCCCTGAAAACGGCAGCAAATTCCCCCGCAACGGTGGCAACTGGGGCTTGCCGCAGTGGCTTCGGTGGGGAGACGTCAAACAAAGCCAGTTGGCCACGTACATTGGCTTTGTGGATGCCGACAGCATGAACAAGGTGCTGCACGACCCCGCGGACACCTTTTTCCAAAAGCGAGGCTACAAATGGAGTTTCTCGATGAACTCTGGCCTGTCCGAGCAGCCATTCGATCAGGCTGCGCCGGATCGGCTGGCGGTGGTGGTGGAGGAAGCCTGTCAGCTTGACCGCAACGAGCGCACCGACGCTACTGACGGCAGCGATGTTGCGACCGGCTACCGCTGGAGCTGGACCGGCAGGCTCCACGATCCGGACACGGGGATTGACACCGGCAAGACCGTCACCAACGTCGCCGTGAATGACCCTTTCTTTTTGGTGAGCTACGACGCCAACTTGAAAGTCTGCACGCCCGACGTCCTGTCCATCCGCCACCAGACGGGCTACAAGGATGGCAAGGGCAGCGCCACAAAGCCGGCGTCCTTCGTCCTCTTTGCCGATTGGCATGTGGGCATGGTCTCGCGGGCCGAAGGCCGCAATCCGGTGTACATGGTGCCGGAAATGAACAATGCCAATCGCGGCAGGGTGCCCGTGCTCGAAAGCCACGTCCACTAGCACAAGCGGCGCCCGCCGATGGCTCGGGGCTGGTGGGGCCTACTTGGCCTTGGGCTTGGAGAGTGCGGCCGCCTTGTCTGTCGCAGACTTGATCTGTTCTGGAGTCAGCTCGCCACCCTCTTCCATCATTTTGATCATGGGGCCCGCAGCGGCATCCTCGCCGTTGGCTTTTGCGGCCAGGTACCACATGTAGGCTTCCGTGAGGTCCCGCGTGCAGCCGTCACCGCTCTTGAGCATGCCGCCCACTTGAAACTGCGCCTTGGCATCGCCCGCTTTCGCCTTCTCCATCAGCTTGGGAAATTCCTCTTGAGCCGTGGGGCCGTCCGGCGAGGGACCATTGCCGCAGGCAAAGGCGAGGGCGGCCAGTGTCAACAACGCAACGTACTTGGGAGCGATCACAAGCATGAGGCCACTCTTGGCATTCCCAAAATGGATGGCAAGGCAAATGGGCCCGAAGGGAGCCTACTGCGCCGCGACGCCATTCACCACATTCTCCAAGGGCTCTCCCAGCACACCCGCGCGGGCAATCCGCGCGCTGGTGCTGCGCATCTCAATCATTCCCTCCACGCTGCAGAAGGCGGCGTGGCAGGTGGCGATGAGGTTGGGCGTGGCGGCTTCCGCGGCCGTCCGCAGCGGTTCGTCTTCGATGACGTCCAGACCTGCGCCGGCAATGCGGCCTTCGCGCAGCGCGGCCAGAATCGCGGTCTTCTTGATGATGGCACCCCGGGCGGTGTTGACCACGTAGGCGGTGGGTTTGAGCAGCGCCAGTTCTTTTTCGGCGATGAGATGCCGGGTGGCGGCGCTCAAAGGACAGTGGATGGACAGCACATCGGCCTGGCGCAACAGGTCTGGCAGCGTGGCGGCGCGCTCGATGCCCACGGCTTTGTGCACGCCGTTGGGAAGGTACGGATCGTGAAACACGACGCGGAATCCCAGCGCCTTGGCGCGCAGTGCGGCGGCCGTGCCGATGCGGCCCAGTCCCAGAACGGCGAAGGTGCGCGTGCGGGTGCGGCGCAGGGATTTCATCGGGTGGATTTTCCAGCCCAGCCGCTTGGCCTCGGCGTCCAGCGGGAAAAGCTGGCGGGTGAGTGCCAGCGTGAGCGCGATGGCGTGATCGGCCACCTCCTCGGTGCCGTAGTCGGGCACATTGCACACGGCGATGCCGCGGCGCGCGGCGGCGGCGACGTCCACGGTGTCGTAGCCCACGCCGTTGCGAATGATGGCGCGGCATCCTTTCAGCCTCCCGATGGTGGCGGAGGAAATCACGGTGTTGTGCCAGACGATCACGATGTTTGCGCCCAGGATCTCCGGCGTGAAATCGCCCTCGTCATTGGCCAGAAAATACCGGACGGGCGCGGCCTTGCCGATGATGCGACGCTCGACGGTGATGTCATTGAGGCTGGCGGGTGAGGGGCGCCAGTCCACCACGGCGATGAGCTTGGAACGTGCGGCACCGCGTTGGGGCTTTTGCATCGGAGGGATTTAGCCGTTCGCCCCAGCAATTTCAATCCCCGACCGGGTGCTGCGCCCCTTGCAGTGGGGCAAAAGGGGAGGCTTATTTCAATTGCCCCACTCCGGGGGCGTTGGCCTTGCGGTCAAACTCGGCCTTCCGGGCCGAGATTCCCTTCGATGCTCGCGATGCCTTCGCCCAAGGCATAGCGGCGACCCAGAAGAGACTGGGCTTGGGCGTTGCCTTTCTCAGCCGACGTGCGCAGCTCCGGCACAGGCAACGCAGCGAGCGCGGCCAACTCCTTGTCAACCTGAGGCGCGGCATAAGCCAGCGTGGCTGCGACCCACAGAAGGGCAAGGGGGGGCGCGGTTTTCATGACAGCATCTGCACTTACACCCGCCTTGGGCGCGGTCGCAATGGAATTGCGCCAAGCAGCATTGAAGATACCAACGAATGTACTCACGAACGGTCGTTTCACTCCTGTGCAACGGCTGCGCCGGGGCAATCATGGGCCCTATTGCTCCCCGCAGGGGCGTTTCACTCCCGTGCAACGGCTGCGCCGGGGCGATCATGGGCCCTATTGCTCCCCGCAGGGGCGTTGCACGCCCACGGCGACCTGCGGTCAGCAATGGCCATTCTCTTCATGGCCCCCCTGCAAGGGGTTGACCGGCGCGCGTTGATTCACTAGCCTGCGCAGCGAATCCTGCGACTATGAGATTTGGCATCAACACGTTTCTTTTCACCTCGCCTTTCACCAACGAAAGCACGGCCTTGTTTCCCACGTTCAAACGGTGGGGATTTCAAACGGTGGAAATCCCCGTGGAAGCACCCGAGCACATCGACCCCCATCATGTGCGGCACGAGCTGGACAAACACGGGCTGGAGTGCGGTTCCATCTGCGCCTGCATGGGGCCGGGTCGCGATTTGCGCGGCAGTGCAGAGGAGCAGCAGACGGCGCTGGATTATTGCAAGACGCTCATCGACCAGATGGTTGTGATTGGTTGCCCCTCGCTCATTGGGCCGGTGTATTCGGTGGTGGGCAAGGCCGATGCCGTGGAGCCGGCTCAGCAGAAGAAAGAGTGGGCGCTCGTGGTGAAGAACCTCAAGGTGCTCGCCAAGTATGCGGAGAAGAAGGGCGTGCAGATTTGCATCGAGCCGCTCAACCGTTTTGAGACGGATTTCCTCAACACCTGCGATCAGGGCCTCAAGCTCATCAAGGCCGTGGGCTCGAAGGCCGTGGGGCTGCACTTGGACACGTTCCACATGAACATCGAGGAGAAATGTCAGGCCACCGCCATCAAGAAGGCCGGCAAGCATCTTGTCCACTTCCACGCCTGCGGCACCGACCGCGGCACGCCAGGGAATGACTCGCTGGACTGGAAGCCCATCGTCGCGGCCCTCAAGTCCATTCATTACAAGGGCGATGTCGTGATTGAATCCTTCACCACGGACGTGAAGGTGATTGCGCGCGCCGCTGCCATCTGGCGCAAGATGGAGCCCACTCGCAACGAGATTGCCACCCGCGGCCTGCGCAACCTGCACACGTTTTTTGGAAAGCACTAACCCCCCCCACACACTCCCCATCACAAATCATGAAACTCACACTCGCACTCTGTGCTCTGTTGGCCGGCGGCGCGGCGTTCGCTGCCGAGGACGACGGATTTAAGTCGCTCTTTAATGGCAAGGATCTCAAAGGCTGGGATGGCAATCCCAAGTTCTGGCGCGCCGATGGCGGTGTGATCGTGGGGCAGACCACGAAGGAAAACCCCACGCAAGGCAACACCTTCATCGTGTGGAAGGACGGCGAACTGGCGGACTTTGAGCTGAAGCTGGAGTTCAAGATTGAAGGCGGCAATTCGGGCATCCAATACCGCAGCTTCGGGCTGAGCAAGACCGACCCGTGGCGCATTGGCGGCTATCAGGCCGACTTTGAGTCTGGCGACACCTACTCGGGCATCTGCTACGGCGAAGGCTTCCGCGGCATCCTCTCCGGGCGCGGCGAGAAGTCCACCCTCACGGTGGATGACAAGGGCAAGCTGGTGCGCAAGACCGAAAAGTTTGGCGAATCAGCCGAGATCGGCAAGGCCGTGAAGAAGGGCGACTGGAACGAGTACCGCATCGTGGCCAAGGGCTTTGAATTCACCCACTACATCAACGGCGTGAAGACCACCGAGCTGATTGATAACGATGAAAAGACGCGCCGCGCCAAGGGGGTGCTGGCGCTGCAGCTGCACGCCGGCCCGCCGATGAAAGTGCAGTTTCGCAACCTGCGCCTCAAGGAGCTGAAGTAGAGTTTTCCCCATGCGCTGGCTCTGCATCGTTGCGCTTTGTGCGCTGACTCTTGGCGCGTCGGCGGCCGACAAGCGCATTCTGCTCATCGCCGGCAAGCCCAGCCACGGTCCGGGCGACCATGAGTTTCGCGCGGGCAGCCTGCTGCTCAAGAAGTGCCTCGACGCCGTGCCGGGGATCGACGCGCAGGTGCATGACATGGGCTGGCCCAAGGACGAGAAGGTCTTTGCGGGCGCGTCGGCGGTGTTCCTCTACGCGGACGGCGGCGGCGGGCATCCGGCGATCCAGCCGGCGCGGCTCAAGCTGCTGGATGGGTTGTCGAAGCAGGGGGTCGGCATCGGCTGCGCGCATTTCGGGGTGGAAGTGCCCAAGGGCGAGCCGGGCGCGGCGTTGCAGGAGTGGATTGGCGGCTACTACGAGCACCAGTTCTCCGTGAACCCCATGTGGGCGCCGGAGTTCAAGGAGTTTCCCAAGCACCCCGTGGCCAATGGTGTGAAGCCCTTTGCCGTGGTGGACGAGTGGTATTTCAACATGCGCTTTCGCGAGGGCATGAAGGACGTGACGCCCATCCTCGTGGCCAAGCCCAGCGACGCGGTGCGCAACGGCCCCTACGTGTTTCCGCGCGGGCCCTACGCGCACATTCAGCAAGCCAGGGGCCGGTCGGAGGTGATGATGTGGGTGGCCACGCGGCCGGATGGCGGGCGCGGGTTTGGATTTACCGGCGGCCACAAGCACGTGAACTGGGGCAACGACAACTTCCGCAAGGTGGTGCTCAACGCGCTGCTGTGGATTGCGAAAGTGGAAGTGCCGCCGGAGGGCGTTGCCTCGCAGCTTTCGGAGAATGACCTTCGTCAAAACCTCGACCCCAAAGGCAAGAAGTAACCCAAATCCTCGCTGCATCATGAACGGGAAAATCACCACGACACTCAGCCTCCTGGCGCTTTCGCTGGCCATGGACGGTGCCGCCGCCGACAAGAAAATCATCTTCATTGCCGGAGGGCCCAGCCACGGGCCGCTCTCGCACGAGCATCGCGCCGGCTGCTTGCTGCTGGCCAAGACGCTCGCGGGGATTCCGGGCGTCACCACGCAGGTGCACACCAACGGCTGGGTGAGCAATGAGAAGGCGCTGGAAGGCGCCGCGGCCATCGTGGTGTACAGTGACGGCGGCGGCGGCCATCCCCTGCTGCAGGGCGATCGGCTGGCCAAGATTGGTGCCTTGATGAAACAGGGCGTTGGACTGGGCACGCTTCACTACGCCGTCGAGCCGACCACGCAGAAGGGCAACGCCGAGTTTCGCGACTGGATTGGCGGATGCTTCGAGACGCACTGGAGCGTCAACCCCCACTGGACGGCCTCGTACACTCAACTTCCCAAGCACGAAGTCACCCAAGGCGTGAATCCCTTTCAGACCAATGACGAGTGGTACTACCACATGCGCTTTCGCGAGGGCATGAAGGACGTGACGCCCATCCTTTCGGTGCTGCCGCCTGAGCGCACCACCGGCTGGAGCAAGGACAAGCCCGCCGACGCCAAGACTTCCAGCCATGGCGGCAACCCGCACGTGTTCCGGGCCGTGGCCGATCGCAAGGAGGCGCAGCACATGATGTGGGTGGCCACGCGGCCCGATGGCGGGCGCGGGTTTGGATTTACCGGCGGCCACAATCACATGGGCTGGGGCAACGACGACCAGCGCAAGCTCATCGGCAACGCCATTCTCTGGATTGCGGGCGTGTCCGTTCCCACCGGGGGCGTTCAGAGTAAGCTCACGCAGGATGAACTCATGGCCAATCTGGATGCCAAGGGAGGAGCCAAGCCCAAGCCTGCCACCAGCGCAGCACCTGCTACGGCCGCCCCGAAGCCGGTTGCCATTGCAGGCCAGAAACCCGGAGGCAGGGATCCGGCCGCGGCGTTGGGCAACCTGGACGTGCATCCGGAACTGCAGGCGTCGCTCTTCGCCGCCGAGCCCATGCTCTTTAGCCCCTCGAACATCGACATCGACCACCGCGGCCGCGTGTGGGTGTGCGAGGTGATCAACTATCGCGGCCACAAGGGCAAGCGCCCCGGCGGCGACCGCATCCTCATTCTGGAGGACACCGATGGGGATGGCACGGCGGAGAAGGCGAAGGTGTTTTATCAGGGCACCGATATCGACTCGCCGCACGGCGTGTGCGTGCTGGGCACCCCCGACGGGCGGAACACGCGCGTCATTGTGAGTGCCGGCGACAAGGTGCAGGTGTTCACCGACACCGACGGCGATGACAAGCCCGACCGCAAGGAGACGCTCTTTTCCGGCATCTCCGGCACGCAGCACGACCACGGCATCCACGCCTTCACCTTCGGGCCGGACGGGCGGCTCTACTTCAACTTTGGAAACAGCGGCAGCCAGCTCAAGGACCGCGACGGCAAGCCCGTGGTGGATCTGGCGGGCAACGAGGTGAAGGCCTCGCGCAAGCCCTATCAGGAAGGCATGGCCTTCCGGTGCCGGATTGACGGCAGCGCCGTGGAGACGCTCGGCTGGAACTTCCGAAACAACTGGATGGTGACGGTGGACAGCTTCGGGTCGCTGTGGCAGTCGGACAATGACGACGATGGCAACCGCGGCGTCCGCATCAACTTCGTGATGGAGTTTGGTAACTACGGCTACCGTGATGAGCTGACGGGCGCGGGCTGGGGCGATGCATGGAAGCAGGCCAACGCCAAGGCCAAGCTGCCCGACGAACAAAAGTACCGGTACCACTGGCATCTGGACGACCCGGGTGTCGTGCCCAACCTGTTAAACACCGGACAGGGTTCGCCCACCGGCATCACCGTGTACGAGGGCGACCTGTTGCCAAAGACCTTTCAGGGTCAGGTCATCCACTGCGACGCCGGGCCCAGCATCGTTCGTGCGTATCCGGTGCAACGCCAGGGCGCCGGCTACTCTGCCACCATTGTCAACGTTCTGGATGGCGCTGCGCGCGACAAGTGGTTCCGCCCCTCCGACGTGAAAGTGGCGCCGGATGGATCGCTCATCGTGGCCGACTGGTACGATCCAGGCGTGGGCGGCCATGCCATGGGAGACTTGGAACGGGGCCGCCTCTTCCGCCTCACCCCCAAGGGCCACACCGGATACAAGACGCCGAAGTTCAACTTCGCCACAGCCGAGGGCTGTGTGGCTGCGCTTCGGAATCCCAACTTCGCCGTGCGCCAGGTGGCATGGACCAGCCTCAACACCATGCAGGAGCAGGCGCGGCCGGCGTTGGAAAAACTGGCCCACGACGCCGATCCCCGCGCCCGCGCCCGCGCCCTGTGGCTGCTCGCGGCCATCCGCGGCGGAGCGGCGGCCGCAGTGGAGGTAGCACAGTCTGACGCCAGCGACGACGTGCGCGGCATGGCGCTTCGCATGGCGCGCCTGCACAAGCTCGATGTCCTCCCGCTCGTCCGGAAAATGGCGGCCGACCGGTCGCCGCTCGTGCGCCGCGAATGTCTTATCGCATTGCGGCACCATACCGATGCGGGGATGCCCACCCTCTGGGCTGAATTGGCCAAACACCACGACGGGAAAGATCGCTGGTATCTTGAGGCGTTGGGGATTGGCGCGGATCGCCGCGAGAATGAGTGCCTCGACGCATGGCTCAAATCGGCCGGCGGCCAGTGGAACAGTCCGGCCGGGCGCGACATCCTGTGGCGTTCGCGCGGCACGCATGCGGCCAAGTTGTTGGCCGACGCCATCACCGACAAGAACTCTGCGGAGGCTGACAAGGCCCGGTTCCTGCGCGCGCTCGACTTCATCCCCAAGAGCAAGGAGAAGGACGACGCGCTGGCCCGAATCGCCTTGGGCGGGCTGTAGGAAGCACTGCTTCGAGTCACCGGTTTCAGGTTTCAGACTGGCCAGAGCCTGTCGCCAGCGACTAGGCTCGGGCGCGATGAGATGGTTTTGCCTCTGCGCCCTGTCGGCAACGATGCGGCTGGGTGCCGCCGACGCCATCGCGCCAGAGCGTCTCAACACGATGGTCGAGGCGTTGAGCCGGCTCGAACCTGCGACACTCCAGGGCAATCCCAAGCTGCAGGAGGCGCTCTCCAAGGTGCTCGATGCCGTGCGGGGCACTCCGCGGTTTGTGGAATTGGTGCGTCGCTTCGCGGTCGCCGGGCGCGAGGCGGATCTTCTGGAATTGGCCTCACGATTCCCCGGCGAGGAGCACGGCGTGGAGGCCATCCGTCTTGTTCTGGGCACTGCTCCCGGCCCCAATTTGCAGCCCTTGCTGCGCGGGCCCGACAAGGCCCGGGCTTTGGGGTTGGCCCAAGCACTGGCGCAGAGCAACCATCCCAAGGCTGCCGGATGGCTCTCAGGCCTGGTCACCGATCTGCGCGTGGATGCGCTCGTCCGAAAGGAAGCCGTGCGAGGCCTGTCGCGCACGCGGGAAGGCGCGATGCAACTGCTGGCGTGGGAGCGCGCCAGCCAGCTGCCGGCTGATGTGCGGTTTGTTGCCTCCGTCGAGATGAATGGCGCGCGCTGGCCGGAGGTGAAAGCCGAGGCGGCCCGTCGCCTGCCCCTGCCCGTCGGCCCGAAAGACCGGCCACTGCCTCCCGTGGCTGAATTGCTCAGGATGCCCGGGGATGCCCTCCGGGGCGAGGCGGTGTATTTCCGCGAGGCCGTGGGCTGCGCCAAGTGTCATCAGGTGAACGGCCGCGGCACGGATTTTGGCCCGGCGCTTTCCGAGATCGGGAGCAAGCTGGGCCGCGAAGGTTTGCTCGAGTCGATTCTCGATCCGAGCGCGGGCATTTCCTTCGGCTTTGAATCGTGGGAGGTGCAAACCAAGGATGGCAGCGAGTGGACGGGGCTCTTGGTGAGCGACGCGGCGGAGGAACTTGCCATCAAGGCTGTCGGCGGCGTGGTGACGCGCATCCGGAAGTCGGAGGTGCAACTGCGCCGCCAGTCCAAGCTCTCGGCGATGCCCGCAGGGCTGGCTCAGACCCTCAGCACGCAGGAGCTTGCCGATCTGCTGGAATACCTTGCGCGACTGCGCAAGCGCTGATCAGCCCGGGGGCCATTCCATGCTGCGGCCGCCCAGCACGTGCAGGTGCAAGTGGGGCACGCTCTCGCCCCCGTCCCGTCCGTTGTTGATCACCACGCGATAACCCGACTCGGCCAGTCCGCTTGCTGCGGCGACGACACGCGCCGTCCACAACAGGTGCCCCAGAACCGGCTGGTCCTGATCGGTCGCCTGTGCAAGGCGCGCGATGGGCTTCTTGGGAACCACCAGAAAGTGGATGGGTGCCTGCGGGTGAATGTCGCGGAAGGCGATGGATCGCTCGTCCTCGTGCAGGATCTCCGCGGGGATCTGCCGCGCGACGATCTTCTCGAAGAGCGTCACAGGATCATGAGTGTGAACTTCGCACCCCGCGGATGGTGCAGGGCGACATTGCGAAGGTACTCCACCACCTGGTCGTTGAGCTTCTGGCAGCGCCGGCCCCAGCGGCGCGCTCCCACCAATTTCTTGACGGCATCGCGAAGGCCTCGGATCCGAAGCACGGAGGGCCCCTCGTGGAGTTGGTTGTGGATATGGTCGCGCAGGGCGCCGAGGAAAACTCGCTCCTTGCCTTGCGCAGTCTTCTGAGCCAGCAAGGAGAGATCCGTCTCCGCATGAGTGGGGGCGGCCTTGACGGGCGGCAGGGTGGGCGCCACCTGATAGCCAAAGCCGCGCAGGATGCGTTCCAGCGCCATCGTGAACTCCCCGACGGACACCACGGTGCGGCCCTTGTCGGATTTGAAATAGTGCAGCGCCGCCATCGCCGCCTCCTGAATGATGTGCGGCTGGATGTGCCGCGCGGCCTCGCCGAGCAACTCGATCGTCACATCCTTCGCCGAGCACGGGATGGCCTCCCCATCGGAGGTCTCAAATACCAGGCAGTCGGTATGTAGCTGTATCATGCTTGACCTCGAGATTCCTCACCGCGTCGATGAAGTCGCCGGCCTCCTCGAACCGGCGATAGACGCTCGCGTAACGCACATAGGCGACGGGATCGATCTGGCGCAAGGACTCCATGACGCTCTCTCCAATGGCGCGGCCGGGAACCCCCTCTGGAAATTTTTCGGAAAGCGAATCGTGGATGCGCTGGGCCACATCCTCGATGGTCTGCTGGCTGATGGGACGTTTCTGGCAGGCCTTGGCCATGCCCGCCACCAGCTTCTCCCTTGAAAAATCTTCGTGCCGCCCGTCACGCTTCACCACTCTCAGTTGCTGGTGCTCAATCTGCTCGTAGGTGGTGAAACGATGGCCGCACTTGCCACATTCGCGCCTCCGTCGGATGAGTGTCTCCTCCTTGGAAGCGCGTGAATCAATGACCTTGTCATCAAAACAGTCGCACTTCGGACACCGCATTTTCCACAACCCCCCCTTAGCAGAAGGCTACATATAGTAGCGGACTATCCGGTAACACACCTTGAATTGTGCAGTCAAGCGACTATACGTCGGGTCTTATTCACCAAGCGAGTCAGCGAACGCCCGTTTCCTTCCAAATTGTTGGCCGACTATTCCAGAGAATTTCGAGCCAAGATGGTGGGCACAATTTCGAACATCGTCCGGTTGCGGTCGGCGCGCGTTCCTAGAGACTCTGCAGCCGCCAGATGCCACAAATGCCAACAGGATTTCGATCCAACGGAAATGGAGTGCCGGCCTTTGCCCGGCGCCGGGTGCTCGCGCAGTGGCGCGGCGGAGATTTCACGGAGCAGGAGCAGGCGCGCGCCGACCGCGCCCGCTCCGCCGGCAACGTGCTGCCCAGCCTGCTCGACAAGATGGGCCTGGAGCAGCGCCGGTCTGAAGCGGAGATTGTGCGCGTTTGGAATCACCTCATTGATCCGGCCCTGACGGCTCACGCGCAGCCCTCGGGCCTTCGCAAGGGAACGCTCTTTGTCAATGTGGACAGCAGCGTCTGGCTCGATGAGATCGTGCGATACCGCCGCAAGGAAATCCTTCAACGCCTGCAACACAGTTTTGGGACCGGGCAGATTCAGCGCATTTCCTTCCGGGTGGGCTAGAGTCACGGTTTTAACACCAGCCCCAGCCGGGAAATCTCCTGCGCATAGCCCTCACGAAAGGTCGGGTAGCGCAAGGTGCAGCCCAGAATTGATTTCAGCCGGGCGTTGCTGACGCGTTTGTTTGTTACGCCGCGCTTGCGTCCCGCATCCAGCCCGGCCGGTGGCGGCAGGGGCTTGTCCAGTCGCGTGGCCAGCCACTCCCAGAAATCACGCTGCGCCACCGGCGCATCATCCGCCACATTGAAGATGCCACCCGCGCTCCCATGTTCGAGGGCGGCGGCCGTGCTGCTCACCACGTCCTCCAGGTGGACCATGTTGAGCCAGCGCGCGGCCTCACCTGTCATGCGCGCCTCGCCGTTTAACATCTGCTTGAGCATGTGGGCGCGCCCCGGCCCGTAGATCCCCGCCACGCGCAGAATGACCGCCGGAAAACTTCGGGTATGCGCGGCTTGAAGCAGTAGCTGCTCCATCTGCAAGAGCGCGCGGCTGGTTTCGGAAGCCGGTGCGGTGGGGCTGGACTCATCCACCCACGAGCCATCGGTCTGCCCATAGACGCTGGTGCTGCCAAACTGCACGTACCGGCGCGGTTGCTGCGGATCCAGCCAGTCCAGCACGTTTTGTGTTCCCTCGACAAACAACGCGAGATATTCGGCCGCGCCGCCTTTTCCGGAGGAGATGGTGTTCACGACCCAGTCGAATGGACCGGGCAGCGCGCGCAGCGACGACGCTCGCGTGACATCCGCCACGGCGGGTGTGATGCCAGCCGATTGCAACAGGGCGTCGCCGTCGTGGGATCGGCGCACACCCACGACCTCATGACCGCGCCGCGCCAGCTCCGCTCCCAGCGGCACGCCAACATATCCGCAGCCAAGTATCAGGACGCGCACATCCGGTTTTTACCGCCGCCACCCCGCCGCTCCAAGGAATTAACTTGGTGGCCCGCGCCGCGGTGGGTCACTCTCCCGTGATTGCGATGTCTGAAGTTGCCGCCCCCTTCCCACTTGGTGTGCCCGAGCTGCTGGCGCCGGCGGGTGATTGGGAGTGCGCGCGCGCCGCGGTAGAAAACGGGGCCGATGCCATCTACTTCGGTCTGGACCGGTTCAATGCGCGGATGCGCGCCCGGAACTTCACCGTGTCCGATCTGCCCCGCCTCATGGAATTTCTACACGGGCGCGGCGTGCGCGGATACGTCACCTTCAACACGCTGATCTTTGAAGAGGAGATGGCGCAGGCCGAGGCGCAATTGCGCGCCCTCATTTCCGCAGGCGCCGATGCCGCCATCGTGCAGGATGTGGGTCTCTGTCGCCTCATCCGGCAGTGTTCGCCGGACTTCCCGATCCACGCCTCCACGCAGATGACCATCACCAGTGCCGCCGGGGTCGAGTTCGCGCGCGAGCTTGGCTGCAGCCTCGTGGTGCTCTCACGCGAATGTTCCATTCCAGAGATCGCCAGTATCCGATCGGCCTTGAGTGCGCCCCTGCCGCTGGAGGTGTTTGTCCACGGCGCGCTTTGCGTCGCGTACTCCGGGCAGTGCCTCACCAGCGAATCGCTGGGAGGACGCAGTGCCAACCGCGGTGAATGCGCACAGGCCTGTCGCATGCCCTATGAACTGGTTTCGGATGGCGCGTCGGTGGAACTGGGCGGGCGCCGCTATCTGCTGAGCCCGCAGGATCTCGCCGGGATTGACGTGCTGCCCGAACTGGCGCGGGCGGGGGTTGCCTCATTGAAGATTGAAGGGAGGCTCAAGTCGCCCGAGTACGTCGCCAGTGTCACGCGCGTTTACCGCGCGGCTCTGGACCGGCTGGCCACGGGGGCGCCGCGCCCGCCCGAGGCGCGCCCCGCCACCGAGCGGTACGAACTGGAGATGGCGTTTAGCCGCGGGCTGCACACCGGCTGGCTCGGGGGCAATGACAACCAGCGGCTGGTTCATGGCAGGTTTGGCAAGAAGCGTGGAGTGTTTCTTGGCGAAGTGTTGGGCGTGGAGCGCGGCCACGTGCGGGTGCGGCTTCAGAGCGGTTTGAAGGCTGGGGATGGCGTGGTGTTTGACGCCGGTCGCGGCGACGATCACGAGGAAGGCGGTCGCGTGTTTGGAATTCGCCGGCTTGGGAAGGATGGGGACGCTGTCATGGTGGCGTTTCTGAAGGGTGCGGTGAATTTCGATTGTGTCCACATCGGCGACAAGGTTTGGAAAACGGATGACCCTGAATTGAACCGTGCGTTGCGCCGCACGTTTGAAGGCGACGATCCTCGGTTCCAGCGCCCGCTCGATTGGGAGGCGCATGGCCACGCCGGCTCGCCCTTGACGCTCATCGCGCGCGATGGGACGGGTTGCGTGGCCCGGTCAGAATCGGCGGACACGCTCGTTGCCGCGACCCGGCAGCCGATCACCACGCAACGGCTCCACGAACAATTGGGCCGATTGGGCGGAACCCCGTTCCGCATGGGGGAACTGGTAAGCCGGATTGAAGGGGCGGTGATGCTGCCGGTGAGCGAGCTGAACCGAATGCGGCGCGAGATCGTGGCGCAGTTGATGGCGCAACGCGCCGCGCCCCGAAGATGGACGCTGTTGCCGCGGCAGACAGACGCCAGCGCCCGGGAGGAGGCTGATCCGAACGGAACCGGGCGCGGCGAGGCCGAGCTCATCGTGCTGGTGCGATCGATGGCGCAGCTCGATGCGGCGATGTGCTGCGGCATCCGCACGGTCTATTGCGAGTTCGAGGATCCCAAGCGATACCGCGATGCCGTGCAATGCTGGCGGGGGTTTTCCGCGAGCGCACCCATGGCGCGTTCGCTGTGGGTGGCACCGCCGCGGATTTTCAAGACTGGCGAAGAATGGGTGCTGCGGCTGGTGCGCTCCTGTGACGCCGACGGTTACCTCGTACGCAACCCGGAGCACCTGCGCTCCTTTGAGGGTTGCCGGAGGATCGGTGACTTTTCACTTAACGTCGCCAACACCTTGGCGGCCGAGCATTTCATCACGCGCTGGAAGCTGGAGCGCGTCACGGCCAGCTATGATCTCAACCTCGCGCAGATCGAAGCGCTCTTGCGCAACTCACCCCCTTCGTGGTTCGAGGTGGTGATCCATCAGCACATGCCGATGTTTCACATGGAGCACTGCGTGTTTTGCGCATTCCTGTCCGCCGGGCACGATTACCGCGACTGCGGCCGCCCCTGCGACCGGCACGCCGTGCAGCTGCGCGATCGCGTGGGCGCGCTGCATCCCCTCAAGGCAGATGCGGGTTGCCGCAACACGGTGTTTAACGCGCGGGCGCAGACGGGGGCGGAGTCGGTGCCCGCACTGCTGGCACTGGGGGCTCGCCGGTTCCGGATTGAGTTTGTGGATGAGACAGCCGCGGAAGCCGGGCGGGTGATGGCAGCGTATCAGGCGCTGCTGCGCGGCGACATCACCGGAGAGCGGCTCCGGCGCGAGCTGCGCCTGCAAAACCAGCTGGGAGTGACGCGCGGCCCGGGCGAGCACGCGGGTGCCGCCAAGCTCACGGGTTGACGAAGCGGATGTTGCGCGCCCGCTCGGAGCGTTTGCGCTGGTTCCCGTCGAGGATCTTCTTGCGCAGGCGCAGGTGGTCGGGCGTGGCCTCCACATATTCATCGACGTCGATGTACTCCAAGGCGCGCTCGAGGCTGAGCTTGAAGGGCGCGTTGAGCTGGATGCCTTTTCCATCGCCCTGCGAGCGCATGTTGGTGAGGTGTTTGGCCTTGCAGGGGTTCACGGGCAAATCCTGTTCCCGGGCGTTTTCACCGACGATCATCCCTTTGTAGATCTTGTCGCCGGGCGCGACCATCAGGCGGCCGCGTTCCTGAATGAGATTGAGCGCATACGAGGTGGCGTCGCCGTTCTCCATGCTCACCAGCGAGCCATTCTTGCGCGCGGGAATCTCGCCGCGGTCGCCACCGTACTCATGGAAGAGGTGGCTCATGACGCCCATGCCGCGCGTCATGTTCATGAGGTCGGTCTCAAAACCAATCAATCCGCGCATGGGGATGTGCGCCTCGATGGTGATCTGGGTGTCGTGATGATTCATCGCGGTGATCTGCGCCCGGCGGTGGGACAGATTTTCCATCACAGCGCCCAAGTCTTCCTTGGGGATTTCCGCGTAGAGATGCTCGATGGGTTCCAGCGGTTGGCCCTCGGGCGATTGCTTCCACAGCACCTCGGGGCGCGAAACCAGCACCTCGTGGCCTTCGCGTCGCATCTGCTCGACCAAGATGGCGATTTGCATTTCGCCGCGGCCACTCACCGCAAAGACCTTGGGGTCGCTCGTCGTCGCGATGCGAAGGGCGACATTGGTGCGGACTTCCTTCTTGAGCCTGTCCCAAAGGTGACGCGCTGTGACCAACTTGCCATCCAAACCGGCCAGCGGGCCGTCATTGACGGCGAACTCCATCTGAATGGTCGGCGGATCGACGGGGATGTAGGGCAAGGCGCCGCGATCGGCCGCGTCGGCGATGGTCTCGCCGATGAACACGTCGTCAAAGCCCGTGATGCCGATGATGTCGCCGGCGTGCGCCTCGGTGATCTCGATGCGTTTAAGCCCCTCGAAGTGGTAGATCATGGTGACCTTGCCGGGCGTCACTCGGCCATCACCGTGCAGGCAGCAGGCGGTTTCGCCCACGCGCACCTTGCCCTCCACGATCTTGCCAAGCGCGATGCGCCCCAAGTAATCGGAGTAATCCAAGTTGGACACGAGCACCTGGAAGCCGTTACCGGCCTTCGCGCGCGGGGGCGGGATGTGACGGACGATGGCATCAAAAAGCGGATCCATCGTGCCCCCCTCCTGGCCTATTTCGAGATGGGCGTAGCCGGCTTTGGCCGAACAGAACACATAGGGAAAGTCGAGCTGCTCATCGGTCGCGTTGAGGGAGATGAAGAGATCAAACACCTGATCGAGCACCTTCTTCGGATTGGCGTTGTCGCGGTCGATCTTGTTGATGACGACGATGGGCTTGGCGCCGGCCTCCAGTGCCTTGCGCAGCACAAAGCGCGTCTGCGCCTGCGGGCCCTCTGCGGCGTCCACCACCAGCAGCACGCCGTCAATCATGTTCATGATCCGCTCCACCTCGCCGCCGAAGTCCGCGTGGCCGGGAGTGTCCACGATGTTGACGTGGTAAGTCTGATACTTGAAGGCGGCGTCGCGCGCGCTTCAAAGAGCATGCCACCACTGACAACCGCGCCGCAATCAAGGGTGCCAACATCGTTGTGCTATCAGTTAAGCCGCAGGTGTTGCCGCAAGTGC
>SYLI01000052.1 GCA_005809105.1 Verrucomicrobiales bacterium | reverse complement strand
GGCTTTGTCTTCAGCGCCCCGCGCAGCGATTCGATCTCCTTCATCAACGCGGCCGCGCCGGCGGTGAGCTCCGCGCGGTGGGCGTCGCTGATCTTGATGCCGGGCGGCGGTACGGCGCGGACCGTCTCGGCCCGGTTGTCCAGCGGGCCGTCGCCCAGCGCCCGGCCGGGCGGCAGGATTGCAATTCCAAGTGACAACGAAAGCAGCGCGAGGCGTTTCATGGAGTGAGTGGCACCGTTACACGCGCGCAGGCCGCGCGACAAGCCGTTTCGCCGAATTGACAATCCGGGCTTGCGCGCCACCATGCGGCATGAACCGCCGCGCATTCCTCGCCGTGGGCGCCGCCGCCGTGTCCGGAAGCGTGTTTTCCTCCGCTGAGAAACCCAAACTGCGCGTGGCCGTGCTGGGCCACACCGGCCGCGGCGACTACGGCCACGGCCTGGACACCGTCTGGCATCTGCTGCCCGAGACGGAGCTGGTCGCGGTGGCTGATGCCGACGCCAAGGGACTGGAGGCTGCGCGCGCGCGCCTGAAGGTGCCACGCGGCTTTGCGGATTATCGCCAGATGCTCGACCAGGTTCGCCCCGACCTCGCCGCCATTTGTCCCCGTCATGCCGACCAGCACCGCGACATGGCGCTGGCGTGCGCCGAGGCTGGCGTGCGCGGGGTTTACATGGAGAAGCCCTTCTGCCGAACCCCGGCCGAGGCCGATGACATCGTCGCCGCGGCGGCGCGCAAGGGCATGAAGCTGGCGGTGGCCCATCGCAACCGTTACCACCCGGTGTTAAAAGCCGTGGACAAGCTCCTGGCCGAGGGCGCCATAGGTGCGCTTCTGGAAATCCGTGGCCGCGGCAAGGAGGATGCTCGCGGCGGCGGCGAGGACTTGTGGGTGCTGGGCTCGCACGTGCTCAACCTCATGACCTACTTTGGCGGGCGGCCGCTGGCCTGCTCGGCGGTGCTGGAACAGGACGGCCACCGCGTCACCAAGGCCGACGTGCGCGAGGGCCGCGAAGGTCTGGGGCCTCTGGCGGGCAACAAGCTGCACGCGCGCTTTGAGATGGAGCGCGGCGCGCCCTGCCATTTTGATTCCATCCAGAACGCCGGCAAGGGTGCGGCCGGGTTCGGACTGCAGCTCATCGGCAACGCGGGCCTCATCGACTTTCGGTGCGACCGGCAGCCGCTGGCGCATCTGGTGCCGGGCAATCCCTTTGCGCCCTCGCGCGAGCCACGCCCGTGGACGCCCATCAGCACGGCGGGCGCGGGTCAGCCTGAGCCCCTGGAACGCGTCGAGCAGGAGGTGTCGCGCCACGTCCTGCCGGTGCGCGACTTGATCGCCGCCGTTCTGGAGAACCGACAACCCCTCTGCGGGGCGCAGGACGCGGCAACCATCATTGAGATGATTGCCGCCGTGTTTGAATCGCATCGTCAGGACGGCGCGCGCGTCGCGCTGCCCCTCAAGGGGCGTGGCAACGCGCTGGCCCAACTGCGCTAAAGCCGTGCGAGCCGCCCTCACATGCGCCCTCGGAGCGTGGGCGTGGCAATGGGCCGCGGGAGCCGCAGTCCCCGTGGATTACGCACGCGACGTGCGCCCGCTCCTGAAGGCCAAGTGCGTGTCCTGCCACGGCCCCCTGCGCCAGAAGGCTGGCCTGCGGCTGGACGCCGGAAAACTCATCCATCAGGGCGGCAAAGACGCCGCCGTCATCGCGCCGGGCCGCGCGGCGCAGAGTGAGATGCTGGCGCGCGTACAATCCAAGGACCCCGAGCGGCTTATGCCGCCTTCGGGCGCTGCGTTGTCGGAGGATCAAGTGGCCCTCTTGCGCCGCTGGATTGACGAGGGCGCGGCCTTCCCTGCGGATGAACGGATTGCGGCGACGCCGCAGCAGCACTGGGCATTTCAGCCGGTGCGCTCTCCCGCCGTGCCGGAGGTGAAGGACAAGGCCTGGCCGTTGAATGACATCGACCGGTTTGTGCTGGCGCGCCTGGAGGCGGCGGGGTTGCGGCCCAATCCCCCGGCCGAGGCGCGAGTGCTGGCGCGTCGCGCGTATCTGGACCTCATGGGACTTCCTCCCACGGCCGCCGAGGCGCAGGCGTTGGCCGGCGCGACGCAAGCCGGCGCCTTCGCCGCCCTGGTGGAACGGCTTTTGGCGTCGCCCTCGTACGGCGAGCGGTTTGCGCGCCACTGGCTGGACGTGGTGCGCTACGCCGACTCCAACGGTTACGAGCGCGACGGCGCCAAGCCGGAGGTGTGGCGCTACCGCGACTACGTGATCCGCGCGTTTAACAGCGACAAGCCCTTTGACCGGTTCCTCATGGAACAGATCGCGGGCGATGAACTGCCCGATGCGGACGCCGACACCGTCATCGCGACGGGCATGCACCGCCTGGGGCCGTGGGATGACGAGCCGGCCGATTTCGCGGTGGACCGCTTTGACCAGTTGGATGACATCGTGAACACGGTGGGACAGGCGTTCCTGGGGCTCACGCTGGGCTGCGCGCGTTGCCACGACCACAAGTTCGACCCGCTGCTGCAGCGCGAGTATTACTCGATGGTCGCCATCTTTGACCCCTTGAAGCGCCCTCAGGAGGGCCGGGCCGACCTCGCGCGTTACGCCCTGCCCGCGGCGCAGTCAGGCCGGCTGCGCGCACTGGAGCAGCGCGACAAGACCCTTGCGGCCGGCCAGTCCGCCCTGCAGAAGCTGGACGCGCGCCTGAAGCTGGCGCCGGCCGATGCGGTGCTGATGGCAGAGCGCGCGGCTCAGGCAGCCGAGTTGGCGCGACTGGAAAGGGAGCTGCCCTCCCCGCCTCGCGGCTACTTCCACTACGAGCCCTCGCCGCCTGCGCCGTCCGTTACGCGAGTGCTGCTGCGGGGCAACCCGGCCACGCCCGGCGATGCCGTCGAGCCTGCCGTGCCCGCCATTCTGGCGCGCGCGCCGGTGAGTTTCCTTGCGCCCGATGCCCACACCACTCGGCGGCGGCTGTCGCTGGCACGGTGGATGGTCTCGGCCGACAATCCGCTCGTTGCGCGGGTGATTGTGAACCGCGTGTGGCAGTGGCACTTTGGCGAGGGGCTGGTGCGCACACCCAATGACTTCGGGCTGGTGGGCGAGGCACCCACTCATCCGGAACTGCTGGACCATCTGGCCGACTGGTTTGTGCGCGAGGGGCGCTGGTCGCTTAAAAAACTGCACGCATATCTCTGCGCGAGCCGCACCTATCAGATGAGCAGCGCGCCCAATCCGACCAATGCCGCAGCCGACGCCGCCAACCGCCTGTGCTGGCGGCAGACGCCGCGACGCCTGGAGGTGGAGGCCATCCGCGACTCCATGCTCCTTGTCAGCGGGCGGCTTGATGCGCGCCTGTACGGCCCGGCCATGTACCCGTTCATTCCGCCGGAGGCGCTGGCGCACCACGCCGACAAGGCGTCCATCTGGCCGGCATACGACGAGGCGGGCGCGTCGCGCCGGACGGTGTATGCGTTCGTGAAGCGCTCGCTGGTGGTGCCGATGCTGGAGGTGTTTGATCTTTGCGACACCACGCGCAGCGCGCCACGCCGCGCTGTCACCACCGTTCCCACCCAGGCACTGACGCTCTACAACGGCGAACTCACGCGGCGGCAGTCGCTGCATTTTGCCGACCGCCTCCTGCGCGAGGCTGGTGCCGGGGACGGCGCGCGCATCCGCCACGCCTGGCTGCTGGCGCTGGCACGCGAGCCGTTGGCTTCGGAGGCGGCAGCGGCCGGCGCGTTCCTTGAGGCCGAACGCCACCGCGCTCCGGGCGCGCCCGCCGAAAGGGATCGCGCGGCGCTGGCGCAGCTTTGCCGCGTTCTGTTTAATCTCAACGAATTCGTGTACCGGGAGTGATCCTCGATGAGCGTCCCTCTGCAACGATTCGTTCCCAATCGCACGCCTTGCGGGCGCACGCGCCGCGAGTTCCTCTGGCAGGCGGGCGGCGGCTTTGCGGCGCTGGCGCTGGTGGACCTGCTCACGCGCGACCGTGCATGGGGCACCGGCACGGCAGCTCGCACGGTGCATCTGCCGCCCCGCGCGCGGCGCGTCGTGTTCCTCTTCATGAACGGCGGGCCCAGCCAGGTGGACACCTTTGACCCAAAGCCGCTGCTCACGCGCTTTCACAACCAGACGTACTCGGGCCCGTGCAAGGTGGGCTCCAACGGTAGGCCCATCGGTCGGCTCACCCAGTCTCCTTTCGCCTTCGCGGCGCATGGCCAGTCGGGGCTGCCCATCAGCAGCCTCTACCCCCATCTGGCGAGGCACGCCGATGACCTTTGTGTCATCCGGTCGATGCACACCGACACGGCCGCGCACGCCTCCGGCTGCATCCAGATGAACACGGGCAGCGTGCTTCTGGGCAGGCCCTCGCTCGGTTCCTGGCTGAGCTACGGGCTGGGCACGGCCAATGAAAACATGCCCGCCTACGTGGTGATGACCGACCCGCGGGGAGGGCCCATCGGCAGCGCCTCCAACTGGTCGGCCGGGTTCATGCCCGCGGCGCATCAGGGCACGCTCTTCCGCGGCGAGGGCCCGCCGCTGCTGGATTTGGCCACGCCGGCCGGCACCACCGACGCCACGCAGCGCGCCGGGCTGGACCTGTTAAACACCCTCAACGCCGGGCACCTGCGCCGGTTTCCCGGCGACACGGAGCTAGCGTCACGCATCGCCTCCTACGAGCTGGCCTATCGCATGCAGACGGCCGCCGCCGAGGCGGTGGATCTCAACCGCGAACGGGCGGCCACGCGCACTCTCTACGGGCTGGACCGGCCTGCGACGCAGGATTTCGCGCGCAAGTGCCTCATCACCCGCAGGCTGCTGGAGCGCGGCGTGCGCTTTGTTCAGCTCTACTCCGGCGGCGGCCACATCGAGGATACGTGGGATGGCCACAACGATTGTGTCACCAATCATCGCACTCACGCAGGCGAGACCGACCAGCCCATCGCAGCCCTCATCGCTGACCTCAAGCGCACGGGGCTGTGGGAGGACACGCTGCTCGTTTGGGGCGGCGAATTTGGGCGCACTCCCACGAGCGAGGGCGTGGGCAAGCCCGGCCGCGACCACAACTGGCACGGATTTACGATGTGGCTGGCCGGCGGCGGCGTGAAGGGCGGACAGGCCATTGGCGCCACCGACGAGCTGGGGTTTGCCGCCGTGGAGGAGCGCTGCCATGTGAGCGACCTGCACGCCACCCTCCTGCACCTGATGGGGCTGGATCACCGCAAGCTGACTTACTTCCATCAGGGGCTCGACCAGCGCCTCACCGGCGTGGAACGCGAGGCCCGTGTGGTGTCTCAAGCCCTGGCTTGATTCACAAGGGGCGACGCCTACCGGGGCTTTGGCGCGACCTTGGGCGCGGCCTTTGGAAGGTTCCAAGCCGTGATCCATTGGCGATCTGTGCTCCGATAGCCCATTGATTTGAGGAGCTTGCGTTCCATGTCGGGCATGTGCGCCGCGCCGTAAAAGATGGCGATGCGCTTCTTGCCGGCACCGGCCGTTTTTTTCAGGACATCCAGCGCAATGTCATTGCGTTCATTGACAATGACGGTGCCTTCCCCGGAGTCGAGCCCCGCCAGCGTGCCCTCCATCTGAATCATCTGGCTTCCCAGAAGGCGTTTCATTTCCAGAGAGCGATTGTCGCTGAGCATTGCGCGCAGAAGGTCCCACGGCGACATCTCCGGCGTGGGGTGGCCCTGACGCTGGCGGGCCATCTCCTCCTGCATGGTTTTCCACATGAGGCTGAACATGGTTTCGCCGCGCACCTTGCGGCGCTGGTCGAAGGTCTTTGGATCCATGTCGGCGTGGATGAAATTGGGCCGGGAATAGTCAATGGCATCGAGCTGGAACTCAAGATCCAAGCCGTTTTGCATCAGGCGCTGGATGCCAGTGATCGTGCTCTCCTTCCGGTTCTTGGCCTTGGCGAGGTCCTTGGCTTGGCGGGGGTCGGCGACGAGTTCGAACAACACCGCGTCGTAATCCTTGAACCGCTTGTTGAGCGCGTCGTAGTAAGCCTTGTCGCCGATGTGGATGGCCCCCACGAGATCCACGCGCACGCCGGTCTTGTCGTTGAGAAAAGAGGCGATGGCGACTTGCAACTGATCGGCCTTCGCCAGTTTTTGGAATCGAAGGTAGGCGTTGGTGGTGGCCTGTGGTGCCGGCGCAGCGGCGCGGGAAGGCTCAGCAGCGGCGGCGTGCGATGCCGCTGGCACCCAAAGCACGAGCAGAGCCACAAAGGGCAGAGTAAGCCCAATGGAGCCTTTGAGGCGTTTGCGTCCCATGCGGCAGGGTAGGCCGGCAGCGCATTTAAGGCAATAGCCTACACGCACCCGTGTGGCCGGGGGGGCCCAAGGGAGTAACGATGCCTGGAGCTAGCCTAGTTTTTGCAGCGTGGCCTTGATGGCGTCAAAGTTGGGCAGATCCTTGGGTGTGGCGGTCTGCTCCGCGTATTGCACGACCCCCGTCTTGTCCACCACAAAGGCCGCCCGGGCGCTGGTGGAGCCAAAACCAAGCAAGTCGGGCAGCAGCACGCCATAGTCGGCGGCCGTCTTTTTGTTCAAGTCGCTGGCGAGCGTGATGCCAATCTTTTCCTTGGCAGCCCAGGCCTCCTGCGCGAAGGGGCTGTCCACGCTGATGCCGATGACCTCGGCGTGCAAGTCCTTGTAGCTGTTCAGGCCCGCGGTGACGTCGCAGAGTTCCTGCGTGCAGACGCCGGTGAAGGCCAGCGGGAAGAACAGCAGCACCGTGTGCCCTTTGCCGTAGTGGGCGCTCAGTTTGACCTCGGTGGGGGCGGCGCCCACGGGCTTGGTCTTGAGGGTGAAATCAGGGGCTTTGGAACCGACGGCGATAGGCATGGTAAGGTAGAGTCAGGGTTGAACTTCGGGGCGGCGTTTATAGGCAAGGCGCCCGGGGCTGTCAAACGCGATTCGAAAAAGCGCGCGCGTCCCCCCGCCGCGGACGCATTCCAATTGTGGCGTCGGGGCGATTTCTGCTGGCCAGAGTGTCGCCCGATGGTATGGTTCAACGGCAGAGAACCAAAGCGCACTAGGATGCGCTGAGAGACCCGCCCATTTGGAGCAACCATGAGCCAATCCAAGCACCAGACACGTGGCTTCACCTTGGTGGAGCTCTTGGTGGTCATTGCCATCATCGGCATGCTGGCCAGCCTGCTGCTGCCTACGCTGGCAAAGTCCAAACGCCGCAGTCGGACGGCGCTGAGCATCAACAACCAAAACCAGATCGGCAAGGCCTACCGCAGCTTCGTGGATGACAACAAGGGATGGTATCCCAAGGTGTTCGGGTTTGCCGGTGCGGGCGGCAAGCAGGGCAACTTCCTGCAGGTGGTGCAGCCGGGCAAGATGGCGCAGCCGGGCAGCGAATTTAATCCCTACGCCACGGAGCGCCTCAATGCCATGACCCAGGCCGTCAAGAACCAGCCGCAATTGGTGGCGGCCATTTACGGCGCCACCACGCCGGCCGAGAAGCGGCCGCTCAACCAGTACGTGGGAAACAATCACAAGATCTTCCACGATCCGGCGGACATCGGCGGCACGGCGTTCAATCTGGACAGTTGCTTTGACGCCTTTGGCAGCAGCTACCAGCCGCAGGTGGCCGACGACATGTTCCGCGTCAAACGCGTGCTGGGCGAGGCGACGGAAAGTCCCGACGACTATTCGGGGCGTTCCATGCACGAGCAGGAGATTTCAAATCCCTCCAACAAGATCATCCAGGGCGACTGGAACTGGCCCTACGACCAGCTGGACACGTGGCACGCCGACAAGGGCGAGGGGCGGCACATCATGCTCTACTCCGACGGCCACGTGGAGAACTACCTCTTCCCGAAGTCGGAACTCCTCATGAAGTGGTTCACGCCCGTCTACACGGGCAGGGCAACGGGCCGGGGCGATCCGGAGATTGACGACGCGGCCTTCCGAAGCGCGTCTCCGCCCGAGTACCAGACCATCAGCGGCACCCCGGCGAAGTACATCGATTCGGGGTTCAAGTGGTGGTAGTTTTTAAGGGTGTGAAGCCACGCCCCGAGAATCCCGCGGCTCCCAGGTGCCCGGCGTTTACGGTGCTGGAAATCCTCGTGGCGCTCGCACTCATCGCGCTTCTCACCACCCTCTTGCTTCCCAGCCTGGCCAAAGGCAAGGCCCGTGCCCGACGCTCGCAAAGCATCCACAACCAGCAACAGATCAGCATCGCCTTCCGCGAATATCTGCAGGATCACCGGGGTGAGTACCCGCGGATTCGCGGCTTCGCGGGGGCCGGCGGCAAGCGCGGCGACTTTGCCTCGCAGGCGCGCACCCGCAAGCCGGAGCCGGAAGTCGTGGCCATCTTTGGCGCCGACACGCCGCCCGAGGAGCGACCGCTGAACCAGTACATCAGCAATCGGGAAGTCTTCCACGATCCCGCCGACGCAGGCGGCACCAGCTTCCGCGTGAGCAGCTGCTTCGACGCCTTCGGCACCAGTTACCTTCCGCAGATGGGAGAGGATCAGTTCCGCGTGAAGCGCGTGCTGGGCTCGCGCACCGACACCCCCGGCAGCTACGGCTGGCGTTCATTGCGCGAAACCGAACTCTCCAACCCCGTGAACAAGATCATCCAGGGCGATTGGAACTGGCCCTACGACCAGCAGGACAGCTGGCACGGCGACCACGGCGAAGCGGGCCATGTGATGCTCTACGCCGACGGACACGTGTCTTACTTCGTGTTCCCCGACACCGCGGTCATGCTCAAGTGGATGACCCCGCCGCACCGGCGCGACGCCCAGGGCCGCGCCGAACTCAATGCCAAGGGCGACCCGGTCATTGACGAGGAGAAGTTTCGCAGCCTGTCCCCCGAGCCGTTTCGATCCACCGCCGGAGAACCCGCGCGGTACATCGACACGGGCTTCCTCTGGTGGTGAGCCAAAGCCCGCACGGCTACGCGCTGCCCCGCTTGGCGTTCTTCAAGAGCACCGCCTCCGGTGACGCCGCGTAATGCGGATCAAGCGGATAGCAGCCGCTGGGCAGCCCGTTGCGCGGCGCGGTGGTGCAGTCGCTAAACGTGCGGCACAAGAGCTTCGGGGTCAGCGAAGCGCCGGAGAGCACCTCGGCCGGCAGCGCAGGATAGCTCAACACCATCCGGCCCAGCCCCACCATGTCCGTCCATCCATCGCGAACCACCCGCTGCGCCACATGGGGCAGGTATTCCTGAAGGTAGCTGTAGCCGGTGCCCACGATCAACATGTCCGAGGGGGCTCGTTCGCGCAGCTGCCGCGTTGCGTGGATGAGCCGCGCCACGTCCATCAGCGGGTCGTGCGCGGGCTGATACCCGTCGCTCGGCGGATAGGCGGCCGGCCGTTGGATGTGCGGCGTGTAATAAGGTGACCCCGCCGTCACGTTGAGAATCTGCACGCCCAGCCGTGCGCACAGCGCAACGAACTCAAACGCCTCCGTCATTTCAATCCTCGTCGGGTCGGCCGCGTCCACGCTAAATCCAAACCGGTACGGCAACGCGTGCGCGAAGTCCTCCGGAATGCCCGGCCCAAGCTTGCCCGGAATCGCACGCGCCGGGTCGGGACGGTGCGGCACCATGTCAAAACAGCTCAGGCGCACACCCAGGCCGATGCCGTTGCCCATTGCGCGAATACCCGCCACCACCTCGCGCAGCATGCGCGTGCGATTCTCGAAGCTGCCGCCAAACCTCCCGGGGCGCGTGTGTGCGCCCAGCAGTTCGTGCAGCAGATAGCCGTGGCAATGCTTGAGATCCACGAAGTCCGCGCCGGCCTCCCACGCCACTTGCGCGGCCGTGATGTAGTCGCCCTGCAACCGCTCCAACTCGTCGTCGGAGAACACCTGCGCATCGCTGGTGACGCCAAACTTGCGATCCAGAATGGGATGCCGGAAGGCCACGCGCGGCTCAAATCGTTTCTTGTCATGGGGCTTGCAGAACCGGCCCGAGTGCGTGAGTTGAAAGCCCACCACCAGATCATCCGCCGCGTCCACCGTGCCAAAGCGCGATGCATGCGCCCCTTTTAACAGTCGCACCAGCTCTGCCAGATCGCGCTGGTTGCCTTCGGTGATGATGAGCTGGTTTGGGTTTGCCCGGCCATCCGCGCGCACGGCCATGGCCTCCGCGCCGCAGATGAGCTTGGCGCCGCTTGTCCCAAATCGCTGCCAGCGCCGCCGCACAGCGTCGGTCGCGCCGCCGGTGGAGGTGCCATCCCAGCCCTCCATCGGATGAATCGCCCAGCGATTACCGATGCGCTTGCCATTGATGAGTGGGCCGGCCACGGGCTGCGAGAGTGGCGACGGGCCACCGGCCACCACCTCGTCATCGCATGGGATTTCCACGCCGAGCGCCGCGCAGTGCGCGCGAAACTCAGCCGGCGACTTGAGCGAGGCAACGCGCGTGAGGTTGAATGGTGCGGCGGCCATGGCATGCGGCGCCCCAAGTGACGCCAGCTGCGTCCAGCGTATCGCGCCCACCTCATCGTGGCGAGTCCTGCCGTGGAAGAGCCTTGCTAGTCCTGCGTCCTTTCTGGTCGACTCCCATAGCACCATGGCCCGGCAACCGCTTCCAAAACGCCTGCTGGGCCGGACGTCCATCGCCCTCTCACCGATCGCCTTCGGTGCCGGGCCAGTGCCCGCGCTCCTCACTCGCGAGGGGTCGCATGCGGCGCAGCTTCCCACCATCGCGCGTGCGCTTGAGGCGGGCATCAACTGGTTTGACACGGCGGCAACCTACGGCGAAGGCCGTTCAGAAACTCACTTGGGCGCCGCGTTGCGCGCACTCGGTGCGGTGCAATCCGTGCATGTGGCCACCAAGGTTCGGCTGGAGGCCTGCGATCTGGACGATATCCAGGGCGCGATCACGCGGTCGCTCCGCGGCAGTCTGGCGCGGCTGGGACTGCCGCGCGTCACCCTTCTGCAACTGCACAATTCCATCACCACGCGGCGAGGCGACCAGCCCACATCTATCACGCCGCGAGACGTGTTGGAGCATGTGGTGCCCGCGATGGAGTGCCTGCGACGCGATGGGGTGGTGGGCGAAATGGGACTGACGGCGCTGGGCGAGCTGCCTTCGCTCTCCCAAGTGTTGCGGGGTGCGCGTTGGGCCACCGCGCAGGTATGCTGCAACTTGCTGGATGTGCCGGCGCCATTACTCTCGCTCTGCGCGCAGACAGGTACGGCCGTGTTGGCCATCCGCGTGCTTGCCGGCGGAGCACTGGCGGGCCAGCCGCCCAGTGATCACACGCGCACCACCCGGTTTTTCCCATTGCATCGCTACGAGCAGGACGCGCGTTTAAGCGAACGGCTTGCGACGCTGCTCCCCGCAGGGATGTCACTACCGGAGGCCGCCATCCGGGCCGTGACGGGCAGGACGGACGTGGCCTCGGCGATCATCGGCTTTGCCTCGCCTGAGCAGGTGGATGAGGCGGTGCGCTTTGCCGCGGAGGGTCCGCTGCCGCCGGGCCTTCTGGAGTTGTTGCAGCAATCGGCCGCGTCGCCGCAGCCGCTCACGCCATGATGTCGTCGGCCGACCCATCGAGTCGAGCGCGCAAGGTGCTGACGGTGTGCGTGGCGTTTCTGGGCTGGATGGGCGCGGGCGTGCAGATGGGTGCGATGCCCATCGCCTCCTTGTCGGTCTCCAGGCATTTCATGGAAGGCGCGTTCAGGCCCGAGGTGGCCGCGGCGTGGTTTGGATATTTCACCGCAGCCCTTAGCCTCGGTGCGGCCGTCGGCGGCATCTTGCTGGGTTGGGCGGGCGACCGCTGGGGCCGGGCGCGGGCGATGGCGGCCAGCATCCTGTGTTACGCATGCTTCTCCGCAGGATGCGCCGCGGCGCGCTCGCAGGAGGAATTGGTGGTGCTGCGGTTTCTTACGGGGCTGGGAATCGGCGGCATGTGGCCCAACGGCGTGTCGCTGGTGTCGGAGGTCTTGCCGGACCTGTCGCGGCCGTGGATGGCCGGGGTGATCGGCACCTCGGCCAACGTGGGAATGCTGTTGATCTCGCAGGTGGGTCGCATGGTGGACATCACGGCAGAATCCTGGCGCTGGCTCTTTCTCGCTGCAGCGGCGCCGGCGGTGGTGGGGTTGGTGGCGTGGTGGGCGGTGCCCGAATCGCCTCGTTGGGCGGCCACGCGCCACCGGCCCAAGGCGGAGGCAGAAACGCCATGGCGCGAACTGCTCGCGCCGCCCTTGCGCCGGGCCACCCTCGTGGGAATCCTGCTCGCTTCCATTCCCCTCATCGCCGCATGGAGCGCCGGCCGCTGGCTCACACCTTGGGCAGACGCCGTGGCGGGCGCCGCCCATCCGGGCTTCAAGGCCACCACCCAGGCGACGTGGGCCGCCGGCGCGGCCATCGGCAGCCTCCTGGGCGCGCAAGTCGCCGTGCTGCTGGGACGGCGGCGGGCCTACTTTCTCGTCAGCCTGGCTTCGGTGACGCTCACCTGCGGCATCTTCCACTTTCTGCACCCGCTGCACGGGGCGTTCCTGCCCATGGTGTTTGTGCAGGGGCTGATCGCCACTCTCTTTTTTGGTTGGCTGCCCCTGTGCCTGCCGGAACTCTTCCCCACACGCGTTCGCGCCTCGGGCACGGGCCTAAGCTACAACTTTGGCCGGTTCATCGTCGCGGGCGGCGTGCTGACCACCGGCGAATTAACCCGGTACTTTGGCGGCGACTACGCGCGCGCCGGCGCCATCATGGGGATGATTTACGCGCTGGGGATGGTGGTGATCTGGTTTGCCCCTCCGACGCTCGGCAGGAAGATCGAGGACTAGGAGGCGGCGCGGTTTTACCGGTAAGCCTCAATGACGGCGCTGTTGTCCGCGTCGCCCAAGCCCGCTTTCACCGCGGCCTCCAAGAGCCGGCGGTGGATGCCCTCCAAAGGCAGGCGCGCGCGGTGTTTGCGGCCCAGCTGCAGGATGAGCCGCACGTCCTTGAGGTGCTGCGAGAGGCGCGCCTGCGGTGCAAACTCACGCTTGAGCATTTTTTCGCCCTTGGTGTCCATCACGCGCGAGTAGGCCGCGCCCGCCTTCAGCACCGCGAGCGCGAGCGTTTGGGAAACGCCGACGCGCCCGGCAAACGACAGGGCTTCCGCCAGCACGGCGCGGTTGAGCCCCAGTGCCAGATTCACCACCAGCTTCATGCGCGCGCCGCTGCCGCAAGGACCGACGTGGAAGGATTGCCTTGAGTACGTCGCAAGCAAATCGCGCGCCGCCGCAAAGTCCGCGCGCCGGCCGCCAACGAGTACCAGCACGTCGCCCGCGCTGATTTGCGCGCTGGAGCCAACGAGGGTGGCATCCATGTAGCGCACGCCGCGCCGAGCGAGCTTCGCACCGAGTTGCGTAGTGGCGTCGGGTTCGCCGGTGGTGGTGTCGATGATGCGAAGGCCGCGGCGAAGTTGCGGTGCGGCCACGCGCAGGACGGCCTTGACCACATCCGAGTTTGGCAGCGAAAGCAGCACGCGGTCGCACGCGGCGAACACTGCCGCTGCGGACTCGGCCGCTCGGCCGCCAGGTTTCCTGAGCGCCTTCCTCCGCGCTGCGTCTACATCGAAGCCCACGACGGAGAAGCCCGCCCGCCGCAGCCGTTGCGCCAGCGCGCCACCCACGAGGCCAAGCCCGATGAGGCCGATGGGACTGCGGGACTTCACGGCGACCGGTTTGTGGGCAGCCGCTTCACGATGTCCGCCAGGATTTCCCGATCCGAGTCGGGACGGCGGGGCGAACCGGGATGCGTGTCATCGCAGGCGAGCCAGCCGCGCAGTTTGAGGAACATCGCCGCGCTGTGCTTGTAGGCTGGCACCGGCGGGCGAAAGGCGAGGAAGCCCAGGTACTGCAAGAGGTCGTTGAGTTCGTAGAACGCCGGGTCGCCCGCGGCCCATGCGGCGTCGCGCATGGCGAAGACGTCCGGCGCGAAGGTGGAGAGGCCCAGCAGGTAGTCGCTGCCGTACATGATCATGTCGATGGCCAGATCGTTGCCGGTGTACACGCGGAAGTCCGGGCGCGTGGCGTCGCGCAGCGCGAGCCGCAGCCACTCCATCTCGCGGCAGAGCGAGGAGTGCTTGGCGCCGATGCACGCAGGCACGCCCATGAGCCCGCGGTACACGTCCAACGGGTAGATTTTCCCGAAGGGCGCGAACATCGTGCCCAGCTCAAAGCCGATGAAGGGCCCCACCGCACCGAGCTGCGTGTATGCCGCGACGATGGCGTCATCCGCCTGACCGGTGAGGCCGTGGCTTTGGAAGATAACGGGCGTGCCGCCATGCCGCTGGATGATTTCCATCTGGCGCGCATAGGCGCCCGGATTGAATGGCGCGCCGGGTTCGTCGCCGACGAACGCGCCGGCGGCATAGAGACCTCCCGCGCATTCGGCCCGGGTGATGTCGAGCGCGCGGATTCGCGTGGCGTCGTCGATCAGGTGGGCAAATCCCGTGTCCATGTTCACCGCGGGCGCAAGTCCCGCGTTCACCGTCCGCCGCACGTGCGCCGCAAACCCCTCCCAGTCCACTGCGCAGTGGGAGTGGAAGGGCAGGAGGATCGCGGAAATGCCCTGAACGCGCCGACGCAGGCGCAACGGCGGCTGCGGCCAAGAAGCTGCCGTGGCTGCGGGATCGCGCATGGAGCTCCTCTTGGCGGCGTCAGCGCCCGCAGCACTGCTTGAACTTTTTACCGCTGTTGCAGGGGCAGGGGTCGTTGCGGCCCACCTTGGGGCCGGCGCGCAGGGGGCGCGCGCGCGACACGGCGTCGTTGAGGGCGCTCACTTCGTCCTGCGGCTGCGCGGGCTTGGCCTCGCCGCCGCCGGCCGATTCATGGTGCGCCACCGAAGGCAGACTGCGCAGGAAATTCATGTACGCCTCAACGCTGGAGGCGCTGCGGAAGATGTTGTGGCAGATCTCGGTTTTGATGTTCGCCATCAGCACGTCAAACATCTCCTTGGCTTCGCGCTTGTACTCGATGAGCGGATCCTGCTGGCCGTATGCGCGCAGGCCGATGGAGTTTCGCAGGCCGTCCATCGCGTAAAGGTGTTCGCGCCAGAGCCGGTCAATGGCGCCCAGCATCGTATACCGCTCGACCGAGGCGATGGCCGCGGGATTGTCGTGCTGCGCCTTGACGCGGTAGGCCTCGCTGACTTTTCCGCAGAGGGCCTTGCACAGCGCGTACTGCTGCGGGGTGAGCCCGTCAAACACCGAGCCGGCGACGGGGTTCTCCGTGCCCGCTTCGGCGGTGCTGCGCAGCGACGCCTCGGAGATGCCGATGGGAAAGTTCAGGTTGGCCCAGTCGCCCAAGGCCCGCAGGTTCCAGCCTTCCTCGCCCATGTCGGCGGGCAGGAACTGCTCGACCTTCTGGATCACGATCTCCTCCATGATGTCGAGCAGGTGATCGCGCACGTCCTCGCTGTGGATGATCTTGTTGCGGAATCCGTAGAGGATTTCGCGCTGCTTGTTCATCACGTCGTCGTACTCGAGCGTGCGCTTGCGAATCTGGAAGTGGTGCTCCTCGACCCGTTTCTGCGCCGTCTCGATGGATCGGTTGAGGATGGGATGGGTGAGCTCCTGATCCTCCTCCAGCCCCATCTTCTCCATGAGCTTTACCATGCGGTCGCCGCCGTAGAGGCGCATCACGTCGTCCTCGAGCGAGAGGAAAAAGTGCGAGCTGCCCGGATCGCCCTGTCGTGCGCAGCGGCCGCGCAGCTGGCGGTCGATGCGGCGTGCCTCGTGGCGTTCGGTGGCGAGCACGTGAAGGCCGCCCCGTTCGGCCACTCCGGCGCCCAGTTTGATGTCCGTGCCGCGGCCGGCCATGTTGGTCGCGATGGTGACCGACCCGTGCTGGCCCGCCCGCGCGATGATTTCCGCCTCCTGCTGGTGGTACTTGGCGTTGAGCACGGCGTGGACGATCGACTCCTTCTTGAGCAGGCGCGAAAGGCTCTCGCTGGCCTCCACCGACGCCGTGCCGACGAGGATGGGCCGGCCCTTTCCGTGGATGTCACGGATCTCGGAGAGCACGGCCTTGAACTTCTCGCGCTTGGTCTTGTACACCGAGTCGTTGCCGTCCTGTCGCACGCAGGGCTGATTGGTGGGGATCACCAGCACGCCCAGCTTGTAGATGTCGAAAAACTCCGTGGCCTCCGTCTCGGCCGTGCCGGTCATGCCGGCCAGCTTGTGGTAGAGGCGAAAGTAATTCTGGATCGTGATCGTGGCGTAGGTCTGCGTTTCACGCTCCACCTCGACGCCTTCCTTGGCCTCCACCGCCTGGTGCAGGCCGGCGCTCCAACGCCGGCCGGGCAGTTTGCGGCCCGGGTGTTCATCGACGATGATGACCTTGTTTTCCTCGATGATGTACTGCTGGTCGATTTCGTAGAGGCAGTAGGCCTTGAGCAGCTGGGAGATGACGTGGATGCGTTCGGCCCTCGCCTCGTACTGCTGCTGCACGCTCTGCTTTTCGGCCATGCGTCCGGCGGCATCCAGCGAGTCGCGCATGTCGACTTCGTGGAAGGCCGTCACCAGATCGGGCAGGACGAAGGCGTCGGGATCGCTGGGGCTGAGGAAGCCGCGGCCCTTCTCCGTGAGGTCGGCCTCGTGGCTCTTTTCCTCGATGGCGAAGTAGAGCGATTCCTTCGCGTCGTAGAGATCCTTCTTGGACTGGTCCTTGTGCAGATCCAGCTCCGCAGTGTTGAGCCGGCGCAGGTTGGCCGGATCCTCGAGCAAGCGCATCAGCCGCGCGGCCTTGGGCTGTCCCAGGCGCGCCTTGTACATCAAAAGGCCGATGTGCTGCTCGTCGGCGCTGTCGGCCTCCCCATTCTTCGGCAACTTGGCCAGATGCGCCTCCGCTTCCGCGAGCATCTCGTCGGCCAGCCTTTGCTGGCGGCGCACCAAGGATTCGACCAGCGATTTGAGCTGGGCGTAGAGCTTGTTATCGGCATTGACGACGGCCGGGCCGCTGATGATGAGCGGCGTGCGGGCCTC
>SYLI01000051.1 GCA_005809105.1 Verrucomicrobiales bacterium | reverse complement strand
CACGAAGCCCGCCTTCATGAGCGGGATGAGGCAGCTCTTGCCGAGGCCCGCCGGCGTGAGCGCGCCGGTGAGGCTCATGCCGACGAAGCCGTCCTCCGGGAGCATCTTCTCGGCGAGCAGCTTGGCGGCCTCGCGCAGGCGGCCGCCGTTGTAGGCCATGAAGGCCCCGTCAATCAGGTCGGCGGCGGAGGTGTTTTTGCCGATGCCCAGCGGGTTGAGGCGCGGGTAGGCGGCGAATTTTTTGGAAGGGGCGGATTTCGACATTGAGACGCGGGAAGTGTCCGCGAATGCGCGGTCTTGGCAATGCCGATTTCCTCGCACCGTTCTCTGCGAACGGTGCGCCCCATGCATAATCTACTTTTTCTTTGGAGCGGGCGTCGGGGTCGGTGCCACCGGCGGCAGCTTGTCCGTGCGGAAGGGCGAAGCGGGAAGTCCCTCCTTGTTGGAGAGGTTGGGCTCGGCCAACTGGTCCCAGCCAAAACGCACAAACTTGGGTTGCTCCACGCTAGCGGCGCGCACGACCACGGTCTGACCGTCCACCGTGGCCTCAGCAGCGGCAAACTTGCCATTGGCGCCGGCAACCTGAAAGTGGCTCAGAGGCTTGTCATCGCGGCTCACCAACCCGCCACCGACATGATCGAAGCTCACGCGGATGGAACCGCCATCCACCTTGGCCGACTTGAACAAGGGGCCGGAGTAAACCAGCCCGGTCTTGCCATAGGTGTTAGCCAGTGCCCACAGCGCCAGCCGCCGACCGACTTCCTGTTTGTTCGGCGGATGGATGTCGTTGATGGTGGTGATGTCGGTGGTGACGCACATGCCCGTGTGGGGAATCTGCAGCGAGGCCGTCTGCGCCTCCCAGATGCCAGGCAGTCTCTCCGGCGAGCCGCCGTAGCGGAAGGGAGCCAGCTGGACGAACAGGAAGGGCATCTCCGGCTGGTGCCACACGCTGCGCCATCCGCTGATGAGCGCGCGCATCTTCTCATAGTACAACATGCCCTCGCCGTTGTTGCTCTCGCCCTGATACCACAAGGCACCCTTCATCGCGTAGGGCACCAGCGGGTGAATCATGGCGTTGTACATCGCCAGCGGCGAGCCGTTCTGGGCGACATTGCCGCTGACGGCAGGGAACTGGCTGAGCTTGTCGGCAAAGTCCGCCTTGAGCGCGGGCACGGATTGGAAACCGACCGGCGGCGTCCACGGCTCGATACGCGTGCCGCCCCAGTTGGAACCGAGCAGGCCGATGGGCACGCCAATCTCCTTCTGGATGGTCCGCGCGAAGAAATAGCCCACGGCGGTGAAAGCGCCCACCGTCTGCGGCGTGGCCGCCTGCCAAGCACCGGCCTTCACATCGTCCTGCGGCTTCGTGGCGGTGACATGCGGCACCTTGATATGCCGAATGAGGGGATGGTTGCCCGCGGCGATTTCCTTCTCCTTGTCCTTTGAGGACGAAACAGTCCACTCCATGTTCGACTGTCCGCCACAGAGCCACACGTCGCCCACCACCACGTCGGTGAACGACACCTTGTTTTTGCCCGTCACGGTGAACGCGGCGCTCTCGCTGCTGGCCTTGAGGGGCGTGAGCGCCAGAGACCACTTGCCCTGCTTGGCCGTCGCACTCACTTTCTGGCCGGCAAATTCCACCGTCACTTCCTCGC
Source organism: Verrucomicrobiales bacterium (assembly GCA_005809105.1). GTDB lineage: Bacteria > Verrucomicrobiota > Verrucomicrobiia > Limisphaerales > UBA1100 > SYLI01. The sequence goes on along the minus strand of SYLI01000051.1, from coordinate 29,629 downwards.
CGTCATCCGCCCAGCCCCAGACGGGCACGCTCTGTCCGCGCTGCAGCACCATGTGAGAGCCGAACACCGCCGGCAGGCGCACGTCCGCACTTAGCGAAACGGCCGCCGCCATCAGGAAAAGACACGCCCTCAGAGCCCATGAATGTGTGGTCATGGGCGCATTGAGCCGCCGGGCTGCGCCGCCGTCAACTGAAATGACGACGCGGCCAAGATTGCCTTCCCCCGCCCGCGCAGGGCATGCTTGGACCCATGCAAGGGTGGGAGTACAAACTGCTAAAGCGCGTGGACGCCACCGAGGCGAAGTTGAACTCGCTGGGTGCGGAAGGCTGGGAGCTGCTTCCCCTGCTGCTGCCCGACGGCGCGGTGCCCAACAGCTTTGAGAAGCTGGAGGCGCAGCTGGTGTTGCGCCGGCCGCGGCGTTGAGGGGCGCCGCACGCGGTGGGCACCTCCTGCCAGCCTCCCTAGAGGTCGTGCAGGTTATACCGGTGGAGTTTGCGATGCAGCGTGCGGCGGCTCATGCCGATTTTTTCAGCCGCCGCCGACCGGTTTCCGGCGCACTCCTTCAAAGCGCGGACGATGAGCGCGCGCTCGGCATCCTCCACCGTCACGGTCTGTTTGCCCAGCCAGCCACGGGTGGACACCGCCGGTGCCCCGGACGAGCCGCCGCGCACGCCCGCAGGCAGATCGCGCAGGCCGATCGATGCCCCGCGACAGAGCACCACGGCGTGCTCCACGGCCGTGCGCAGCTCGCGGACGTTTCCGGGCCACGGATGGGCCATCAGAGCCTCAATGGCCGCGGGCTCGAAATCCGCCACGCGCTTCTGATTTTCCCGCGCGTACTCGCGCAGAAACGCTTCCGCCAGCAGCACGATGTCCGAGCCGCGTTCTCGCAACGGCGGCATGTGAATCTCCATCACGCGAAGACGGAAATAGAGATCCTCGCGGAACTTGCCCTCGGCCACGGCGGTTTCCAGGTTGCGGTTGGTGGCGGCGATGAGCCGCACGTCAGCGGTCTGGGTACGGCTGGAGCCCACGCGCTCAAACGTCCTCTCGCCCAAGAGACGCAGCAGCTTCACCTGAATGGCGGGATCGATCTCGCCGATTTCATCCAGAAAGAGCGTGCCGCCGTGAGCCTGTTCAAACCGGCCGATGCGCCTCTCGTGTGCGCCGGTGAAGGCACCCTTCTCATGGCCGAAGAGTTCGCTTTCCAGCAGCGTCGGCGAGAGGGCAGCACAGTGAACCGTAACGAGCGGCTGGCGCGCGCGGGTGCTTAAATTGTGAATCGCCTTGGCCACCAACTCTTTTCCCGTGCCGCTCTCGCCCATGATCAACACGCTGGCGCGCGAGGGTGCCACTTGTTGCACCATCTCCAACACCTCCTTGAGGGCGGCTGAATGGCCCAGAATGTTTTCGAGCCCAAAGCGCTCATCCAAGTTCCGGCGCAGTGCGTGATTCTCCTGCTCCAGCGTCGCGGCGCGCAGTGCGCGGCCGATGCGCAATTCCAGCTCGTCAATCTGCAGGTGGCCCTTGGCGATGTAATCGTCAGCACCGTTCTTCATGGCGTCCACCGCCACGGACTCCGAACCGTACGCCGTCATGAGAATGCACACCGGCGGCCGGGGCAGCGCCTTGGCGCGCGTCACCAGTTCCATTCCGTTGACACGCGGCATGCGCAGGTCGGTGATGAGCACGGCAAAGTGCTGCTCCTCCAACAGACGTTCCGCAGACGCGCCGTCTTCCGCCACGTACACGTCGTAGCGATCCTCGAGCGCCGCGCGTAGCCCCTCGCGTGTGGGCTTCTCGTCGTCCACAATCAGCATGGAAGGCTTCTCAGCCATTGGGCTTGGAGGGAGCCGAAGTGATGCGTCGTGGCTGCGGCCGGGCGAACGGGAAAAACAGGCGAAAGGTGGCGCCCTGTCCGGACTGGCTTTCCAGCTCGATGCGGCCGCCATGCTCGCGGACAATGCGCTCGACGATCATCAGGCCCAGCCCTGTGCCGCGCTTCTTGGTGGTGTAAAAAGGGTCGAAGATCCGATGGATGGTCTCGCGCGGAATGCCGCCGCCGGTGTCGGTCACCTCAAGCCACACGCCGGCCGCCTCGGAGCGCGTGCGCAGTGTGAGCACGCCGCCCGCCGTCATGGCCTGCAGCGCGTTCTTAGCCAGATTGACCAGCGCCTGTTTGGCCTGTGCGGCGTCCAACGGCACCTTGGGCAGCGGGGTTTCCAGCCCGGTCTCCACGCGCACTGCCCGGTTCTCAATTTCCGGCCGCATGAGATCCAAGGTCGCCATCACCACGTCATTGAGCGATCCGGCCTGCATGCGCAGCCGGGAGGGCCGGATGGCCTGCAGGAATTGCGTGATGATGTTGTGAAGGCGCTCAATCTCGCCCTTGGCGACGCCCACATAGTGGTCGAGCTTGTGCAGGCTCGCATCCTGGGGCGGCTCTGCCGGCGTCACGCGCCGGCCCCGGCGCGGCTTGGGAACCGGCCCTGTGGCTGCAGGGCGGAGTTTCTTAAGCTCGCGCTCGATGAGCTGCAGATGAATGCTGATGGCCTGAAGGGGGTTTCCGATCTCATGGGCGACGCTGGCCGCCAGGAGCGTCAACGCCTCGACGCGCTCGCTTTCAATCGCTTCCACCGTGCGCTGCTGCTGATCGGTGGCGTCGTTGATGACCACCGCCAGGCCCTCGCCACCCAGCGAAGTGGTGTAGATGCGCAGCACGCGCCGCAGCGGGTAGTCGGTCTGCACCTCGTGTCGGGTGAGGGACTGGCCTTCGCCGGCGGGAGCGGCGCAGAGCTTTTCCCAGTCGATGCCCGGCAGGTAGCGCCCCAGTTCGTCGGGTTGAGTGGGCGGCAATGGCAGACCCAGCAGGTGGCTGGCGGACTGATTGTGCCATGTGATGCGGGCTCGCGCGCTCAGCACCACCACGCCGTCCTCGAAAGTGTCAAAGAGCGTTTCCAGGAAGTCGCGCTCGCGCGTCAGTCGCCCGATGAGCCGTTGCAAGCCCTCCGCGTCGAGGTGTTCGACACGGCCAAGGATGCGGTCTAGAAAGCGCGTCTTGCCGGCGGGCATGGGAAGGGGCGTTGGGGCTAGAACCATTTCTTGCGCTTGAACCACCAGTAGGTCAGCCCGGTGGTGATGAGCGTGAGACCAAGGGCGAGCTGGTAGCCATGCCGGTGGCCCCAGCCCGACCGCACCTCCCAGAGGTTCTCGAAGTTCATGCCATACCAGGTGCCGATGATCATCACCGGCGTGGTGATGACGGTGATCATCGTCAGGGTTTTGACCACCTCGCCGGTCTGGTTGGAGGACATGTTGAGATAGACCTGCAGGATGCCATTGAGCGAATCGGTGTGGCTGTGCGCCAGTTCGCCGATTTGGTAGTGGCGGTCGTAGACGTCGCGGAAATAAGGCAGCAGGTGCGGCCGGATGAGCTTGAAATCACCCGCGGCAAACCGGGCCAGCACCTCGCGTTGCGGGCCGATGATGCGCCGGAGCTGGTGCACCTCTTTCTTGATCTGGATGATGCGGTTCAGCGTGTCCTTGCCGGGACGCTGCAGCACGCTCGTCTCCAGCTCGCTGATTTCGTCCTGCAGTTCCTCCAGCGCCGGGGTGTAGTTTTCCACCAGCGCGTCGAGCAGCTGGTGCGCGACGCGATCCGGCGCGCGCGCGATGTGACCCGTGCCCTTGAGCGAGCGATCCTCCACAAGCTGGATGCTGCGCATGGGCACGTCGTGGTAGGTCACCAGAAAGTTCTTACCGAGGAAGAAATTGAGTTCCGTCGTGGCGAAGGTGCCGTCGGCCTTGCTGTAGTCCACCGCGTGGATCACGATAAAAAGATAGGGCGCAAACCGGTCGTCCTGCTTGGGGCTGTATTCCTCCACCTTGGGCGACGGACTCTCCTCGATGCAGTCCAGGATGGACAGGGGGTGGAAATGGAAGATGCCATCGAGCACCCGCCGGGCCTCCTCCTCGGTCGCCCGCTCCAGATCCACCCACAGAAACAAATTGGTGTCGGCCAGCAACGTGGGCATCAGGAAGATGTCCAGGTCCTTGCTGTGAAGGCGGCCTTGTGTGGTAAATGCAAATGACCGGATCATTTCTCAAAAAATGGGCGCGCTGATCGTCAGGAACGCGCGGGCAATGTGTGCCAAACTGGCGCTCATCCTAATGTGCCGGCCCGCCTCGTGGCAAGCCCAGTTGCACGCGAAAGCCTGTCGGTCGATTCTGCCCTTGACCGTGCCTTGTGCGGCAGTCTTCAATCCCCTCCCACCACAGAATCGTCCCCAACAACCATGAACATTTCCAATGCTGCGCGCCCTTCACTCCTCCGGATTGGCCTCCTGACCCTGGCGCTGGGCTGCGCGTTTTCGGCCGCCGCTGCTCCCAAGAAAATCCTGGTCATCACCCAGTCCAAGGGCTTCATGCACGGGGCGGTGCGCCGCCCGGCCCCCGAACAGCTCTGCCTGGTGGAGAAGACGCTCGACGAAATTGGAAAGGCCAGCGGCGTCTTTACGACCGTCCACTCGCAGGATGCCATTGGCAGCATCACGCGCGACAACTTGAAGCAGTTTGACGCTGTGTTCTTTTACACCACCGGCATCCTGCTTCCCGCAGGCGACCCGCGCGAGGCCCTGACCGATTTCGTCCGCTCCGGCAAAGGCTTCATCGGCACCCACAGCGCCACCGACACTTTTCACGGCGGCAAGGAAGCGTTCACCGGCTACGTGAAGATGATCAACGGCAGCTTCGCCGGTCATCCCTGGGGAAGCGGCACCACCTGCACTTTCACCAACCACGACCCCCAACACCCGGCTGTAGCCATGTACCCTGCCGAGTTTCAGTGGAAGGACGAAATCTACCAGTACTCAAACTACGACCCCGCCAGCGTGCGCGTGCTGCTCAGTCTGGACATGACCAAGACGCGGCCCCTGATGCCCTATCTCGTGCCGGTCTCCTGGGTGCGCGAGTATGGCGAGGGCCGGTTGTTTTACACCAACCTCGGCCACAACGAGACAACGTGGAAGGATGCGACCTTCCAGAAGCACCTGCTTGAGGGCATGCGGTGGGCACTCAAGCTGGTGGACGGCTCTGCCGCGCCCAATCCCCAGGCTCAGCAGGTGCAGCACAACCGCGCTGTCGTCGCGTTTGCCGCGGCCGAAAGCGGCCGGGACGCCAGCCGGTATCTTGCCAAGGCCGCCGACGCCTCGTGGGTGAAATCGGTGACCGAGGCGGTCGAGGTGCTGCGCAAGCTGCCCAACCCCGATCCCAAGAAGGCACCCGCGGCCGAAGTGGAGGCCGCCAAGCAACGTCGCTCCGCCGCCATCGCCACGTTACAGACCGCGCTCGATCGTTGAGCGGCTCTGTTACCAGAGGCTCTGGCGCGCGCCCGCACGAAGCCGCCGGCATCTTTTTTATGGAACGACTGCCGGTGCTGGCGCATGATGCGCGTGCAATGAATCCAGCGGCAACCTCTGGCGGCAGCATCGGGCGGCGTGATTTTCTGGCCTCTGGCGGGTCGGTCACGGCACTCATGGCGCTGCTTCGCGCCATGGAACTGCGCGCGCAGGAAGCCCCGGATTCCGCACGGGATTCTGCGGCCACTCCGCCCATCCGCTGCGGCCTCATTGGCTGCGGCCCGCGGGGGCGCGAAATCCTCTCCACTCTGGCGGTGCTGCCCTCGGCGCCGCTGGTGGCCGTGTGTGATCATTATCCGGCGTCGCTCAACCGTGCGCGCAAGCTCGCGCCCAAGGCTGCCGGATACGATGCCGCCGCCGGACTTCTGGCCGACAAGCAGGTGGAGGCGGTGATCATCGCGACCGCCACGCACCAGCACCTGCCCCTCGTGCAGGCCGCGCTCAAAGCCGGCAAGCACGTGTATTGCGAGGCGCCTCTGGCACACACGATGGAGGATGCGCGGGCCATCGCCGCGCTGGCCAAGGCCCATCCGCGCTCCAATTTCCAGAGCGGGCTGCAGTTGCGCTCGGAACCCCAGCGGCATTTCCTGCTGCCGTTTATCCGTGCCGGCGGTCTGGGTGCGACCCTCAAGGCGCGCGTCCAGTGGCACCGCAAGCAAAGCTGGAGGCAGGTTTCGCCCAATGCCGAGCGCGAGAAGGAAATCAACTGGCGACTGGATCCGGCGCTCTCACCGGGCTTGCTGGGCGAATTGGGACTGCACCAGGCCGATGTCGTGAGCTGGTTTTATCACCTGCGCCCCAGCGCCGTCACCGGCTTTGGCAGCGTGCTCAAGTGGAAGGACGATGGTCGCAAGGTGCCCGACACGGTGCAGGCGGTGTTTGAATTTCCCGGCGGCGCGCACCTCACACAGGAGGTGACGCTGGCCAATTCCTTCGATGGCGAGTACGAGATTTTCTACGGCACCGACAGCGCGATCATGTTGCGCGATTCGCGCGCGTGGATGTTTAAGGAGACCGATGCGCCGCTTATCGGCTGGGAGGTGTACGCCCGCAAGGACCAGTTCTTTGGCGAGACGGGCATCGCGCTGGTGGCCAATGCCACCAAGCTGGCGGCCAAGGAAGAGGCCGCGCTGGCTTCGCCCTTCCAGAACACGCCCCTCTACTACGCGCTGGAAGCCTTCGCCTACAACGCTCATCAGGTGAAGACGGCCGTGGAGGATTTCGTGGCCACCTTTGGCGAGGGCGACGCGCCTGCCATCGCCGAGCATCTCTCCAAACTGAAGGAGAGCCGTCTGCCCGCCGCTGACGCGGCTGACGGAATGCAGGCCACCATCGTCGCGCTCAAGGCCAACGAAGCCGTCCTCACGCGCAAGCGCATCGAGATCCTCGACGAGTGGTTCAAAGTCTGACCCGCAACCCCATGAAATCTTTATTGCTCCTTGCAGGTTTGCTCGCCGCCGCGATGGCGCCCGCGCAGGATACCTACCGCGGAAAGCCCGGCAGCAAGCTCACCATTGACGGCGATTCCAACGTCCACAAGTGGAAGGTGGAGAGCCTTGCCGTGGGCGGCGTCTTCAAGCTCACGGCCGCAAATCTGGCTAAGACCGGCCCGGTGGATGCGGCGGCCAAGGTGACGCTCATCACCCGCTCGCTCAAGAGCAACAACAAGCGCATGGATGAGGTGATGCACGCGGCGTTAAACGCCGACACGCACAAGACGATTGAGTTCGATCTGGACCAGCTGATGGTGACCCAGATCAAGGACAAGGAAGCCTCGTGTCAGTGCCGTGGCACCGTGAAGATCAACGGCAAGACAAAGGTCATCACGCTGCCTGTGACGATCCTAGAGAGGGGTGACAAGCTCACGGTGAAAGGCGCGACTGAGCTCAAGATGACCGACTTTGGAATCAAACCACCCGCCCCGCAACTGCCCACGGGCTCCGTCACCACCAAGGACGAAGTGAAGATCGCCTTCGAATGGGTGGTCCAGAAATAAAGCCCGCACGGCATCCGCGGCGCCGGTCGCGCTGGGATCGGCTGCGGCGGCGATTCCGGCTGGACTACCTGAAAATCCTGCGCACCTCCGGCGCCCCCGGCCAAGTGGCGCGCGGCGTGGCCTACGGCATTTTCATCGAGCTCCTCTTCTTCCCGACACTGGGTCTTGGATTTCTGCTCTTCTATCCGCTCAATCATTTCCTGCGCGGCCACTACGCCGCGTCGCTCGCGGGGTTTGTGTTCGCCAAGCTCTTTGCCTTTCTCACCATTCCTCCCAGCATCCTTCTTGGAAAGTGGATCCTAGGCGTCAATGTCAGCGTGGACATGATTGACCGCGCGTCGTTTTCCGCGAGCATGAAAAGCCTTTGGGCACTGCTCAAAGGAGGACAGCTGCTGGAATTTCTCGGCGCATGGACGGTCGGCGCGGCGATCTTTGGAGTGGTCTTGGGTGCCGCCGGCTTCTGGCTCTCGTGGTCGGGGCTGAAAAACTACCAAGCACGGCGCCACGCGCGGCGCGACGCGCTGCTGCACCGCATCCACGACACGCAGCATCCACACGACACCGGAAAAACCCCTAGGCCAGGATCGGTCTAATCACCTTGCCGGCGACGTCGGTGAGGCGGAAGTCGCGCCCGTTGAGCCGGTACGTCAGCCCTTCGTGATCCATGCCCAGAAGGTGCAGCAGTGTCGCGTGCAGGTCGTTCACATGCACCCGGTCCACGGCGGCCTTGTGGCCGATGTCGTCGGTCGCGCCATAGGTGGTGCCGCCCCGGATGCCGCCGCCGGCCATCCACGCCGTCATGGCGTGGGGATTGTGATCGCGCCCGGGCTTGTCACTTTTCTGGGCAACGGGCAGCCGGCCAAATTCACCCGCCCAGACCACCAGCGTGTCCTCCAACATGCCCCGCTGCGCCAGATCCTCAATCAGCGCGGCCGTGGGCTGGTCGCTCTCCTGCGCAAACCCCGTGTGGTTGCCCGCGATGTCATTGTGGCCATCCCAGCTCAGCTGATTCTCCATGCCGCCGGAATAAATCTGCACGAAGCGCGTGCCGCGTTCCACGAGCCGGCGCGCCATGAGGCACTGCGCAGCGAAGTGCGCGCAGTGTTTCTGGTCCAGACCATAGAGCTTGCGGATGGACTCGGGCTCCTGGGCAATGTCCAGCGCCTCGGGCGCGGCGACCTGCATGCGGTAGGCCAGCTCAAAACTTTCAATGCGCGCACCCAGTTCGCCCTCGCCCGGATGCCGCGCGTGATGCAGCCGGTTGAGCCCCGCCACGAGGTCCAGTTGAGCGCGCTGCTGTGCGGCCGACATTTCCTGCGGGCGTTTGAGGTTATCGATGGGCTCGCCTTGCGGCCGGAAGTGCGTCCCCTGAAACACGCTGGGAAGAAAGCCTGCGCCCCAGTTTGCCGCGTGCCCCTTGGGCAGACCGCGCCCGCGCGGATCGCTCATCACCACAAACGCCGGAAGGCTGCGGCTCTCCGAACCCAATCCGTAGGTCACCCACGAACCCACGCACGGAAATCCCATGCGGGGGAGCCCGCAGTTCATCATGAAGAGCGCAGGCGAGTGGTTGTTGGACTCCGTGTAGAGCGAGTGCACAAACGCCATCCTGTCGACGTGCCGCGAGAGATGCGGGAAGATGGACGACACCCACTTGCCGCACTGGCCGTGCCGCGCGAATGCAAACGGGCTCTTCATCAGGCCGCCCACGGCATTGGCAAAGAATCCGGTGAAACGGTCGAAGCCTTCCAGTGTCTGTCCGTGGCGGCGCGCCAGTTCGGGTTTGTAGTCCCAAGTGTCCACCTGGCTCTGGCCACCGTTCACAAAAATCCAAATCACACGGCGGGCCTTTCCGGCAAAGTGAGGCTTTCGCGGCGCCAGCGGATCGGCCGCCGGCGCGGCAAGCAGCCCTTCTTCGTGCAGCAGCCCGTGAAGGCCCAACGCCCCCGCGCCCAGGCCGCAGCGCTGCAGCATCGCCCGCCGGTGCATCATTCCGTTCATGTCGGCTTTCATTCGATGTAGATGAATTCATTGAGACCAAAGAGCGCCTGGCAAAAGTCTGCCAGTGCCAGATGCGCCGCGTCGGCGCGGCCCGATGATCGATAGGCCGCCTCCTGCGCCGCAACGAATGCGACGGAGGCCGCCAGTTCTGTGGGGGATGGCGCGCGGCCCAGCGCCGCCAGATAGGACGCGGGCACGGACTGCGCCGGCGAGGCGGCGGATTTCTGCAGAGCCGTTGCAAGATCCTTGGCAGCGGCCCTCACCTGCGGGCTGTTCATGAAAAGCAGCGCCTGCGGAGCGATGACCGTGGCCGGGCGCGCACCCTGTCCCACCAGCGGCTCGGGCGCGTCAAAGAGCTGCATCGTGGGCACCAGCCTGCTGCGCTTGACGAAGAAATAGATGCTGCGCCGCCGGCTCGCCTCGTCCAGCGTGCCCGGCCCGAACAGGGCTGGATCCAACCGGCCGCTGACGGAGAGTACGCTGTCGCGTATCACCTCCGCCTCCAACCTCTGCGGCGTGTGACGCCAGTGCAGGGTGTTCTGCGGGTCGCCCTGCGCTTTCACCGCATCGAAGGTCGCCGCCTGTTGGTACGCCGCACTCAGCGCCATCTGGCGGTGCAGGGGCTTGAGCCGCCAGCCGTTTCGGATGAGTTCGCCCGCGAGAAAGTCCAGCAGCTCCGGGTGTGTGGGCTTCTCGCCCTGCGCGCCAAAATCACTGGGCGTGCCCACCAGCCCGCGTCCAAAATGATGCTGCCACAACCGGTTCACAATCACCCGCGCCAGCAGATGCCCCGCGCCGTGCCGGGGATCGGTGATCCAGCGCGCCAAGGCCGCCCGGCGATGGGACGTGGTGGTGTCCTGCGGCAGAGGGGCTGCCCAAGCGGTTTCATCCTTGCCCCCGCGCGTGAGCACCTGCAGATAGCCCGGCTGCGCCACGTCTCCCTTCTGGGCTGAATCGCCGCGCCGGAGGAAATGGACCTCTTTGTAAAAGTGCGGGAAGCCGCGGTCATCGGCGTGGTGCTTCATGGGCTTCACCCCTTCACTGCACACCTGCACCTTGGTCATCACGGGCTTGGGCCGGGCGGCGTCATGTTCCTCCAACGCCTTGCAGAGCGCCTTCCATGCGCCGTCCAGCGGATGGTTCATGGAGATGAGCGCGAAGCGCTGCGCGTCGGTCAACCGCGTCAGCCGTAGCTCTTGGGCGAGACGCGCCATCGTGAGGATGGATTGGAGCTGCATGCCTCCCGCCAGCGGCGCCGGTGAAGGCACGGTGGTGACCGAGAATCGCGGCCGCCCGATGACGTGCCGCGTGTTGGTGAAGTAATCCAGTTCGAGCGTGAGGACGACGCCGCCGGGGGCACTGATCGGCCCGTCAAACTCGAACACGGCCGCGTGATTCTTTCCAAACTGCGGGTCCACCGCCCAGCCGGTCTGGCGCGCGTCCGCATCGATGGAACTGGCCACCGAAAGGCCGCCGGCATTTTGCTCGAAGGTCGCCCGGGGCCGGGTGAGTTTCACACGCGCGCGGGGCTTTGAGCCGTCGGCGGGCTGTGCGAAGACACGCAGGTCAGTCAGCGAAAAATTGCCGTTGTCGGCGCGGCCCGGCCCCTGCTTCTTGAGCGACGCGTCCGCAAGGGCCTCAACCCGCAGGGCGGTGAGGGTTCCCTGCAGTGGGAGCGTGGTGATCACCCAGCGGTCGGTGTTGGGATTTTTCCCAGCAAGCAGCATCGATCCGTCTGCCTGCGGCGTGAAGGTCGAGCCATCCAGCGACTGGACTTTCGCTTCGTCCAGCACCAGCCACGGAAAGAGAGCACCCCATTCTCCCGCCGCTTTTTTTGCCCACACGTCAAAGCGCCCGGGAAGTTGCACGGCCTCGAATTTGGCGAGTTGGTCGTCGAGCGAACGGCGCTTGGCACTCCACGCGGCCAGCGCGGCGGCGTGGGTCTCCGATGCCAAGTCCAGCTCCACTTCGCTACGGATGGTTCTGCTGAACGCAGCCGTGAGCCGGTAGTAATCGCGCGTGGGGATGGGGTCAAACTTGTGGTCGTGGCAGCGCGCGCATCCGATCGTGAGGCCCAGCATCGCCGTGCCCATGGTGCCGGCCATGTCATCGAGCTCGTCATAACGGGCGGACTCAAATTCCTTCTCGGTGAGTTGCGTGGGGAAAACGCCCGCACCCAGAAATCCCGTGGCCATGAGGGCCAGCGGATTGCCCGGTGCCAACTCATCGCCGGCGATCTGCCATTGCACGAACTGGTCGAAGGGCATGTCCGCGTTGAGCGCGCGGATCACGAAGTCGCGATAGTGGTAGGCGTGCGGACGGTCGTAGTCCTGCTCGAACCCGTGGCTCTCGGCAAAGCGCGCGAGATCAAGCCAATGGCGGCCCCACCGCTCCCCGTAATGCGGGCTGGCGAGCAGGCTGTCGACGAGCCGCGCCACCGCGTCGGGCGCGGTGTCCTTGACGAATGCCTCCACCACGACCGGCGCCGGCGGCAGGCCGGTGAAATCCAAGTGCAATCGTCGCGCCAGCACGCGGCGGTCGGCCGCAGCGCTGGGCGCGAGCCCCCGGGCTTCCAGCCGGGCCAAGATGAAACGATCCACGTCACCCTTGGGCCACGCGGCATCGCGCACGGCAGGCGCCGGGGTGGTGTTGAGTGGTTGGAATGACCAGAACTGGCGGTCGGCATCGGTCACCAGCCGGCCTGCAGCCGCCGCACCGGTTCCCACCAGCGGCTTGTCGTAGGGCGCGCCATCATTAATCCATGCCGCGAGCGCGGCGATCTGGCGATCGGCAAGCTTGGGCGCCTTGTTGGGCATCCCCGGCATTTCCAGATGCGCCGCCAGCCGATAGAGCCTGCTTTTTGCGGCATCAAAGGGAACGACGACCGGGCCGCTCTCGCCGCCCTTGAGCAGCAAATCGCGAGTGGTGATGTCCAGCCCGCCCTTGGTCGCGTCGCCGCCGTGGCATTGGTGGCAGTGCTGCAAGAGCGTCGCACGCACCTCGCGCTGAAAAAGCTCCGCGCCACGGACCAATCGCGCGGCGTGGTCAGGCGGCAATGGCGCCGCAGTCGCGGCCGCAGTGACTGCCGCCAGCAACGTGCATCGCAATGACAGAATGTGCAGCGCCATGGGGCAAGTTTAGATTGAGCGGCGGGCGACTCAATTCAATTCCCCCGGGTGCGGGAGGGGGGGGGCGTGGCGGTGGTTACTTTAGGAATTCATCCAGCACCCGGCCTTCGACATCGGGCAATCCCACCCCGAGCAGCCGCGCCAAAGTTGGGGCGATATCGAGGTTTGCCACGCGATCCTTTCGGGCGCCGGGGCGAATCCCGCGCCCCCATGCGATGAACACCCCGTCCAGTTCCGGATCGGTGTTCGCATAGCCGTGGGTTCCAAGATAGGTCTTGGCCTCGATCACAACGTCCGCCGCCGCCACGCTGGGCTGAAAGGCGTAGCCAGCTTTGGCGTAGAGTATGAGGTCGCCCATGCCTTGATTTTCCTCCGGCGTGGGCATGCCCAGCGTGGGGGCGTCCTTTCCGTCCAGCACACGGGCGACGCCCTCGATGGATTCGCAGGCCTTGCGAAGCCGCGGCAGCACCTGCGCGCGCCGCTCCGGATCGGTGACGAACGCGAAGGCCAGCCCGCCTTGCGCCATCACGTACGCCTCGCAACTCGTCACGGTGGGCCCGGCAGCGCGCAACAAGCCCGCCTGCTTGAGCGCGAGGTTGGGATGGATGAGCTTGGCCACCTTCTTAAACCCGTGATCGGTCACGATGAACACCGTGGCGCGCTCCTGCAGCCCCGCGTCCTTGAGCGCGTCCAAGAGCTTTCCCACCATGTGGTCGGCATAGGCAAAGGCCGTGTGGCTTGCGCTCGTGCCCGGACCGTAGGTGTGATTGACCGAGTCGGTGGTGAGCAGGTGGAACATGAGGAGGTTGGGCTTGCGCGTCCGCAGGATGTGCGCCGCCGCAGAACTCCACACCATGTCGCGCCAGGCGATGTTCTTGTCCTTCGTGAACTGGGAAATCTGCTCCAGCGTCGCGACGCCCGTCGCCGCCAGCTCCGCTTCGATCTCTCCCTTCGGGTTGGGGATTTCCGAAAAGTTCCAGCGGATGCTCGCCGCATTGGTCACCGCCACCCAGTCCACCTGCGCGACCGAAAGACCTGCGGCTGCCGCGCGGTCGTACACCGTGGGTACTCGCACCAGCTCAGCCTTGTCGCGCCACTGCTCGACTTTCGGCGGCTTGTCCGGGCCCTGCCGCACGAGCAGCCCGTTGTACAACACCCCGTGACGGCGCGGTGAGACCCCCGTCACCAGTGTCGTGTGGTTGATCCACGTGACGGACGGATTGGAAACCGTCATCGCCTGCGCCACCGCGCCCTCGCGCGCCAGCCGGCGCAGCGTCGGCACCGGCAGCGTTGGATCGCGCCACATCCACGAAGGCAATCCATCAATGCTGATGAGTAGCACCACCGGTGAGGGCGCTTTGGGGGGTTCCGCCGCGGGCAAGCTGCCAAGTGCCAGCAGCGTGGCCGTGATGAGTGGAATCCAGAAACGCGTTTGCATGGTTGGCGTTGATGAAACCAACCTCCCGGCCGGGACGCAAGCGGCCAAGGACGCGCCTTACGGGCGCACGGTCACCGGCACGGGCGTAAGCGAGCGCAGCAGCTTGCCTGTGGCCACCTCGTACACCTGCACCAATCCATCGCGGCCGCCCACAGCCAGCCGCGTGCCGTTGAGATCCAGTGCCACCGCGTTGACCGGCCCGGAGAGCTTGCTGAGGGTCGTCTTGCGCGCGCGATCGCTCGTCTGATAAATCCGCACCTCAGGCTGGCGCGTGGCCACTGCCAGCCATTTACGGTCGCCGCTGGTGGCCAGATCTTGCACGGCGTCAGGCTGCCCCTCAAACGGGCGCACGTACTGGTCGCGCCGGTTCACCGGCTGCGCCCCGTTGCCGCTCCCGGTGACTTCCACCCCAGCCAGCGCAACCTTGTAGTCGTAGCCCGTGAGCGTGCGCGCGTAGCCACCGGCCACGGCCGCCAGCGCGTCCGACGCCACGGAGCTAATGATGTCGCTCGACTGGTCCACCATGCGCAACAGCCGGAGTGTTTCCACCGAGCTCACCTTCGCCGTCTTGTCGCGCCCGCCAGTCACCAGCTGTTTGCCATCAGGGGTGTACGCCACGTCCAGCACCCAGTCGCTGTGAAGCTCAATGGACTGGATCTTTGCGGCGGCGTCCACCGGCACGATGTGCGCGGCGCCGTCCGCGCCACCGAGGGCGATGGCCCGGCCATCGGGCGCAAAGCTGCCGCGAAAGAACGTGTCGCGCCCGTGCCGCCGTGTGTGTTCCATCCGCCCCGCTGGAAGGGCAAAGAAGGTGACGGCGCCAAAGCGCTGCGGTGTGCCGCCCGCGGCCACCAGCCGCGCGCCATCCGGGCTGAATTCGACATGACTAATAAGATCGCAGTCGGTGGGAAGGCGGCGCGGTGCGCTCGTGTTGTCATCCACGGCAAAGAACGCCACCTCGCTACGACATGCCGCGGCGACCCATTTGCCGTCCGGACTCAAGGCGACGCTGGCAATGGACGGAGCCGACGGATACGCCGCGGGAATGACCACCGCCGGCGCGGTGGATGCCGGCGGCGCATCAAAGGGCGCGCCCTGTGCCACCCACTGACGCAGCAGGGCGACTTTCTCCGGCGGCAACGGTGGCGCGTCGATCGGCATTTCGGGTGCCTCGCCGCTCACTTGTTTGATGAGCAGGCTCGCTTCAGGTTTTCCTGCAACAAAGAGCGCGCCGCTCTGGCCGCCCTTTTGCACCGCCGCCACTTCGTCCAGACGCAGCGCCCCCTTGCTTTTCTGAGCGGAGTGGCAGCCCACGCAATGGCGCTTAAAGAGCGGCCACACCTCGCGGTGGTAGCTCACATCCGCCGCATGCGCCACATGTGCCGCCCCGGCCAGCAGGATGCACAACAGGAATGCGGCCGGGTGCATGGCTAGTAAAGGAGCATGAAGTCGCGGCTGTTGAGCAGGCCCCAGAAGAGGTCCTGCGCGGCCTCGGCGCGCTTGTCGCCGTACTCCTTGAAAAACCGGACGGCCAGCGCGCGCTCGGCCTCGGTGGGCTTGCGGGCCAGCGACCACAAATGGAGCTGGTCGATGAGCGCGGCATCATCGGGCTTCTGCGAGAGCAGCAGCGCCGGACGCCCGTTGCCCGCAACCACCCGGCTCAAGATGGAGCGGCCGTTGATGAAATCGAGCGCCTGCAGCATGTTGGATCGCGTGTCACGCTCGCACTCGCAGGCCTCCATGCGCTGGGCCTTGCCGAAGAGATTGAGAAACTCGCTGTTGAAATTGGCGTCGGGCAGCTGCGCGGCGGTGAAGGCCGTGGGCGCCCCGCCGAAGTTCTCCACCACGCCGGTGGCCTGCACGAGCGAATCCAAGAGCGCCTCGGCCGGCAGCCGGCGCGGAAGGGCGTGTGAAAAGTTGGCGTCGTCATGCGCATTGGTGGGCAGGGTGGCGGTGCTGCGCTGGTAGGTGCGCGAGTTGACGATGGTACGGATGAGCTGGCGCACGTCGTACTTGCTGCGCACGAGCTCCGCCGCCAGCGCGTCCAAGAGCGGCGCGTTGATGGGGGGATTGGTGGCGCGCAGGTCGTCCACCGGATCAATGATGCCGCGGTGAAAGAAGTAGCTCCAGAACCGGTTGGCCAGGCTGCGCGCGAAGTGCGGGTTCTCCGGCGCCGTGAGCCAGCGGGCGTAGTCCAGCCGGCGATCCACGCTGGCCGCCAGCGGCGGCTCCGCACCACCCAGATAGCGCGGAGGCTGCGCCCGGCCGGTGCGCGGGTTGCTGGAGAAGCCTGCGTCCACATTCACCATCACCGAGCGCGCGTTGGCGACATTGGGCAGGCGGGGGTCGGCCTTCAGGCTGACCTGATTGAAAAAGCTGTGGAGCCCGTAGTAGTCGGCCTGGGTCCAGTTTTCAAAGGGGTGCGGGTGGCACTTGGCGCACAACATGCGCACGCCGGCGAACACCTGCGTGGCCCGCTGGAGGCTATCATCAGCGTCCTTGCTGGCGGCAAACCACGCAGCGGCGGGATTGTCACCCGACGCGCCGCGCGCCGTGAGAATCTCGCGCGCAAACTGATCGATCGGCTTGTTGGAGGCCACGCTAGCGCGGATCCACTCGCGAAACGCGTACATCGCCGGATCGCTCGTGGTGTTGCGCGAATTCTGCAGCAGGTCACCCCAGCGCAGTGACCACCAGTCCACAAATTCGGCCCGCAGCATGAGCCGCTCCACCACCTTGGCGCGCTTGTCCGCCGCGGCCTCGGCCACGAAGGCCAGCACCTCCTCGGGCTTGGGCTGCACGCCGATGAGATCCACGTACACGCGCCGCAGAAACCGCTCGTCATCCACCACCGGCGACGCCTCGATGCGCAGGTCGTTGAGTTTGGCGACCACATGCCGGTCCACCAGATTATCCTGCGGCACCGGGGCGGGCTGGAACTTTGAGTCGGCCGGCAGCACGATGAGCGTGGCGACGGCGAAAATGCGCTCGTAGCGCGCGGCGACAGCCGTCTCGCCCAACGCCGCGGCAGCCACCAGGCCAGCGTCATCCACGCGCGCCACCCGTTCGGTGTTCACTTCATAAATCGCCATGCGCGTCACATCGCGCTCGGTGCCGTCGCTGTAGCGCGCCAATACCTGAAACTGCTGGCGTGCCTTGGGCGCCACCACGGCCTTCATCGGATGGATACGAACACCCATGAGGGTCGGCAGCGTGGGCGCGTCATCCCGTGCGCCTTGCGCGATCCACCCCGCCAGAATGGAATGCAAGAGGCTTCCCGAATCAAACCGGACGCCGCCCTCGTGTGGCAGATCGCCCAGAGGCTTCTGCACCAGCAGACTCGCCGGCGGATTGTGCCGGTTGATGCGACGTTCAAAAAAATCCTCCGTGATCGCCGGGTAATCCAACGCTGGATCCGAACCGCGCAGCGAGAGTTTAAATCCGTTCTTCCCCAGCGAATAGCCGTGGCAGGCACCCATATTGCAGCCGCCCTTGGAAAGCACGGGCATCACGTCATGCCGGAAACTCAGCGGTGGATCGGTGGGCGGCAGTTGAACCGTGACGTCCACACGCAGTGATTTTCCGCCAGCCTGCCCGGTCAGTGTGGCCTGCCCATTGGTGAGGGCGCTAACCCAGCCCAGTGCGTCCACGCGCGCCACGGCTGGATTGCTGCTCGCCCACTGGGTCGCGCGCGTCAGGTCCACGTCATGGCCTGAAGCCGCCTTGCCGGTGACCACCAGCAGCCGAGGCTCGCGGATGCGCGTAAGCGTCAGTGCTGCGGGAACTGCTACCGGGTTGCCTGTCAGCTCGGGCAGTTCCTGCGCCGACATCGAAAGCGCCGGGGCCAAGAGCAAGGGGAGGATACGTCTCATGTACTTGGCGGGCTTCAAGGTTTTTTCTCAGGCGCGGCCGCCACGACCAGAATGGCGACCTCGATTTCTCGGCTGCGAACATCCGGACCGCCCGCAAAAAACTTGCCCGTGGCAACAGCCTTGACCCCTTTCACTTCACCCGCGGCGAAGCCCACCGGGAATTTGAGCGGCAGTTTAAATTCAGTCTCGCCGTCCTTCACCGCCGCGCGCGGCACGGCGATCCCGGCAGGAAGGCCCGTCAAAGTCACGGCCACCTCGCCCTTCGCCCCTTCCAACCGGCTCAGCTTTCCCACCAGCTCAAGCGCGCCACCCGTCTTGGGGTCGAGCTTGGCCTCGAACTTCGGTGCGGCCCAGGCAAGCACCAGCGGATTGACCACGGGCAAGACGCGCACCGGTGTGAACGCCACGGCCTCCACGGTGCGCCCATCGCGCCGCAAGAGTTGGGCCTTGAACGCAAACTGGTGCGGCTCCTCGGGCAGTTCCGCCGGCACGAGGAGGGAGAAGCTCGCGTCATTGCGCGCCGCGTCGGATGCGGCCTGCGCGGCTTTGTTTGCCTCATCGAGCTTGCCCTGCGCCTCCTTCACCTTGGCGGCGGCGGCGGTCTTGGCGGCTTCCTCCTTGGCGTCGGCAAGAACCTTGGCTGCGGACTCGACCACCTTTTGGGCCACGGCGATGGCATCAAACGTCTGCTGCGCCTTGGGGTCGGCTGCAATCTGCACCGCCGCTTCCTGGCGCAATGCACGGTTGACATCCGGCTGACCCTGCGCGTTGGCCGGGATTCCCTGACTAGTAAGAAGCGTGAGGCGCACGACGCCATCAAACCCGACAGGCCGCGCAGCCCGCAACGGCAGGGCAAGCCTGCCTCCCAAGGGCACGGCGGCAAGCGTGGCGTTGGCCCATTGGATGGAAAAGTCCACCGTGGGTTTGGCGAACGGCGCCACAGCCAGTTCGCGTGCCAGCCATGGTTGATGTTTGCCTGCGGGAAAATCGGGGTCCACCGCAGCGGCCTCGCGTTCGCCAGCCTTGCCGCGCAAAATCGTGACCAAGGGCGGCTGCGGCGCATCGGCCGAAAGCGTCATCAAGGCGCCGGTGGCCCGTGCGGGGATTTCCCCGCCTGCGACCCTGACTCCCGGCGGCAGCCGGTCAAATGCCAAAGCGATGGCGCCATCGTATCCCCTGCGCACCGCTTCGACACGCAGCACCACCGGGCGCCCCACGGGCAGGGCCTGCGCGTCGTCCTTGAGCGAGAGCGCGAAACCGGCAGCCGATTTCTCCGGTTCATTGCGGGTGATCTTGAGCCTGTAAATGCACCCGCGCCCGCCCCGCCCGTGCACGTCGCGCACGACTGCAACGAGGTTCGTGCCCGTCTTGGGCACCTTGTAGGTGAGCTTGGAATCGCCGGTGCCCGCGATGACGTCATCATTGGAGGCCACCGTCGCATTGCGTTCGTCGCGCAGCGTGAGCGCCGTGTCCAGCGGCGAGCCCAGCCGGTCGGCGAAGAGTTCCACCTGAACCTCGGTCTCAGGCGGGACACTGAATTGGTAGGCGTCCTCCTCGCCGGGATTTTCGATGCGCCCGCTCACAGCCACCGGCAGCTCCGCCAATGGCTGGGCCGCGGCACCGGCGCGGGCCTCCACAAGCTCGGTCAAGTCCGTCAACTGGATCACGGGGCGCAAGCCGCTCGCACCCCGCGCGTCCACCCACGGCGCGGCGATCGCCTCGCCCTCGAAGGTGGCCGGCAGGCTCACGCGCCGCGCAGGCCCGTTGCCCAGCAGCTCCAGTTCCACAGAGCTGCCGCGCCGGACGGCGGGAGGGAACGCCATGTCGGCAAATTGCCAGAGCCCAATTTTCAGGCGGAAATGATTGGGGGCCGGCGCCGCGTACTGCAGGTCGCGCAGGCGCAGCGTGTACTCGCCGTCTGAGGGAAGGCGCAGTTCCAGCCGCGAGTCTCCGCGCAGCGCCGCCGTCGGCAGGCTCCACTTGAGCAGCGCGCCATCAGGCCCGTGCAGGTGGAGCACGGGGCGCAATCCGCCGCCCAGCCGCTGGGCTTCGACTTCGCAGAGGATGTCCTGACCGGCCTTTCCTGTGAAGATGGTCTCGCGCACCTGGCCGCCGGAAATCGTTCCGTGCAGCGCCGCCGGCAGTGTTGCGACCTTGGCACCCAGCGGTGCCGAATCCAGCGCGTCCACCGTGAGCACCTCCTTCGTGGAAATTCCCTCGTCGGTCACCAACCACCACGCGTACACGCCGGGCACGACGTCGCCTGCCAGCGTGATGTCCAGCGCGATGCGGCCGGCCTGCGCGCCTTCGCGCACCTTTTGGCTGGCGATGGGCAGGGAGCTGAGCAGGCGCGGGTTGGGAAGCAGGCTGGCGCCGTCGATCGTCATCGTCACCGTGCCGCCCGCGCGCAATCCGCGCACGTCCAAGCCCCGGATCTCCGGCGGCGCGGCATGCAAGGGCGCGCTCAGCGCCAGAAATGCGCAAGCCCATCCGATCCGGGAGAGCGCACCGCGGCGCAGTGGCTTAAGACAACTCACGAATGGGGTCCGCGTCAATGAAGCGAACGGGCCGGCCACCGGGCCCGGGCATCATCGTCGTTTCCAGATCGATGCCCATGGCGTGGTAGATCGACGCCACGATGCGCGGAGGCTCGATGGGATTGTCATGGGGCGCGGCGCCGAGCTTGTCGGTGGAACCGATGACCTGCCCGCCGCGGATGTTGCCGCCGGCCAAGAAGTTGGTCCAAGCCGAGGGGTAGTGGTCGCGCCCGCCACGGCCGTTGATGCCGGGCGTGCGGCCAAACTCGCTCAGCACGGCCACCACGGTGTCCTTAAGCAGGCCGCGCTGCTCCAAGTCCTCCATGAGCGCGGTGAACGCCATGTCAAACTGGGGCATCAAGAGGTGCTCGTAGTCGGCGTAGGTGTTGTTGAGGCTGCCGCCATCGGCGTGCATGTCCCAGCAGGAGATGCCAAAGACCGTGTCAAAATGGTTGATGGTGACGAAGCGCGAGCCGCGCTCGACCAGTCGCCGCGCCATGAGGCAGCTTTGGCCCAGCGTATTGCGGCCATAACGGTCGCGCAGCTTGTCGGGCTCCTTGTTCAGGTCAAAGGCCTGCTTGGTCTCCGGATTGGTGAGCAGGTTGAACGCACGCGCATAGGCCGTGTCGCGCTCCAGCGTGCTGCCCGATTCCACCCGTCGCTGCACGTCGTCAATGTCCTTTAAGAGCCGGCGGCGGGCGTCGACGCGAAACTCCGTCTGCCCGGCGGGGGGTTCGAGATTGGCCACCTTGAAGGTGGACAGCGCGGGGTCGCCTCCCAGGAAGAAGGGCTCGTGACCGCTGCCCAGAAACGCCGACTCCTGGCCGTGGGGCGTGGAGGTGCCGGTGTTGCCGATTTTCACGGGAAGAATGATGGACGAGGGCAAGGCACCCTTGGGCCCAAACACGCGGGAGAGCACCGAGCCCATGTAGGGCTGCTTGTTCGCCTCGGAGTAGTCATGGCCGCTCATCATCCAACGCTGCCCGTTCTCGTGCGAGGCGCCCGTCTTGTGGTGCAGGCTGCGGATGAGCGCCACCTTGTCCATCATCTTCGCCATGCGGGGGAAGTGCTCGCAAATCTGGATGCCGGGCACGTTGGTCTTGATGGGCTTGAACTTGCCGCGGATGTTCTCCGGCGCGTCGGGCTTCATGTCCCAGGTGTCCAGGTGCCCGGGCGAGCCGACGAGGAAAATGGTGATGCAGTTTTTGATCTTGGCCTTGGACTCATCCACGGCACCGGCCGCCTGAAGCCGGTTCAAGAGCGGCAGCGACAACCCCAGCGTGGACGCCGCCCCCGCCTCAAGGAAGCTGCGGCGGCTCACGCCATCACACAGCGGCACTCGGACATTTCCAATCTTCAACATGATGGGTCCTCTCCCTCAAATCGTGTAGGTCACCGGCGTGGAGGCATCCACATACTTGCTCTCGGTAAACTTCCCGTCCTTGTCCTTCGCGTAGTTGACGTACTTGAAAATCTGCAGCACGACCTCGTACTTCCCTGCGGCCCCGTCCGTGTGCTCAAAGGTGGGCTCCAAGCCCGCGCCCACCGTGGCGATTTCCTTGCCGTCACGGCTCACTTTCCACTGCAGGCGCGAGCCCCAGTGATTCTCCACCTCGCTGCGCGTCACCTTGCGGCCCGCCAGCGTCAACGTGGCCTTCGGAGTTCCCTCAAATTTTTGATCCATATTGTCCCGTCAGCATGCGCCCAAGTAGCGCCCCTATTAGACGCGGAAAGACTTCCTTGGGTCAGACTTCCTGTGCGCCCGCGATATTCGCCGCATCGCCCACTTAAGCCAGCACGTCCTTGATCACCTGCCCATGGACGTCCGTCAGGCGCCGGTCAATCCCCCCGTGCCGCATCGTCAGGCGTTCGTGGTCCAGGCCCATGAGGTGCAGGAGGGTGGCATGCAGGTCGTAGCAATACGTCTTGTCCTCGGCCGACTGGTAGCCCCATTCGTCGCTCTGCCCCACGGTCGAGCCGGCCTTGATGCCCGCGCCGGCCAGCCAGGTGACGAACGTGCCGCCGTTGTGATCGCGCCCCACGCTGCCCTGCGCAAAGGGGGTGCGGCCAAATTCGGTCGTCCACACCACGAGCGTGTCGCCCATCAACCCGCGCGCCTTGAGATCGCGCAGGAGGCCGGCGATGGGCCGATCCACGCTGGCGGCGATGGGGGGCAGTTCGCCGGGGATGCTGCCGTGATTGTCCCAGTTGCCGCTAGCACCCTGCGGCCCGCTCCACACCTGCACAAAGCGCGTGCCCCGTTCCACCAGACGCCGCGCCAAAAGACAGCGGCGGCCGAAGTCCTCGGTCACCTTTTGATCCAGGCCATAGGCGCGCCGCGTGGCTTCACTTTCGCCTTCGAGATTAAACACCTCGGGCGCGCTCAACTGCATCCTCGCCGCCAGCTCGTAGCTGGCGATGCGCGCGTCGAGCCTCGAGTCGGCCCGATGCGCCTGCGCGTGCTTTCGGTTGAGCCCGGCGAGCAGCGCCATGCCATCGCGATCGGCGGCGCGCGTGGCAAACTTGAACTGCCCGCGGGCAAAGAGGTCGGGCACGGCCGCGGTCGCGCCGGCGTGGATGAGCGTGCCCTGATGCACCGCCGGGAGGAACCCCGCGCTGAAGGTTCCCGTCTGGTTATACGGCAGCCCCCGGGCGTCGGGCAGCACCACAAACGTGGGCAGGTTGTCGGTCAGCCGCCCCAGCCCGTATGAAACCCAGGCACCCAGGCAGGGGAACCCCGGCAGCAGCTGGCCGCTGTTCATCATGTACGTGCCCGGGCCATGCACATTGGTCTTGCTGGTCATCGCCATGAGAAAGGCCATGTCGTCCACCAGCCGCGCCTGCTCCGGAAACACGCTGCTCACCCAGCGCCCGCACTGGCCGTGGCGCGCAAACGCAAAGGGGCTTTTCATGAGCGCGCCGGGCATGCCCGTAAAGCCCTCCGGTTTTTCCGAGGGCCCCAGCTTCTGTCCGTGCAGCCGCTCCAGCGCCGGCTTGTAGTCGTACGTGTCCATCTGGCTCACGCCGCCGGTCATGAAAAGCTGGATGATGCGCCGCACCTTGGGTGCATGATGCGCGGCGGGGGCGGCGCCCTCGCGCGCCAGCAGGTCGGCCACGGCCAGGCCGGCGAATCCTGCGCCTGCACGGTGGAGAAACTCGCGCCGGGAGTGGGCCGCGCGCCGCCCGCCTGATTCAGTCCACAAAGAGGAATTCATTGCCATTAAACAGGACGCGGCACATCGCCGCCAACCCGTGCTGCCGGGCGTATGCAGAGAGCGCCTGCAATTCCCCCGCCGTGGGATCGCGCAGCAGCGCCTGCCCCACGGCGGCCGCGACGCGCCCGGGCAGGTCGGGCACCTGCGCCTCCACGCGCGCGGCGAAGTGTTCGCTCATGCGCAGCACAAAGTCGTTGTTAAAGAGCACCAGTGCCTGCAATGCCGACGCGGAGAACGGGCGCGTGGGCTGCAGCAGGGCCGCGTCCGGAAAATCTAGGGCCTCCATGAACGGATCGGGAATCCCCCGCCACACCACGCGGTAGATGCTGCGACGGGCCGCCCCGGGCGCGTCCCAGTCGAACGCCGTGTAGTCGAGCTTGGGGGTGATCTGCTGGCCGGGGCTGGTCTTGAAATAGGCGATGCCCGGCCCGCCCATCGCCGTGTCGAGCCGGCCCGACACGGAGAGCACGGCGTCGCGGAACTGTTCGGCATCCAGCCGCGGGCGGTTCATCCGGCCCAACAGCCGGTTCTCCGGGTCGGCCGCCACGAGGGCCGCACTGCCCTCGCCCGACTGGCGATAGGCCGCGCTCAAGACGATCCGGCGGTGCAGCGGCTTGAGCGCGCCCCCTCCCTCACGCAGATCGTTCGCCAGCCAGTCCAGCAATTCCGGATGCGAGGGAATGCCGCCCATCCTGCCAAAGTCATTGGGCGTGTCGCACAGCCCGCTGCCAAAGTGAAAATGCCACACGCGATTGACGATGCTGCGCCAGCTGAGCGGGTTCTGCGCGTGCGCCAGCCAGTCCGCCAGCGCGGCGCGCCGCGCCGCTTCGCTCTGCGGATTGGACAGCGTAAACCGCCCGGGCAGCGCCCGGATTGCCGAGAGCGCCCCCGGTTCGGCCAGCGCGCCGGGCTTGTCGATGTCGCCGCGACTTAAGACATGGACGGGCTTGGGCGCCATGCCCGGCACCGCCGCGTACACCTTCGCCGGGCCGGGCAACCGGGCCAGTTCGGCCAGTGCGTGCCCCCGAAGCGCCCACGCCGCCAGCGCCAGCCGTTCTTCGGGCGCGCGATTTTCAGGGGTGCGCCGCAGCGCGGCCGCCACCTGCGGCGGCACGGGATCGGCCGTGGCGTTGGTGGCCTGCGTCACCGAAAGGCGGAACCGCCCGATGAGATGCCCGCCGCCGTGCCATTGATGGAGTACAACACGCAAGCGCGAGCCCTCGACCAGCGGCACGGGCGCTTCAAGCTCAAACACCGCGACGTGCGATTCGCCCACGCGTGGATAGATGCCCCACGCCGTGCCGTTGTTGCCATCGAGCGCGTGCGTGATGCTCCAGCCCTCTTGATTAAAATCCGCCGTGGCGCGGCGCATTTTAAGCTTCGTGCCGTTGGCCGCGCCCGACGCCAGCGTGTGGGCTTCAAACTCGGTGAGGTGCAGGTTTCCGTTGTCCTGACGGCCCGGCCCCATCTTGGGCAGCGAGGGGGCCGCCAACACTTCCAATCGCAGCGCGCCGATTTTAGCCAGCTTGGACACGCCCGTGACGGTGTAGGTGTCCTTCTCCGGACGCGTGCCGCCTGAAGTAATGGCGCCGTCGGGTTCGACTTTGAGAGTGGCGCCGCCGGAAGACCCGGCTGATTCCACCGCCAGCTCGTGCCACGCCGTGGCGTTGGATCCCAGTGTGGTTTCCCAGCGGGAAATGACCGGCGCGTATTCCTGCGCCAGAAGCACCGCGGCGTTGCGCGCGTCGGCCGCCGCCAGCAGTGACTGCCAGTGGCGGCGCTGCTGAACCAGCGCGGCCGATTCTTCAAAGGGCAGGTCGCCCTTGCTCACCCCCGCAAAGACGGCTTGCAGCGCGTAGTAGTCCTCCTTCGGGATGGGATCAAACTTGTGATCGTGGCAGCGGGCGCAGTGGATGGTGCTGCTGGCAAAGGCGCTCAGGGTCTGCGTCACCAGATCGTCGCGATCCAGATAGTCAAAGGTGCGCGGCGCGGTGCTCGCGGTGCTCTGGTCATACGGCCCGGCACCCAGAAACCCCAGCGCCGCGGCGAGCGCGGGCTCGGCAGGAAAGAACACGTCGGCGGCCAACTGCTCGCGGATAAAGCGCGGCCAGGGCGTGTCGCGGTTCATGGCGCCAATGACGTAGTCGCGATAGCGCCAGGCGTTGGTGCGCAGGGCGTCGTGCTCAAAGCCGTGGGTGTCGGCAAAGTGGATGGTGTCCAGCCAATGCCGCGCCCACCTTTCGCCATAGCGCGGGCTGGCCAGCAGGCGCTCCACCTGTTTCTCGTAGGCGTCGGCCGCGGGATCGGCCACAAAGGCGCGCACCTCCTGCGGGGTGGGCGGCAGGCCGGTTAGATCCAGACTCAGCCGCCGCAGCAGCGTGCGCCGGTCGGCCTCGGGCGCGAAGCCAGCCTTGTGGGTTTTAATCTGGGCCAGCTTCGCCAGCAGGAACGCGTCGGGGGGCGTGCGCACCTGCCGGGCCAGCGTGGCATCAAGCTGCGGCAGCGCAGGCGACGTCAACGGGCGCAGCGACCACCAGAGTGTGGCGTTGGACTCGTCCGCAGCCGCCACGTTCGCCTGCCACGCCCACGCCAGGGCGCACGCCATCCACCATGCGCCGCGAGGGCTCATGCGAGCAGGGCACGGACAACTTCGCCGTGGACGTCCGTGAGGCGCCAGTCGCGCCCTTGAAACCGGTGAGTCAGGCGGCGGTGATCAATGCCCAGGAGGTGCAGCATCGTGGCGTGCAGGTCGTTCACGTGAACGACATCCTGCACGGCGTTGTAGCCCAGCTCGTCGGTGGCGCCGTGGGTGATGCCGCCACGAATCCCCGCGCCGCAAAGAAACATCGAGAACCCGTTCTTGTGGTGGTCGCGCCCGGGGCCGCCCTTGTTGGACTGCGCCATGGGCGTGCGGCCAAACTCCCCGCCCCACACGATGAGCGTGTCCTCAAAGAGACCGCGCTGCTTGAGGTCAATGATGAGCGCGGCCATCGCGCGATCCACATGGGCGGCGTTCTGCGGAAAGAAGCGGGCGATGTCGTTGTGATGATCCCAGTCGCGGTGATAAAGCTGGATGAAGCGCACGCCCCGCTCGACCAGTCGCCGCGCCAGAAGACAGTTACTGGCAAAGGAGCCATCGCCGGGCGTGCAGCCGTAGAGCGCGCGCACTGATTCGGGCTCGGCTCTGGTGTCCATGAGGCCGGGCACGCTTGTCTGCATCCGAAAGGCCATTTCATACTGCGCCATGCGCGCCTCGCGTTCGGCATCGAAAGGAGAGGCCCCGGCGCGATCAAGCTGCCGCACGGCCTCCACGACGTCGCCCTGCCGCCCTTCGTTGACACCGGGCGGGTTTCGCACATAGAGCACCGGGTCGCCCTTGGCGCGCAGTTCGACGCCCTGAAACTGGCCGGGAAGAAAGCCGCTGTGCCACTGCCGTGTGGAAATGGGCTGCGGACTGCGCCCCTCGGTGGAGGTGAGCACGACAAAGCCCGGCAGGTTCTCGCATTCGCTGCCCAGCCCGTAAAGCACCCACGACCCCATGCTGGGCCGCCCGGGGAGGGCGGTGCCCGTGTTCATGAGCGTGTGCGCCGGGTCGTGGTTGATGGCGTCGGTGCGCATCGAGCGGATGATCGCCAGATGGTCGGCCACGCCGCCCAGATGGGGAAAGAGCTCGCACAGTTCCTGTCCGGCCCGCCCGTGCTTCTTGAATCCAAAGAGCGGCCGCAGGCACTTGAGCTTCTGCCCCTGCAACTGCGCGATGGACTCATTGGCCGTGAACGACCCGGGCATCGGCTCCCCATGCATGGCGTGAAGCCTGGGCTTGAAGTCGAAGGTCTCCAGATGCGAAGGCCCGCCGGCCATGTAGAGGTAGATGACCCGCCGCGCGCGCGCCGCATGATGCGTGGGCCACGCCACGCCACGCCCCCGGGCGGCACCCGCACTGGCGCCTGCGCCCGCTGCGGCAACACCGCCCATCGCCGCCAGCGCCAGCGTTCCCAATCCCAAGCCGCCCAAGAAAACGCGCCGGGCGATGTCCGGCGCAAGCATCGCCCCTTGGGCGTTTGCTTCAGGGTTCGCCATTGGGCCGATCATCCTCCGCGCCCCGCCGCTCCGCAAGGTCTTTGGCATCCATCTGCATTCGCAGCTGCGCCGCGCGCGCCTTGCCGGCGGCAATCTGGGCGGCGTCCATCCTCCTCGCCGCTTCATCCCGCCATTTCCTGGAAAGGCCGTGGGTGTCGGCCGAGAGGTGCTGCCACGCATAGGACTCAATCAAATCCTTCTTCACCCCCCGCCCCTCTTGATAGCAAAGGCCCAGTTGATTTTGTGAGGGCACATGATCCTGCTCGGCCGCGAGACGAAACCACTTCACCGCCCCGGCCTCGTCGCGGCGCTCCAGCAGAAGCATCTGGCCCTGCTCGTGCTGCGCAATGGGATGATGCTGCGCCAAGGCCAGTGTGCGCCAGGCGTGCGCCTGCTTTTTATCAACCGGCACACCCACGCCAAACTCGAACACGGCACAGAGCGCCATCTGCGCATCGGCGTCGCCTTGCGCGGCGGCCTTGCGATACCAATGCAGGGCCGTGACAAGGTCCACCTTCATTCCCCACCCTTGCGAGTGGCAATCGCCCAACCTCACTTGCGAGCGTGCATGACCCTGCAGGGCGGCCATGCGCCAGAAGTGAACGGCCTGGGCCAAGTCCTCCTGCCGCCTACCCAGAAAGCGGTCGTACTCGTAATAATAATGCCGGCCAAGCTGATGCTGCGCGGAGGCATTGCCCGCCTGCGCCCTGGCGCGAAGGGCCGCCAGCGCCTTGTCATCGAACGCTGGGCGTGGGGCAGCACCCAGCCTTTGGCTCGGAGCGAGCACCAAGAAAAGGCCGCAACACACCCCAAACCACACTCCCACCGCATTGGCCCGGCAAGCCATGACCCCATCCTAGCACACAGGCCGGGCGTGTTCCAGCGCCGGCTTGGGTGGCGTGGTTGTCATTCGCCACACTCAATTGCTGAACTGTCGCCCGCCGTGACCGTCGACCCGAACGAAAACTTCTTTGGGCTTGCGTCTTTCCGGCTCAGATCGATCTCCGCCCCTTGTTGTGAACTCGGCAGGGGTGGCGGTGACGCTCAGCGACGGCGCAGATAGAACGGAGTCAGAGAATTCTGCCGTGGCGTGTAACCCGGCGTCGCAGGCAGTCTATAACCGCCCATGCCGCCACTCGAAGGTGGGGTGACTACCGTGCCGGCCTTTCCGGTGTAGGGGTTGATATTACCCTTCGTGCTCCAGTTGTTGTTGAAGCTTTTGTCTGGAGCAGACCGGTAGTACGGCTGAACGAATGTGCCGTCCTTGCGGGTGTACCCTTGAACTTGAACGCGGTCGGCGGCCAGCAACGGCGCGGCGAACGCAACCAAGAGAACTGCGATCATCCATTTGGCGTAGCGTTTCATTCTGTGCCTTTCTCTTTCACGGGTGGCGTCATGACATCACGGCCCCAAGCGCCTTCACCATTGCTTCAACGCCTGCGTGACGCAGTACGTGTTCTCTTTTCGCTGCGGCGGGCGTGCTGTCCAGAAGAACTCTTGGCTTCACCTCGTGCAGCAGCCCTGCCCCATGGTCACAGAGCAAAGTCCCATGGACACGGAGCCAAGTCCTATGGGCACAGAGCCCCCTTGCAGGGGGCAGTAGCAATCATTGCCCGCCGCAGGCGTATTGCTCCCCGCAGGGGGCATTTGCGTTGCGTCCAATTCTGGCGCAACGTAGAAGCAGAGGGCGCCATGAAAACCCAATCCGAACCTCCAGAGGTCAGCGCACTGCGCGCTTCGGCCCAGAAAGGCGACGCCCAGGCGCAATTCCTTTTGGGCGAACGCTATGACCATGGCCAGGGCGTGGTGAAGGATGAGCACGAGGCGGCCGGGTGGTTTCGCAAGGCCGCGGAAGCCGGACATGCCGGTGCGCAGTTTGGTCTGGGCAACCTCTATTTGAACGGCCAGGGCGTGGTGAAGGATGAGCAGGAGGCGGTGAAATGGT
>SYLI01000050.1 GCA_005809105.1 Verrucomicrobiales bacterium | reverse complement strand
GGCGGCCTTGCGAAACCACTTCACCGCCTCAGTCGCATCCTTCTTCACGCCCTGGCCATGGGCGTAGCTGATACCCATCTCGGTCTGCGCCCGGACATCGCCTTCTTCAGCAGAAGCGCGCATCGCTATGATCTGTCGCATCTCCATATCCATATAATAATGTTGTACACCACAATAGGTTGTTGTGTCAATAAAATATCGTATAATCGTTTTTCTGAATTGCGGGCATGAGTGCCGCTGCCAGTCCGGGCTTGTTCCCCCTCCCTGCAAGAGGGCGAAAATGACTGATTGCCGGGGTGCAGCCCCTGGGCTTTCATGGCGGGGATGAAGCATTTCTTGGCGTTGGCACTCGCACTATGTAGCTGGAACCTTTGTGCAGCCGCCACGCCCCAGGTCATCACGCTTTGGCCCCAGGGTGCGCCCGGTGCCCTTGCGGCTGCCGGGGAGGAGCGCGACACCTCCGGCCCCAACGCCGGCAAGGTGTCGGGCAAGCCGGTCATTCGTCTGGGGAATGTTTCGCGGCCGACCCTGAGCCTGTACCGCGCCGACAAGGACAAGAACACCGGCGCCTGCGTGATGGTCTGTCCGGGCGGCGGCTATAACATCCTGGCGTGGGATCTTGAAGGGACGGAGGTGTGCCAGTGGCTCAACTCCATCGGGGTGAATGCGGCGCTGCTCAAATATCGCGTCCCCAAGGCGCCCACCGGGGAGAAGCACGCCGCGGCATTGCAGGATGCGCAGCGCGCGCTGGGTGTGCTGCGGCATCGCGCGGCGGAATTGGGGTTGGATGCGGGGCGCATCGGCATCTTGGGATTCTCGGCCGGCGGCCACCTCTCCGCCGTGGCCTGCAACCAGTACGAGCAGCGCAGCTACCCTGCACTGGACGAAGCCGACAAGGTGCCGTGCCGCCCGGATTTCGCGCTGCTCATCTATCCGGCCTATCTGAGCGTGAAGGAAAAGGCGGACGCGCTGCCGCCGGAATTGCCGGTGAACGCGAAGACGCCGCCCACGTTTTTGGCGATGACACAGGACGACGGGGTGCGGGCGGAGTGCGCGCTCTTCTATTACCTTGCCTTGAAGCAGGCGAAGGTGCCCTCCGAGCTGCACCTCTACCCCACCGGCGGCCACGGCTACGGACTGCGCGCTTCGGCCAACATGGTGAGCCACTGGCCAGCGCGTGCCGGGGAGTGGATGCGCGCCTCAGGGCTGCTGACGAAACCCTAACGGCTCATGGTCAGGGATTGGCCAGCCGCCCGGGCTCGCGCCTGCCGCTGCCTTCCTGTTGGGTGAGCGAGTCGCCCAAGTCGGCGCGCGCCTTGGCTGCGTGTGCCAAGAGCTGCGCCACAAGCTCCGGGTGGGCTTTCGCCACGTCCTGTGTTTCGCCCGCGTCGCCTTTAAGGTTGTAGAGTTCGGGCTGGGTGATTTTCTTCTGTATGTAGGCCGCGGGTGTGCCGTTGCGTCCGCCGTTCTTGCCGCCCAGCGTGCGGTAGGTGTGGGGCAGTTGCAGCTTCCACTGGCCATCCCCGCTCCACACCGCCTGCAGTTCGTTCTGCGCGTAATAACTTAGATACGCATCATGGGGATGGGGGGCGCCCGCCGCGCCAGGTGCGTCCGTAATGAGCCCCCAGACATTGCGCCCATCAATCTTGCGGGGCGGTAAGGGCGCGCCGATGAGGGTTGCCAGCGTGGGCAGTACATCCACGCTCATCCACATGGCGTCGCTGCTGCTCTGCGCGGCAAGCACACCGGGCCAGCGCATGAGGCAGGGCACGCGCGTGCCGCCTTCCCACGCGGTGCCTTTGCCCTCGCGCAATGGCCCCGCGCTGCCAGCGTGGTTGCCGTAGCTAAGCCAGGGGCCGTTGTCGCTGGTGAAGATGACAAGCGTGTTGTCATCGAGCTTGTGCTGCTTGAGTGCGTCGAGCACTTGGCCGACAGACCAATCAATCTCCTGAATCACATCGCCGAAGAGGCCCGCACCGGATTTGCCCTTGAAGCGGTCGCTGACAAAGAGCGGCACGTGCGGCATGGAGTGGGCGAGGTAAAAGAAGAACGGGCGGCCCTTGTTGCGCTCGATGAACTTGACGGCGCGCTCGGTGTAGGCGGCCGTGAGTGCGGGCTGATCGGCAGGCGTCACGTCATCGTCAATCACCTTCTCGCCCTCCAAGAGCGGCAACGCCGGATAGCTTCCCTTCTTCGCCTCGGGATGATGCGGCCACATGTCATTGGAATAGGGCAGGCCGTAGTACTCGTCGAAACCGTGGCGCGTGGGCAGGAACTTTGCGTGATGCCCTAAGTGCCACTTGCCGGCCATGCCTGTCGCGTAGCCGCGCTGCTTAAACACCTCGGGCAACGTCGTCTCATCAGCGTGGATGCCGTGACGCGCACCCGGCCCCAACGCGCCGTGAATGCCGATGCGGTTGGGGTAGCAGCCGGTCAGCAGGGCCGCGCGGCTGGCCGAGCACACGGCCTGCGCGACGTGAAAGTGGGTGAACTTGCGGCCCTCGCGTGCCATGCGGTCAAGGTTGGGTGTCGCGTACGCCTTGCAGCCGAAAGGCCCGATGTCCGCGTAGCCCAGGTCATCGCAGAAGATGACGACGACGTTGGGCAAGCGCGGGGCGGCGGTGGCGCACAGCGACACGAACAGCAACAAGCAACCGAGAAAGCGGCGTGAGATGGTCTTCATGATTAATACTCCTGATACCGGGCGTGGCCTGCGCCGACCATTGCGTCGTTGACGTTGAGCAGGATGGCGTTGGGTTGTTCGAGCCAGATTTCAGCGAGGTAGCGACCGTATTTCTCGCGACGATCCTTGATGGTTTGCAGCAGGGCTGCCTTGCCCTCGACGAGAGACTTGAGATGGTCGCGCGCGGCCTTGCCCCGCACCTCGTCCGCACCGCGCAGCTCCGGCGTGTTGATGCGGTGGAGCCGGAGCTTCTCGCCTCGCACCCAGATGCCAAGGCCGAGGTCAATGTCCACCGTGCACGTGTCACCATCGTAAACGCCCGTCACAAAGGCCCGGTAATGGAACAGCGCTGCCGGCACAGGTGCGGAAGGAGTCGCGGGCATGGCCGACACTAGAAAGTCAGCGCAGCGTGAACAAGCCTGATTCCCTCACGGCTGTTTGGATCGATCGCCCTCGGCCTCGCTGTTGTCCTTGAACAACACCGCGAACACCACGATGAGAACGGCAGACATGATCGCGGGCACGAGCCAGATATTCTTCCATGCGTGGGTAGCACCGCTGGCGTAGTGCCCCCCGACCACACCTGCGAGCCACGAACCGACGAACATTCCCGCGCCGAGCGTCACAAACGCGTGGAATCCCTGCGTCGCGGCGCGGATCTCCGGAGTTGCACGCTTGTCCACATACATGCGGCCCATCACGAAGATGTAGTCGTAGCACATGCCGTGGACGGCGATGGCGGTGAAAAGCATCCAAGTCGCGTCGCGCTCGGCGTCAAACTGCGTGAGCAGGCCAAAGCGCACCGTCCAAGCCACCATGCCGACGATGAGGATGCCCTTCACGCCGATGCGCTGAAGCAGCAGCGGCAACAGCAGGAGGAACACGACATCCGAGACCTGCGCCCCGGTCATTTTCATCGCGGCCTTCTGAATGCCTAGTTCGCCCATGAAGACGTGCATCCAGTTGAAGTAAAAACTCAGCGGGATGCAGATGAGGAATGAGCAGATGATGAACGTGCAGAACGAGCGGTCACGCATGAGCTTGAGCGCGTCGAACCCGAGCATCGTGCGGACGTTCACCGGCGCGCCCGCGCCCTTGGGAGGCGTGTTTGGCAGCGTGAACGAGTAGAGCCCCATCACCAGCGCCGCGCCGGACGCGAGGCGGAACATGCCCGCATTATCCTCGAGCTTGAATCCGCTGAGAACGAATCCCGCGGCAATCTATCCGACGCTGCCCATGAACATCACGAGCGGGAATTCCTTCGCCGGATTCTTCGAGTGGTGCAGCGTGAGTGCGTTTGTCAGCCCGTGTCCGGCCATGTAGCTGATGGTGTAGGCGATGAGCGCCGGGTAGAACGTGGCAAAGGTGGTCGTCGTCGAGACGTAGTAGAGCAGTGCGGCGCCGATGAGGTGCAGGCAGCCGAGGAGTTTCTGGGATGCGAAAAAGCGATCCGCCACAATGCCCGCGAAGAACGGCGAGACCATCGCCCCGATGGCGACCGTGCCGTAGGCGAGCCCAACCTGCGCACCGGGGAACTTGAGCGTGTCGTTCAGATAGGTGCTCAGCGTGACATACCACGCGCCCCACACGAAGTAGTGCAGGAACACCATGAGTTGAAGGCGAAGAAAAAGTGGGAGGGACATGCGGTGTGGCCGTGTTGTAGAGGAGAATCCCCCACAGGGCAACGGCATTTGAATGGTCGGGCGGCGTGGCTCCTGCCCATGACCGAGAATGTCAGCGGCCAGCGCGTGCAACTTAGCGTGCCTGCAGGCGGTTTGCGCATGGTCGAACTGCAGTAGCCGGTTCGCTCACCGTCCTCGGGCGTGGCGGAGCCGGACTTGTCAGAAGGCGGCACCTTCGCGTAGGGTTCCATCATGTTCCCCCGGGATTCCCGAAGCAGATCGGGCGCGGCTGGCACGGCTGCTTTGCGCGCAGTTTTGGCGGCGGTGCTGATGACGGCGGTGGATTCCCCTGCCACGCAGGCGCCCGGGGCGCGCCCCAATATCCTTTTCTGTTTCGCCGATGACTGGGGGCGCTACGCGGGCGTGTACGCAGAAGCAAATCGGCCCTCACCCAACGACGTGGTGCGCACGCCCCACATCGATGGGTTGGCCCGGCGCGGGGTTCGTTTTCAAAACGCCTTTGTCAATGCGCCCTCCTGCACGCCCTGCCGCAGTGCGCTGCTCTCGGGTCGCTACTTTTTTAACACCGGTCGCGCGGCAATCCTGCAGGGAGCCGTGTGGGACGGCAGTGTGGAGGCGTTTCCCCCTGCGCTCAACAAGTCGGGCTACCACATCGGCAAGAGTTTCAAGGTCTGGAGCCCGGGCACGCCGGCGGACGCGCCCTTCGGGGGTCAAAAGTTCGCCTTCCAAGCGGCGGGTGCGTTGCACAACAATTATTCGGAACAGGTCACACGGCTGGTGGATGGCGGCACGCCGCTGGGTCAAGCCCGGAGCCGGATGCTCTCGGAGGTGTCTGGCAACTTCGACGCCTTCCTCGCCGCCGGGCAACCAAACCAGCCGTGGTTTTACTGGTTCGGGCCCACCACGGTGCACCGAACGTGGGTCAAAGGAAGCGGCAAGAAATTGTGGGGCATCGATCCCGACTCGCTCAAGGGGAAGCTGCCAAAGTTTCTCCCCGACGTCCCCGAGGTGCGCGAGGACTTTGCGGACTATCTGGGCGAGGCGCAGGCGTTTGATGCCTATGTGGGTGCGCTTCTCGCGCGGCTAAAAGCTTCCGGTCAGGCGGAACAGACCCTCGTCATCGTCAGTGGCGACCACGGTGCTCCGGGGTTTCCGCACGGCAAGTGCAACTTGTACGACTTTGGCACGGGAGTGGCGCTGGTGGCCGCCGGGCCCGGCATCAAAGCCGGGCGCGTTGTGGACGATTTTGTGAATCTGATGGACTTGGCGCCCACGTTTCTCGAACTGGGCCGCGCCCGTATGCCCGGCACTTTGGATGGACGCAGCCTCGTGCCGGTGCTGCACGCGGAAAAGAGCGGCCAGGTGGATCCCACGCGCGACTACGTGGTCACTGGTCGCGAGCGGCACGTCGGCAGCGCCCGCGAAGGCAATCTGCCCTATCCGCAGCGCGCCTTGCGCACGCGCGACTTTCTCTACATCCGCAATTTTGCGCCGGACCGCTGGCCCATGGGGGCTCCGCTGGCAGTCACGGACGATCGCGCGCCCGCCGCCGCCACGCTGGAAAATGACACGCGCAGTTGTTTTGCGGATATGGACGCAGGCCCCACCAAGGCATGGCTGGTCGCGCACCGCAACAGTCCGCAATGGAAGGAGCACTACGACTTTGCCTTTGCCAAGCGGCCCGCCGAGGAGCTGTACGACATTCGCAAGGATCCCGACCAGTTGCGCAACGTGGCGGCGGACCCAGCCTATCTCGAAGCGAGGAAGGCAGCATCAGCGCGCCTGCTGGAATTGCTCACTCGCGCCGGGGATCCGCGTGTCACTGGCGACGGGTCGACGTTTGACAAGCCGCCTTTCAGCGACCCCGAACCCGCCGCCGCCAAGGCAAAAGGAAAAGCGAAGCCATCGCGTTAAAGGCCCTACCCATGTTGCCCATCTGCCGCCTGCTCTCCCTCATCATCGCCTGCGCATTGCTGGCGTCAAATTCAGCAGCCCCCGCCGCCGCCCCACCCAACATCATTGTCTTTCTGGCCGACGATCTAGGGTGGGGCGACTTGGGCTGCTACGGCCATCCCGTCATTCAGACGCCGCATCTGGATGCGTTCGCCCGGCAGGGTGTGCGCCTCACGCAATGCTACTCAGCCAGCGGCGTCTGCTCGCCCTCGCGCTCGGCCATCCTCACCGGACGCACGCCCTACCGCACGGGTGTGTTTAATTGGATTGCCGAGGGCAGCGAAGTGCATCTGCGCCGCAGCGAAATCACAGCGCCCAAGTTGCTGCAGAAGGCCGGCTACAGCACCTGCCACTCGGGCAAGTGGCATCTTAATGGTCTCTTCAACGACCCACGCCAGCCGCAGCCCGGCGACCATGGCTACGACTGGTGGCTGGCCACGCAGAACAACGCCGCGCCCAGCCACGCCAATCCCACCAACTTTGTCCGCAATGGAAAGCCCGTCGGCAAGGTGGCGGACTATTCGGCGCCCTACGTGGTGAAGGAGGCCATCACCTGGCTCAAGGAAGGGCGCGACAAGACCAAGCCGTTTTTTCTGGCCGTGTGGACGCACGAGCCGCACTACCCCATCGCCGCCGCCCCGCAGTTCAAGGCGCGGTACCCTCTGCTGGCGGATTCCGTGCAGCGGGAGCACCACGCCAATGTCACCCAAATGGACGACGCCTTTGGGCAGCTGATGCACGCGTTGGATGAGTTGCAACTGGCGCAGGACACGTTTGTCATGTTCACCGCCGACAACGGCCCGGAAGGGGACGGTGTTAAAACACCCGGGCGCGGCTCCACCGGCGGCCTGCGCGGGCGCAAGCGCGCCGTGTACGAGGGCGGCATCCGCGTTCCGGGCATCGTGCGCTGGCCGGACCACGTGAAGGCGGGGGGATTGAGCGCCGTTCCCGTGGTGGGTTCGGACATCTTCCCCACCGTGTGTGCGCTGGCCAAGGTGCCCTTGCCCGCCGACCGCGTGATTGACGGGGGCAACTTTCTGGCCGCGCTGGAAGGCAAGCCCGTCGAGCGCGCCCGGCCACTGTATTGGCGCTGCCCGATTGCACCCGGCGATTTTCGGACTGCGATGCGAATGGGTGACTGGAAGGTCGTGGCGGATGAGCCGCTCACCAAGTTTCAACTCTTCAATATTGCCCGCGACGAGCACGAGCAGAAGGACCTCGCGGGTGAGGAGCCTGCCAAGCTGGCGGAGATGCGGGCGGCGCTCAAGAAGCTCAACACCGAGATTGAGGCCGAAGGCCCGGACTGGTGGCGCAAGGCGCCCGCCCCCGCGCCCAAGGTGAAGGGCAAGAAGGCGGCACCCAAAGGCTAAGGGGGAATCAGAGCCGCAGGTCGCTGTCAGTCACCGCACCCAGCGAGGCGCTGGTGACCAGATGCGCGTACTTGGCCAGCACGCCCTGCGTGTAGCGCGGCTGAGGCGCCTTCCATCGTTTCTTGCGAGACCGCAGCTCGCTCACGCTGGCCTTCACCGAGAGGGTGCGCTTCTCGGCGTCGATGGTGAGGGTGTCGCCTTCGTGAACCAGCGCCAGCGGCCCGCCACAGTAGGCTTCCGGTGTGATATGGCCCACCACAAAGCCGTGCGTGCCGCCGGAGAACCGGCCGTCGGTGAGCAGCAGGACGTCCTTGCCCAGCCCGGCGCCCTTGATCGCGCCGGTGACGGCGAGCATCTCGCGCATGCCCGGGCCGCCCTTGGTGCCTTAATAGCGAATGACAACCACGTCGCCCTTCCTGATTCGGCCCGCAAGGATAGCACGCATCGCCGCTTCCTCTGAATTAAACACCCGAGCCCTGCCGGTAAAGACCAGTCCCTCCTTGCCGCTGATTTTCGCCACGGCACCTTCAGGCGCGAGATTGCCGTAGAGGATCACGAGGTGGCTGTCTTTCTTGATGGGCTGGTGAAAGGGACGCACGATGTCCTGTCCTTTGGGATAGGGTGCCACCTCGCGCAGATTTTCGGCCATCGTCCGGCCGGTGACGGTCATGCAGTCGCCATGAAGCAAGCCTTCCCCAAGCAGCGTTTTCATCATGGGCAGGATGCCGCCGATGGCGACCAGCGCGGACATCACATACTTGCCTGAGGGCTTGAGGTCGGCCAGCACCGGCACCCGGCGACCCAGTTGCGTGAAGTCGTCGAGCTTGAGCTTCACGCCGGACGCCTGCGCCATGGCCAGCAAATGCAGCACGGCATTGGTGGATCCGCCCAGCGCGATGACCACGGTGATGGCATTCTCAAACGCCTTGCGCGTGAGGATGTCGCGGGGGCGGATGCCCTGCTTAAGAAGCTGCACCACCGCCGCGCCTGCGCGGCGCGCGTCGTCCTTTTTCGCGGGCGACACGGCGTTCTGCGCGGAGCTGCCCGGCAGGCTCATTCCCAGCCCCTCGATGGCGCTGGCCATGGTGTTGGCGGTGTACATCCCGCCGCAGGAGCCCGGCCCGGGAATGGCGCACGACTCGATCTCGCGCAACTCGCCATCGGTGATCTTTTTGCGGGCATGCGCGCCCACGGCCTCGAACACCGACACGATGTCCAGCGGCTTCTGTGTGCCCGTGAGGCATCCGGGCAGGATGGTCCCCCCGTAGACAAAGACCGAGGGGCGGTTCATGCGCGCCATCGCCATGATGCACGCGGGCAAGTTCTTGTCGCAGCCGCCGATGGCGACAAACCCGTCCATGCCCTCGCAGCCGACGACGGTCTCGATGGAGTCGGCGATGACCTCGCGGCTCACCAGCG
>SYLI01000049.1 GCA_005809105.1 Verrucomicrobiales bacterium | reverse complement strand
TCTGCCTGCGGGGACGATCAGCGATGCGGGAGAGGGGACGGAGCGTCAGGTGCGGGTGTGGAACTCGGTGGGAGCGGGGGTGAAGAGCGTGCAGAAGTTCAAGATTGAGACGGGGCGCCCTGTGATTACGTCGACGGACGCGGACGGACAGGCATGGGATCGTGCGCAGACGCTGACGGTGAGAGGGTATGGATTCAAGAGCAAGACGACTGGGGAGACGCTGGTGGCGTTGCTCCGCGTGGACGACTCGTCCGGGGCATCCAAGTTTGACGACGGGACGACCTCTGAGACGCCGTCGGCGACGCCAGCGACGGGGATACCCAAGGCGGTAACGGGGATTGTGGTGGTGTCAGACCGGCAACTGGTGCTGCCGATTAATGCAGTGAACAACCGGCGTGCGGACGGATCGAACCGGCGCCTGCGGTTGGCGCGCAAGACGGAGACGGCAAGCAACGTGGACAAGGTCTTGAGCCTGCCGACGAACCCGCTCTTTGCGGCGGTGACGACCAAGCCATTGGTGAGCACGCTGGCACAGCTGACGTCGGGAGGGGTGGCATTTGAGAACATCGTGGGGGGCAGTCCGACGGGCGCGTTCAAGCGGGATCGGATTCTGGAGATCAATGGGACGGGGCTCAACACGCTCACGACCATCGAGGTGGTGCAGCAGGATGGCAGTTCGTTTGCCAACCCTGTGTTCATCCAGTTGCCCAATGCAGGGGTGACGGTGCAGGACGATGGCACGCGCATCCAGGTGGCGTCGGGGACGTTTGCCTCGTCGGAGGCAGACGTCAGGAGCCTCGCAACCAAGCGAGGCTTCAAGCTCTACAACGCGGTGGGGGTGACGGACTTGGATTCGACCCTGCAATTTGCGGTGAACACGCAGCCGGTGGTGGACGCGGTGGGAGGCTTTGCGGTGGCGGGCTACTTCAACCGCGACAAGACGGTGGGCGATGATCTGGTGTTGCTGGGTTCAGGACTGAAGGCGGTGCAGACCTTGGTGCTGCGTCCGTCTGGCACAGACACCGCGCAGGAGACCATCACGCTTCCGGCACCGGGGGTGACTGTGACCGACACTCAGATCACGGTGGACACTCAGAGCTTCCAGATTGGAAGTGCGGCGGACACCATTATCGATGCGGACAATTTTAGGAAGATTGTGAAGGTGACGAGTGAACGCGATGCCGCGACAAGTCCGGTGGCGCAGCGCTTTGCGGTGGGAGCGCCGCCGGTGTGGTGGACCATTAGGGATACATTTCAGCTCACCGGTGCATTTGGCAACCACTACGTGCACACAACTGGTGTGACCTTGGCAGGGACGGGGTTTGGGCACATCAGCCTTCTTGAGATTGTGGATATCAACGGGAACACGATTGTGGGCTTGCCGGGCTTGGTGACGGGGCCGACGGGGACCGGGGGAACGGGCCTGACGGTGTCCAATGCGACCCAGGTGATCGCGGCAGGCAATGCGACGGGCTGGTCGCTGACAACCCACCTCTTGGACTCGGTGGTGGCGGGATCGCGCCGGGTGCGCATCACGACACCCTTTGGCAAGGTGACCTCGAGTGCGACAGGCGCTGGCTCCTTCACGGTGTCGGGCAAGCCAGCGCTGCTGGCGACGGCCCAGGCGACCTTTGCGGGAGGCGGCTACTCCGGCGGGACGAACACGTATGACGCGAGCGAAGGCGACCTCTATATCAACGGAACTGGCTTCCGTGGGGTCAGCCGGATTCGTCTGAATGTCGGTGGCGCCGCCACGCCGGTGCTGGACTTGGCGGTGGATCCGGCGAACCCGCCCAATGGGGTGAGCTTTAGCGCGGACGGAACCCGGATCATCATTGACGACGCCATCATCCCGGCCGGCTGGATTGGCATCTTCACGGCGCGGATCATCCTGAGTACCCCCGCAACCATCGGCGTGGATAACAACAGCACGGAAATCACCACTCAGAACTAGGCCAACATTCTAGAGAAAGTTTCTGCCATTCGGCAGATTCCAAGGAGAGGGGTGGAGAACAAAAGTGGGGCTGGGTAACCAGCCCCACTTCGCTTTTCATCGAAGCTAACTCCCCTCGGGCGTGAGCAGGCCCATCAGCCGCAGGGCATCGGTGTGCGTCAAGTCGGGAAGCAGGGCGTCAGGCTCATGGCGGGCCAGTTCCTCAAGGGTGCATTCACCGGTGGCAACAGCCAGAACCCTAGCCCCGATGGCGCGCGCACATTGGATGTCCCGCGGAGTATCGCCAATCACCAAGAGATGGTCGGCGGCGACACCGCAATGGGCCTGCGCAATGGAGAGAGCTTCGCGGGCCACATCATCACGGTCGGTCCATTGGTCGCCGTAGGCACCAAAGGCGAAGTGACGCCACAAACCCACCGAGCGCAGTTTGAGTTCGGCACCTTTTTCCAGATTGCCCGTGAGCAACGCGAGCTTCGGCCGCTGCGGCAGCTCTTCAAGTCCCCGAATCAACTCCGCCACCCCGGGCAACACCTCGCCGGCGCGGTGTTGCAGGGCGGATTGCAGTTGCTGCAGGTATCGCGCGGCAAAAACATCCCAAGCCGAATCAGGGAGGTGGTGCGCTCGGAAGATTTCGCCGCAAATGTCGCGATCGGTGCGGCCGGCAAAGCTGACGCCGCGCGTGGCGTCGGGAAGCCCAAACTGGCTCCCCAACACCTCGGCGAAGGCGCGGCGCCCGGCACCGTGGGTGTGGATGAGGGTGCCGTCGATGTCAAACAACACGACAGGTGTCATGGCACGGGAGCTTGGAGGCGTTGCGGGACATGAGTCAAGGCGACGGGATTGTGAATGAGGCCGGCTTGACGCTTCGCGGGGTGGTGGTACGGTCGCCGCCGTGGGAAGGGCTTGGGCATTCACCCTCGTGGCGGCATCGGCGCTGGGAACGGCCGCTTGCGTGGCACCCTCGGGTTCCGCGGAGGCCCGCCGAAACGTGCAGGCGACCAAGAATTCGCCAACCGGCGAGGCTGGGCTTCAAATCTCAAGGGTGATTGACGATCAGGGGCGCGAGCGCCGCGAGATGATCTACATTCCCCGCGGCATCCCGCGCACGCTCATGGACGCCATCGCGACGCGCGATCCCGAGGCGGTGTTGAAGCAGGCCGAATCGCTCGCGGCAACGGATTTCACGGCGGCAATGTTCGGCGCCCGCTGGGTGACCATGAATTATCCCCACAGCCCGGTTCACGGGCCGCGCGCATGGATCGTGATTGCTGAAACCTACGAGCGAAGGCGCTTTGACGAACTGGCCTTTGACGCCTACCAAACCGTGGTGGACAAGTGGCCGCAATTCGAGCGTCGGCGGGAGTTGATGGAGCGCCAGATGCGCATCGCCGACCGCTACCTTGGAGGCGAACGGTTCAAATGGAAGCTGCCCTGGCAGGACTCCGTGTATCTGCCGCTCCCGCGCTGGACCACGCCGACCCGCACGGCGGGCCTGTATAACAAGCTGGTGGGATCCGCACCCTACGCGCCGCTGGCGGCGGAGGCCCAGTTCAAGGCGGGCGAATCATTGCGGCGCGAGCTGAGTGTATTTTCAAGCCCGGCTGACAAGACCCGCGCCATCGAGGCGTTCCAACTGGCGGCCGACCGCTACGGTCGCCGCGAGCGTGTTGCCGGCGCCGATGGCTCCGGGCCGCGGCTGGTCACTTCCAAGGAGAAGGCCGACGAGGTGTTCAAGGTTTTGGACCATGACAAGGACGGCAAGCTGACACGCCAGAGCAATCCCGACGTTTTCGAGTGGCAGGGATTTCAGGTGACGGAACTGGCCGACGACACCATCACCAAGGCGGAACTCGTGGCGGCGCTCGACCGGCTCGAGGAGATGGTGGCTCTGGGCCGCTTCCAGATCGGGCGTGTCCACCAATCCCAGGCCAGCGAGGGGATCTACGACCAGACCGCCGCCGAAAAATCCATCCGCTCCTATCAGGTCTTTCTGGATCACTATGCCGTCAAGGGCAGCGACAGCCGTCATGCGCCCCGTGAGGGGTTTGAGTCCGACTGGTACAAGAAATCCGTCGCCGAGGCAGAGTCGAGCATCCACAAGATGCGTCTGGAACAGGCCCGCGGCCACCTTGCCACGGGCGACTTCTACGCGAAGACCCGCGACTGGACCGCGGCACAAAAGCACTATGCGCTGGTGACGCAGGAGATGAGCAAGGATGTGGTGCAGTCGCTGACGCCCCAGCGCAAGGCGCTCTTTGACGCCGCCAACGCGAAATTTGGCGGCATGTACG
This sequence comes from Verrucomicrobiales bacterium, assembly GCA_005809105.1. GTDB lineage: Bacteria > Verrucomicrobiota > Verrucomicrobiia > Limisphaerales > UBA1100 > SYLI01. Next base: position 5,290 of record SYLI01000049.1, on the reverse strand, counting down.
CGGCGCGGATCACCGACGGCTTCTCTCAATATCGCGCGGCCGGCGGCGCTGAATCGGCCGGGCGCTATTCCCAGGCACTCGACCTCTACCGCCGCTCGCAGGTCAACCTCGGGTTCCCGGAGGCGGAAATACGCCGCTACGCCATCAGCGCGCCGGTGGCCGAGCAGGTGCTGGCGATCAACTCGCGGCTGCGCGAGGACATCCACCGCATCGAAGAGGTTCAGGAACGCGCCCGCAGCACGCCATGAACCGCCGACGACTCCACCTGATCTCCTGCCTGTTGGTCGTGTGGGCCGCGCTGGCGCTCCCCGGATGCGCAGGCTATTCCATGGGAAAGTCCAGCGGCCTCACGGTGCAGGTGAAGGCGTTTGAAAACCAGACGCTTGAGCCGCGCCTGCTGACGGACGTCAACCGCGCCTTGCGCAGCCAGCTGCAGCAGGACGGCACCTACCGTCTGGTCTCCGGTGGCGCCAATCTGGTGGTGTCGGGCGTCCTGCTCAAGTACACGCGCAATGGCGTGAGCTACACACCAGCCGATGTGCTCCTGGTTCAGGACTATCAGCTGGTGTTGACGGCGCAGGTGAAGGTGACCGAGGCCGCCACCGGCAGGGTGGTGATGGAGCGCGAAGTGTCCGGCGACACGACGCTCCGTGTGGGCAGCGACCTTAGCAGCGCCGAGCGGCAGGCCGCGCCGCTCATCGCCGAGGTGCTGGCCCGGCGCGCCCTTTCGCTGATTGTGGATGGCGACTGGCCCGCGGCTTCCGCGGTCAAAAAAGATTGAACGCCGCGCGGCGCTCCCGAATACTCCGGCGCATGATCGCCCGCATCCTTTCCGCTGCGTTGCCGCTCCTTTTTCTCGTGCCCTCTTTGCTCGCCGGAGACTGGCCGCAATGGCGTGGTCCCAACCGCGATGGCATGGCGCAGGGGGAGAAGGCGCTGGCGGGATTGCCTGCGACCGTCAAGCCGCTGTGGGCGATTCCCATGGGCAAGGGGCAGGGCGGACTTACCATCGCCAAGGGCAAGCTGGCGGTGGCGCATGAAGTGGAGCGCGAGGGCAAGAAACAGGAGGCTCTGGCGCTGCTGGACGCGACGACGGGGCGCGTGATTTGGCAGACGCCCTATGCGGAGAGCTGGCAGTTCGGAAATGAGTACGGCCCGGGCCCGCGTTGCTCGCCTCTCATGGACGGCGATCTGATTTTTGTGCAGGCCGCCAAAGGCGTGCTGGCGGCCATCCAACTGGCCGATGGCAAGGTGGCCTGGTCCACCGATTACGACAAGGACTGGGGCGCCAAGTGGCTGGGGGGAAACCTGCCGGGAAGCAAGGGCACGGCCGCCACGCGGCACGGCAACAACGGCCCGCCGGTGGTCGACGACAAGCTCATCTACGCACCCGTGGGCAGTCCCACGGGCGCAAGCCTGGTGGCGTTGGACAAACGGACCGGCAAGCAGGTGTGGAAGAGCGGCTCTGATTTTGCCGCGTACGCGGCGCTCGTGCTGGCGGATCTGGCCGGCACGCGCCAGGTCATCATGGCCAGCGCGGCGATGCTCTCCGGATATCGCGCGTCCGACGGCAAGCTGATGTGGAGCGTGCCGATGAAGACCGATGCGGCGCGCAACATTGTGACGCCGCTCGTTCAGGGCGACCTGGTCACGGCCGCCAGCTTTTCGGTGGGCACCTTTCAGCTGCGCATCCGCAACACCGGCGACGGGCAGGAGGCGGAGTCGGTCTGGACCACGCTCGAAGTGCGCACCAACATGTCCACGCCGGTGCTGCAGGGCGGGCATTTTTATGGGCTGGGCACGGGCAGCCAGGCCACCACGTTCGTCTGCGTGGACGCGGCCACCGGAACGGCCAAATGGAGCCAGGCGGGCTTTCCCGAGAACGCCTCCATCATCAGCCTGGGCGGACAGCTTCTGGTGCACACCTCGCCGGGCGAACTGCTGCTGGTGCAGGCCAGCCCCCAGAAATACGTGGAGCAGGGCCGGGTGCAGGTCAGCGGCCGCACCTGGAATTTTCCGGCCTACTCCCAGGGAATCCTCTACGTGAAGGACAACCGGCAGGTGGCGGCCATCCGCCTGGCACCGTGACCGGCGGGGGAAGACGCCTAGCGCATTGAACAAGACCGAAGACTACCTCAAGGAACTCGCCGAAGGCGGCGGGGCGGTGGACATCTCCGCGCTGGTGAACCACATCGTGGACGACTCGCTGGTGCTCAAGGCCAGCGACATCCACATCGAGCCGTGGGAGGATGTCCTTGGCGTGCGCGTGAGGTGCAGCGGCCAGCTGCAGGAGCTGGTCTACATCCCCAAGGAGTATCACCCCTTGATTTGCGGGCGCATCAAGGTGATGGCCAACATGGCCAGCCACATCAAAGACGTGCCGCAGGACGGCAAGGCGGCGCCGCCTGAGTTTAACGGGGTGCAGCTGCGCGTGTCGGTGTTTCCCACCGTGCGTGGCGAGAAGATCGTCATCCGCATTTTCAACCCCAAGGCGCGCACGTTTGACATCAACAGTCTGGGCTTCGATGAGGAGACGCTCAACAAGTACGTCAAGGTGCTCAACAAGCCCACGGGGCTCGTCCTGCTCACCGGCCCCACCGGCTCCGGCAAGACCACGGCCATCTACGCGTCCATCGGCTATCTGCTTGAGAAGCACCAGAACACCGTCGCCATCGCCTCGGTGGAGGATCCGGTGGAACAGAACCTCATGTGGGTGAATCAGGCGCAGTTGAACCCCGCGCAGGATTTCACCTACGTCAGCGCCCTGCGCTCGCTGATGCGGCAGGATCCGGAGGTGATCATGATTGGCGAGATTCGCGACGTGGACACCGCCACCATCGCCGTCACCGCTGGCATGACGGGCCATCTGGTCATCAGCACCATCCACAGTGGCACCACCTCCGGTGTGTTCGCGCGCCTCATCAACATGCAGATTGAGCCCTTCCTTCTGGCCTCAAGCCTCATTGGAGTGCTCGGGGTGCGTCTGCTCAGGCTCAATTGCGAGGGCTGCAAGGCCGTGTACACGCCCGAGGAATTTGCCCTGGCGCACCTGCGCACCTCCGAGGGCGACGCGATGGTGGAGGACGCCATCGAGCAGGAGCTTTTTCGCTGCGGCTTTGGCTGTGACACCTGCAGCAACACCGGCTACGCCGGGCGCGGCGCGGTGACCGAACTCATGGTGGTGAACGAAGACGTGCGCGACGTGGTGATGAACCGCAGGCCGACGCGCGAGATTCAGGAGGCCGCCGTGAAGTGCGGCATGCAGACGCTCTGGGAGGGCGGCCTGCGGCGCGTCACCAATGGCGAGACCACCATCGAAGAGGCTCTCATGAAGGTGGCCTCCGAGATGCTCTAGCCCCTGCCCATGGCTGCCGCCGAGCGCGAAGATCCGCTCGCCACGCTGGCGACCCTCTCCGGTCGCGGCCCCATCTACCGCCGCGTTCTGGCGCCGCTCATGATGTACGCGGGGGCCGTGGGTGTGATTTCCGCCGTGCTGGCCGAGCGCCAGCACATCCGCGCCTCCGGTTCGTTTGCGCTCTACTGGCTTTGCGCGGCGGCCGTGGTGTTGGTGGGCGTGGCGCTTTTGCTGCGGCTTCGGGCATGGCGCGCCCGACAGGGGCTGGTTTCGCCGCAGGTGCGGTGGGTGTTTTACGCCGTGGCTCCAATGCTGGTCTTTGGCGTGGCGCTGGGAGTCGCTGAAATCCTCTGGCCACAGGCGGGCGATGAGGCGCTCTTTCAAAGCCGGCCGCGCCCCGTCATCGCGCGCCTCATCGCATCGTGGCTTCTGTGCTACGGCGCGGCGCTGGATGCGGTCGGCAGCGTCGCCGAGCGTGGCCTGCGTGTGCTGGGCTGGTGTGTCCTCCTCTGCGGGCTGACCTTGCTGGCGGCCGCCCACCTGCCCGGCATCGTCGCACGCCTGCCCGCCCCTCCGGATCGCTACGCCCACTGGTTGATGGGCCTCTGCTTTGGCGCCGGCCACTGGATGTACGGTCTCTACCTCTACTTCACCGAGGAGCCCGAAGCGACCTGAGAAGAATGCTACCGGTGCTGGCCGGCGAGCAGATCAGCGGGTTTGAGGTCCAGATCGAAGGGTTCCAGCGCCATGGGCTGGTCGTGTTCCAGAAACTCCCCGCAGACGTCGAAGAACTCCCCTTGTGACTGAGCACGCCGGACAAGGTGTAAAAATCTCCCCGTGGGCTCAATGCCCAGCGCGATGTAGTTGAGGTACTTCTTCATCTTCTCCACATGGCGGCGGTCGTCCAGTCCTGCCGGCCGCACGGCATCGTACAAGCTCCGAAGATAGTTGAGCACGTCGCGGCCCTTGGGCGTGGCAACCGGCAGGCCGCACTGCTGGCTCCGGATCTGGCCAAAGAGCCACGGGTTGCGGATGGCGGCCCGGCCGATCATGAGTCCGGCCGCGCCGGTGTCGCTGAGCACGCGCTGCGCGCTGGCGACCGAATGAACATTGCCATTGGCCAGCACCGGGCAGGGCAGTTGCTCTACGGCGCGGCGGATGAAATCGTAGTGCACCCGGCTTCGATACCCCTCGGCCACGGTGCGTCCGTGCACGGTCAGCAGATCGAGCCGGTGCCGGGCGAAGATCGGCAGCAGGGTGTCAAACACATCGGGCGTGTCGAAGCCGATCCGCGTCTTCACCGTGAAAGGCAGCGAGATGGCAGCGCGCAGCGCGCCCAGAATGGCGTCCACACGGGCCGGGTCGCGCAGCAGCCCGCCGCCGGCACACTTGCGGTACACCACCGGTGCGGGGCATCCCAGGTTGAGGTCGATGCCGGCAACGGGATGCTGCTGCAATTGCTGCGCGGTGCGTACTAGGGAGGGAATGTCGTTGCCAATCATCTGCGCCAGCAAGGGGCGCCCCGTGGGATTTTGCGTGACGGACTCAAGGATGTTGCGATCCAGGCAGGAGCCCGGATACACGCGGAAATATTCGGTGACGTAAAGGTCGGCGCCGCCGTATTCGCTCATCAGCCGGAGAAAGGGCAGGTCGGTGACATCCTGCATGGGGGCGAGCGCAAGAACGGGACGGCCGGTGCTGAACAATCGGCCCAACGCGCCGGATGCGGCCGGCGAGGCCTCCGGCGCAGATTTCACTTGGTCGGTGAAGTTCGCAGCGTTAATTTGCCCCCCTCTTCTGTCTGGTGGTGTAATGGTAGCACAGGGGATTTTGGTTCCTCTAGTCAAGGTTCGAATCCTTGCCGGACAGCCAGAGACTCACACCCCACCGGCCCCATTCAAGGGCGCGCCCCGCACTCAACCCTCGGAGAAGAGG
>SYLI01000048.1 GCA_005809105.1 Verrucomicrobiales bacterium | reverse complement strand
TCACCACGCAGATGAAAAGCGTGGGCGAAGCGATGGCCATCGGGCGCACGTTCAAGGAAAGCCTCCAAAAATGCCTGCGCTCGCTGGAGATCGGCCGCAGCGGCCTGGGCGGCGACGGCAAACCGTGGCGCATCGGCACAGAAGTCTATGGCGACCGCGACATCCTCCCGCGCGACGTCATCAGCCGCAAACTCTCCGTCCCCAACGCCGAACGCATTTTTTTTATTCGTCACGCGCTGCGGGCTGGATTCACGATTGAGGAAATCTTCGGCCTGACCCAGATCGACCGCTGGTTCCTGGTGCAGATCAAGGAGATCGTGGATTTCGAGGAAGTGCTGGCGGGGGCGAAGAACTGAGTTGGGATTCGTCACGCCCGCGAAGCACAAGCGCTTCGCGGGTGTTTTATTTTGCCTCTGGCCTTATGCGCCTCCGTCCGCGAATCCAAACGGGGTTCAAATCCATCAGCATGGGGTTGTGTTCCCCAAAATGTTTTCAACCCTGAAAGGGTTGGTGCTGGCGCACGTTCAATGAAAGCCTGAAACATTGCCTGCCGTTGCTGGAGACACGGTGACGGTGCGCCAGGCTTTGCCGTCGCTGCCCAGGCCGCTGGCGCCTCGGCACGGAAGCTTCAGCACATCACCCTCACGCCGTATTTCTCGAACCGCTCGTCGGTTGTCACCACGGTCAAGTCCTCCAGTTTGGCGGCAGCGATGATGAATCGGTCGCAAGGGTCGTCGTGGTTCGACGGAAGTTGGGCGGCGGTAATGCAGACTTCCAAATCAAGCGGCAGCACCGCCAACCCATGATGCTCGACCACTTTTTCAAACCACCCTTGCGGCGGGTGCGGAAGCTTCAGCTTGCCCTTGGCCACCTTGATCGCGATTTCAAAACCGCTGATGGCGGAAACATAAACCACCGCGGCTTGGTTTATTTTCTTGAGGGCGGCCCGGCTTAGTTTTTTGTCGCCGCTGGCGAGCCAGAGGAGGGCACAGGTGTCCAGAATCATCGCGCCGCCTCCGGCCATTCCTCGGCAGCAAGCGGTTCAACCGGGTCGTATCCGATTTTTATTTTGCCAAGAACTGGATGCGTTTTAATCCGGCTCGCGCGCTGGTGCGGCACAAGGTCGGCGACCGGCTCTCCGTTGCGGCAAATGACGATGGTTTCGCTGTCCGCTTCCAACTGGGCCAGCAGGCTCGACAAGTTGGTTTTCGCCTTATGCACATTCACAGTTTTCATTGCCTCGGTGTTAGTCCCATTAGTCCACCATGTCAACACCCGGACTGACTTCAGTCCAAGATACCGCGTGTTGCCTTCGAGGTGCTTGCGCGCGGCCACCATGGCGCAGGCCGCTGGCGGGGGCGAAGAATGAGCGCCGGCGCAGAGCCAACAAAAGCACCCCTGCCACCCGAAGCGACAGGGGTGCTTGCGCCACGTTTCCGGTTCAGTGCGACCCCGCAGCCAGGCCGCCCGGTCTGTCTAGTTTTGGACTCCGCTCAGAGGCGGTTCGTTGGTGCCCCGGGTCAGACCGCTGTCCTGATCACTGCGACGGGTATAACCCCATCGAGGCAACAGAGAACAATCATCCCCAAAGTTCTCATGACCGAGCAGACCAAGATACACCTTGCGGTTGCTTTCACCGAGTCTTGCACGATTGGCATCCCGGGTGGCACGCTCCCCTGCCAACTGGTTTTCCAGTTGGAGGATGCGCGTGTCCGAGTCGTGACAAGCAGTGAGAGCTGTATAATGGCCGGACCATGAGACACCTCCGAAAACCACGTCCTTCGCTGCGTCTGCCCAACCGAGGCTGATCATCTCCCCCTTGGACACCACATAGGCGTTTGACATAAATCTCCTTTTCTTATCGTTATCCTGCAGGCGGTTCTTGGGACGATTCCCCTCCGGAAGACCCAGCATTCACCGGGTCTGAGAGGCCTGCATAATGAATTACACGTGGAAATGAGATTGGGAAAAACTTTCTGCAACTATTTTTCAAGCCCGGACGGTGCGGTTGATTTGAACTTCAAGGGACACGAATGGCGCAAAGGCACAGCCGAGGTTGGCGAAGTGTTGGCCGAGGTCGCCAGACTCTTAGCCACGACAGACAAGGCGTTGGCCAGGGTCGGCAAATGCCCCGGCAACGGTCGGCAAGGTCTTGGCCAAAGTCGGCAAGGCTCTCGCCAAGCTTGGCGTGGGCGTTGCCCAAAGTCGGCAAACTACACCACCTCAAACTCGCGCGCGTCGGGCGCGTTGCGCCCGCTGGTGGGATGGGGCCGCGGCTCGGGCTGGGCAAAGCCATTGAGATCCACCGCTCGCGCTCGCGCCGTGTATTTTCCCCTGGCCAATCCCTTGAGCGTGGCCATCCACGAAATCATGCTGTAGCGCAGCGGCCAGGAGAGCGGCCCTCCCGTCTGGGGATTAAATCCGAGAACCTGCCTTGGCGAAACTCCCGCGGGCAACACCGCCGTCCAGTCGGCGGGTGGCTCCTCAAGCTGGCACTCGCTCCAGCGCAGCTCGCGGACGTCATCGGCCTCTCTCGCCAGCGAATACTCGACGCGTTTCACTCCGGACAAGCCTGAGATGACCTGGCCTAAGAGGTGCACGGGATTGCCTTCCGGAATCTTCGCCGGGAGATCGTCCAGGTACGCCGCGGTTTTGAGATGCGATTCGGGATCGTTGTTCTGTTCGGCGTACGTGTCGTTGGCGCGATGGTCGTTGGTGAGCGTGATGCGCTGGAGCCACTTGATCGATTTGAACCCATGCGCCCACGGGATGATCATCCGGACGGGGCCGCCACGAATGAGCGAGATGGGCTCGCCGTTGAGCCGGTAGGCAAGAAAGGGCGGCATCTCTCCCGGCGCCGTTTCCATCGCCTGCGTGAAACTCAAGGACGAACGAAACACCTGCTTGGGATCCTGATTGTGAAAGCCCCAGTAGTACACGCGCCGCACGTTGCGCAGCGGGCCGCAGAGCCGCAGCACCTCGCGCAACGGCACGCCCTCCCACAAACCCTGACCCAGCGGCGCCGGGATGTTGAGGCACTGCATCGCCTTGAGAAGCCGCACCTCATGCTTCTTCCCCAGCTCGAGCAACGCCGGCAAATCCAGCGCCGTGCCCCCGCCCAGCGTCAATTCCCGGCCGGGATCCGGCGTCACCTTCACCACCGCGTCCACCGCCCGGTCGGCCACCACTTCCATCCGCCACGTCTGCGGGGTGAGGCGCGCCTGAACCAGGGCGTCGCCCTTGAGCGAATGCGGGCGGGGATTGCCCCGGGACACGTCGCGAAATTGTGCGGCCGGTGTGAGGAGGCGATGGGGAAACGCCACGGGATCCGGGGATGGTTTCACGGCAGCGGCTGGCACCGCGGCGTCCGCACGGGGCGATGTCCACGGCCATGGATCGGCCATCGCGACGGCCGCCAAAGCCGATGTCGCCTTTGCGAATTGCCGGCGCGACAAGCCGGGCGCGGTGCGCAGGCCCTTGGAAGGGCGCGGGCTTTCTTCGCCAGGCTTCACGGTTCCCAGCGCAGTGCCGCCCGTTGGGCCTTTGAGACGCGCCGCACGCTGCCGTCCACCATGCCCACGAGGCAGGCGCCATCGGAAGAGAGCTTCATGTCGTCCCGGCCCCCCTTGCCGCTCCAGCCGGGGTCACTCTCGAAGAAGAGCACCGTCTCGGAAGGGTGGTTGATGGCGCGCAGTTTAAGCCCGCTCAGTGTCGCGTTCATCGCAAAGCCAACGCGCTTCTTCCCGGGGATGGACTGCGATTCCTGTGCCGGCTCGAATGCGCCCGCATCGGGCAGGTGCTTGCCCAAGGCCTCACACCAACGGGCCGCGTCGGGCAGCCGGTCGCCGTCGTCAGCCGCGGCGATGTGCGCGGCAATCAAGAGTTGCTTGAGTTGATTCATGTCCTGCGAGGTGCGGGCCGCCGCACGAGCCTTCAACAACGCCGGCGCCAGCAAGGCCACGGCGTTGTGGGCGCCCCCTCCCGTCCCGGCGCCGGCGGGCGCGACACTGCGGGAGGTGTGCGAGGTGTAGAGCAACCCGTCGGCCTGCACGCGCAACACCCCGAGATAGCCCGCAAGGTGATTGCGGCCTTCGCCGAGCAGTCCCTTCAGCGCCAGACCCAGCGGACCGGGCAGCTCTTCCTCCTTCATGGCGCGTTCCAAGATGGACTGGCCCACGTCGAGATACGTCTGGGCCAGCCGCACGCTCACGAAGTGCAGGTGGTTGCCCTCCAGTTCCAATCCCTTGGCCAGCCGCTGGAACTCCGCCGTGCCCGAGAGCCCCTTGTTGCGGCCCTTCTGCACGGCGAGGATTTCCTTCGCCAAAGCCGGGCTGCTGCAGAGGATCAGGTAATCCCCGGAAACAAACCAGGTGGGCCGGATGTCCAGCGGAAGCTCGCCGGGCACCTTGTAGCTGTTGAGCTTGACGCCCTCGGCCTCCTCCGGTTCTGCGGCCTGCAAAGGCAGCCCATCCAGTGCCTTCTTGAGCAGGTCGGGAAAAGCCGGCCCCTTGGTTTTTAACACCAGGGCCATTCCCGGCACGGGCAGCTCCAGGGCCGCGCCACCGTGGGGGAGGGGCATGTTGAAGCGGCGCTTTTCATCCAGCGTGACGAGCAGCCCCACTTCGCCGGCGTACCCGGCCAGCAGGTTGTCGAGGTTGACCTCGCGGTTGATCTCGACCAGCGCCTGTGCGAATTCCCGCGCCACCTCCGCCGGCGCATGGACGGCGATGAATTTCTTGAGCCACACCATGGCGCCCTGGGCGTCCACATCGCCATGAAGCGCCAGCACCGTGCTGGCGGGAAGCAGTTGCAGGCCCGTCTGGGCGTGGGGCTTTTGTCCGAGCCCCGTCCAAAGGATGCCCGGCTCCTTGTTGTCGGGGTAGCGGTGCAACATCGCCGCGCTCCGGTGGAAGCCGCGCTGGGTGGCGATGCTGCTGGCGCCCAATCCGCTGATCTGGCTCACGCCGCTCTCCTTGAGGCCCGCCTGGACGAGCTTGAGCACCATGCGGGCCTCGCGGGCGTCGGCCTCGCCGTTTTCCTTCGTGAGCGCCTGCACCACTTCCTCGGCGCGCTTGAGGATGAGGGCCATGTCCGCCAGCGCCTGCTCGGCGCTGAGGTAGAGCAGGAACTGCCCGCCCAAGTCCAGGTACTTGACGGTGTCATAGAACGCCGTGCGCTCGGCCGAGCGCTTGAGCTCCAGCTTTGGGATGGGCGCGGCGGCATCCGGCGGGGGCAGCGGTGCCTTGATGGGCGGTGCCAGCAACAACGCCATCAGCAACATCTCGATGAATCCAAAGCCGATCATGTTCATGTTGAAGTCCTCCGGTTCAGTTTTTTCAGGGTTTCCATCGCAGCAAATCCAGTTCGTCCACCCTGCAGGCCCTCGCGCTGCCATCGACAAACACCACGGCGATCTGTCCCACGCCCATGTTTGTCATGTGCTCCCGCGCCTCCTTGAGTCCGCCCGCGCCATTCCAGCCCAGTGAGCATTCAAAGAGCAGCACGGTGTGCACGTCCACCTTATTGATGTCGGCACCGCCCAGCGCGGCATTGAGCGCATAGTCTGAGCCTTTGCCCTGCGTGGTGGCTCGGCCCCCAAACCGGGGGGAATGAAACGCCCCCTCATTGCCCAGTGGTTTAAGAAGGACATCGCACCACTCTTTGGCCACCGGCACCTTGTTGCCATTGTCAAAGGCAACCTGGATGAGGGCGACGCCCAGTTGCTTGGCCTGATTGAGGCTCTGCGTGCGCACCGCCGCCTCGCGCGCGCTGGAGAGCGCAGGCAGCAGCAGCCCGGCCATGACGGCGGCGGGCAAAACCGCGCCTGCGGCAAGCAACGCGCTTTCCTGCCGCATGCCGGTGGTGTGGGTGGCGGCAAACCAACCTTCGGGAGTGGCCTGCATCACGCCCACAGTACTGTCCATCCCCAGGGTCATGAACTTGACCAGCCACTCGCGCATGAAAGGTGGCAGGTCTTCGGTGCCCTCCATGCCCGCCCGCACCAGGCGGGCGTACTCGTCGCCGAAGCGCTGGCTTAAGAAACTAAACTGGTTGCCGCGCAGTTCCAGCCCGCGAGTGAGTCGCTGGAATTCGGCCGTGCCACGCAGCCCTTTGTCCTTGCCCTGCTGGACGGCCAGAACCTTGCGCGCGAGCGCCTCCGTGCTGGCCAGCACGAGGTAACCCTGGGATTGATAGAGCGTGGGGCTCAGCGGCAGAGGGAGGCCTTCGGCGGGCACGGAGTGAACCGAGAGTTTTACACCCTCCACGGTGACTTCCTTCACGGGCACCTTGAGCGAGGCCACTTGCGCGGTGATAAACTCCATGAGCGCGTTGTCGCGGACCTTGAGCGTGATGACGAGGCCCGGCTCGGGGATGCGGATTTTCTTCGCGTCCGCACCACCGGGCGCACGCACGCTGCGGACGGGTTCGGAGATTCCCGGAGCGGGCTGGGCCTGCGGCACGGACTTGGCCGGCGGCGCCTGCTTGGGCGGTGCCCCCTGGGGCAAGTCCGGTTCCAGCTTGGACCTTAGTTCCACAGGCGGAACCTCCAACGGAGGCAGTGGCACGGGCGACATCAGCGGCCCGATGAGACCTGAATCCAGTTCGATCGTTCGATTCGAGTCCAGGGTAAAGTAAACGCCCAACTCGCCACCGTAGCTGGCGAGCAGCTTGTCGATGCCGACCTGCTGGTTGGCCTTCGCCCAGAATTCGTCCACCACTTTTGCGGCCGATGGCGGCGCCTGCGCTGCCACGAATGCGCGAACCCCTGCGACGGCCTTGGCCAGATCCAGATCGCCATGCACCGCCCATGCCGTCTCGCCGGGCATGAGGTTTAATGCGCCCAGCTCGTGAGGCTGGGTGCCAAAGAGGTTCCAGAGAAGGCCGGCGTTGGGGCCGGCTTGCCGGTGCAGCATCTGCACATTGCGGGTAAGGCCACCGCCCAGATCCACGGTGCTGGCGCCCAGCCCGTCGATGTCGCGCAGGCCGCTTTGAACGAAGGCCGCGCGCACGATGCGCAACACCAACTGGCCCGTTGCCGCGTTGTCGTCGCTCAGGTCAAAGGGCTTCTCCTTAAACACGCGGCCCAAGGCATCGAAGCCGCGGTCAACCCAGCCCAGCACCTGATCGGGGCTGACATAGAGATAGAAGGATCCTCCCGCATCCAGATGACGGGCAACGGCTGGAAAACTGGTTCGCTGGCCGGGCATCAGTCTGAATGCCGGTTCGGCAACCTGCGGCGGCGCGGTTGCGGCCGCATTGGTGGCTCCGGTTGGGGCCGCCGTCTTGTTGGGGTCCTTTGGTGCCGTGCCGTTGGCAGCAGCAGCAACCGGCAGCCGGGGTGGCGGCGTGGTGCCACCCGTTTGCGGGGCGGGCTTGGAGTCGCAGGCCAGTCCCCAGCAGGCGACGCAGCAGATCAGAACGATTCGGGCAAACATGGAGAGGTTCATGGGGTAAAAAAACACAGCTTGGGCGATGGCCAGCAACGGTTCCCCACAAGGGGAGTGACATGCAGGCCAGCCTACTATAGTCGGGCCCCATGCTGAAACAAGGGCGAACTTGCCCGGCGCCCCGTCACTTCGCGGCGATCCAGCGCAGCAAGCGGCCGAGGGTGGGTGATTGCCCCTGGGAAAGGATGCCGATGCGGAAAACCTTGCCCCCTGCCCAGACGCAGCAGAGCGTGAAGGCCAGCGTCAGCGCCAAGCCGAGCAGGATTTCCCACAGCGGTGGCCCCGGCGCAATGGCGATGCGCAGCATCATCAGCGAGGGCGTGGCGGGGGGGAACAGCGAAATCCACCGGGCGAACGGGCTGTTGGGCGACTCGGCGATGGGCAACCAGACGAAGAAGGGAATCATGATGAGGAGCATCACCGGCAGCATCAGGTTCTGTGCATCCTTGAGTTCGTTGCACGAGGCGCCGATGGCCGAGAACACCGAGCCGTACATGAGCAGCCCCAGAACCTGGAAAAGCAGGAACCACGCAAAGAAATGCGGCGGCACCCTGTCGAGCATGTCGTGGCGCGAGAGCATGTAGAGGGCCGCCCCCAGATACAGGACCCCCAGCGACATCGACACCATCACGCAACCTAGCAGCTTTCCCAGCATCAACCGGAAGGGCGACACCGTTGCGATGAGCACCTCGGAAATCTTCTGCATCTTCTCCTCGAGCACCGTGTTGAGCAGCGCCGGCGCGGCGGACATGATGAGCATGTAGAGCAGCAGCATCGCGCCCATCGGCAGCACCAGTGCCGCGGCGCGGCTCTCCTCCTTGGCCGGGATCAACCGCCCGGTCGGATCGACCGTCGCCAATCCCAGCCGCCGCACCGGCACCTGCTGGCCCAGCCGCTGTAACAGGGCCGGATCAACGCCCGCCTGCACGTACCGCAACCGGTGAATCTCCTCATTTAACACCTGCCCCAGCCAGTCGGGCAGTTCATTGAAGGTCTGCGCCTGCGCGTGGTAGGCCAGCGCGGCGTCGGCACCCGCCTTGGGCTCCACCACGTCGCGCCCGATGATGAGGAAGGCGGCGATCTGCTTCTTCCGGATGCGATCGGACAGGATGGCCTCGGCCCGGGCATCGTCCACGGGCGCGTACGCCTCGGGCACGAACGCAGGTCGCGGCGAGCCATTGGTGCCCATCTGCTTCAGGAATTCGTTCCGCTGCTGCGCGCGCGCCTCAATGCGCGGATAGAGCACGCCGGTGCGATCCACCACGACAAACCGGCGGTCGTTCAGATCCGTCTGCCGCTTGGCGAGGGCCTGCAGGCCGATGCTCAGCCCGATCATGAGCGGCAGCGCGAGCAAACCCATGATGAACGCCTTGCTGCGCACGGCCGTTTGATACTCCGTGGCCGCGACACACCAGACCTTACGCATGGCCGCCCTCCGCCGAGTCGGGCCTCGCGATGCTGACAAAAATGTCGTGGAGCGAGGGCTTGGAGATTTCAAACTGATGCACGCGCGCGCGCGCAACCAGCGCCCGCAGCAACTCCTGCGGATCCCCCGCGCAGTGAAGCTCCTGCATCTGTCCAAGGTCGCGGATGACCTGCGCGCCCTCCAGCCCGTGCAGCGCCGCCGCACCGCCCTCCACGCGCACCCGCACGCGATCGGCGCCGTGCTGTGACTGGATGGCAGTAAGCGTGCCGTCGAGCACCTTGCGGCCCTTGTGGATCATGAAGATGAAGTCGCACATCTGCTCGGCCATCGCCATGTCATGCGTGGAGAAGAGGATGGTGGTGCCCTGGCGGGCCAAATCCAGTATGGCTTCGCGCAGCACGTCCAGGTTCACCGGATCGAGCCCCGAGAAGGGCTCGTCGAGAATCAGCAGCTCCGGCTTGGCCACCACCGCAGCGATGAACTGGATTTTCTGCGCCATGCCTTTAGAAAGAGCCTCGACCTTGTGATCGGCCCACGCCGCCAGTCCCATCCGCCCCAGCCAGTGGTCGATGGATTCGCGCGCCGCCGCGCAGCCCATCCCTTTAAGTGCCGCCTGATAGGCCAGCACGCGGCGCACGCTCATCTTGCGGTAGAGCCCGCGCTCCTCGGGCAGGTAGCCGAGGCGATCGTTGGCCGAGCGGGTGCCGCGAGCGCCCAGCACTTCCACCACTCCCGCATCCGGCAGCACAATGTGCAGGATCATGCGAAGCGTGGTGGTCTTGCCCGAGCCGTTGGGGCCGATAAACCCGTAGATCGCCCCGGCGGGCACCTCCAGCGAAAGGCATCTGACGGCCGTGTGCGTGCCGAAAGTCTTGCTA
The DNA here is from genome assembly GCA_005809105.1 of Verrucomicrobiales bacterium. Lineage (GTDB taxonomy): Bacteria > Verrucomicrobiota > Verrucomicrobiia > Limisphaerales > UBA1100 > SYLI01. Next base: position 54,923 of record SYLI01000048.1, on the reverse strand, counting down.
ACCCCCTCGAGGCGCAGGGCGACGCCTCTCTTGCCCGTCATGCTCATCTAGTTGCGCGGCCACGTTACCGGCACAACCGGCGCCCGGCAAGCGCCCTAGTCCCCGCCCTTGCCGCGCGGCGGTTTTTGAAGCGGAACGCGCAAGGGTGCGGGCGTGTCGGTCGAGAGGGGACGTGCATCTGCGTAACGCTTCTGCGCCTCGCCAAGCCCCTGCATCATCGCGGCCAGCCGCGCCTGATGCGCAGGCTCGGCCGCCAGATCGCGGGTCTCCTGTGGATCGGACTTGAGGTCGAAGAGCTGGGACTTGTTGATGTGCGTGTAGCGGATGAGCTTGTAGCGATCCCCGGTAAGAGCGCGCTGTTCGGCGCTGTAGGCGGTGAAAATGGATTCCCGGAACACGGCCTTCCCCTCCTTGAGAACGGGGAGAAGGCTGCGGCCCTGCACCGAGGCGGGCACGCGCACTTGCGCCAGCTCACACAGGGTTGGGAAGAGATCGAAGAGGTAGCACAGGGCGTCGGTGGTGCGCCCCTTTGGAAGGCCAGGCCCGCCGATGATGAGCGGCACGCGCATTGAATGCTCGTAGAGATTTTGTTTGCCCATGAGGCCGTGGCTGCCCAGTGCCAGCCCGTTGTCCGCGGCAAAGATGACGACGGTCTCCCCTGCCCGCCCGGTGGCCTGCAACGCGTCGAGCACCACGCCAATCTGCGAATCCAGATGCGTGATGACGGCGTAGTAGTCGGCCAGTTCCTGGCGCACGGCCTCCGCGGTGCGCGGCCAGGGCAGCAGTTGCTCGTCACGTACGGTCATCTCGCCGTTGTTAAACGGATGCTCCGGCAGGAAGTTGCCGGGCAGCGGCGGCTTGGCGGCGTTGGACTGCGCATGAAACTCCGCCGGCGCCCGCCGTGGATCATGAGGTGCGGTGAAGGCAACGTAGAGCGCAAAGGGCTTGGAAGCCCCCTTTTGCTCCCTCAGGAACGCCGCCGCCTGGCCCGCGAAGAGCACGCTTGAATGCGCCTCGTTTGTGCGAGGGTTCACCATCTTGCCGCCGGGCCCCACGTCCTGCACGGGCAACTTGAAAGGGTCGGCCATGCCGCCCAGAAACACGCTCCGGCCATTGGGAAAGGTCGCCGCGAACGATGCCGCACCGTTGTGCCACTTGCCGCATCCAAACGTTTCGTAGCCGCCCCCCCGCAGCGTCATGGGCCATGTCACCGTGTCCTTGAGCGCTGAGGAGACGCTAAAGAGCGGCCGGCCGCTCATCATCATCGCCCGCGATGGAACACACACCGCGCCCTGCATGCTTCCCATGATGTACGCGCGCCCAAACGCCGTGCCCTCACGCACCAGCCGGTCCAGATGAGGCGTGCGGATGTGCCGGTTGCCCAGCGCGGCGATGGTGTCCGCGCGCATGTCGTCGGCGAGGAGAAAGACCAGGTTGGGAGGGGCGGCAGGCAGCAGCCACGACTTCGAAGCCAGCAGGAGGAAGATGAGGATTCTCATGACGTGCCTTGGGATTGCCCCTGTAGGCTATCCGAGTTGGCCCCTTTTGAGCAACAGCCGAACGACGAACCGCCCTTGCGGCCCACGCACCCTCAGGGCGTCTTTGCCGGTGGAGCCGTGGGCGCAGGAGCGGGAGGCGTGAGCGAAATCCAAAGCCGGTCGGTCTGTCGGATGACGAGGTCGGGAAACCCCTGCGGCACGCCGTTGTCCACGCTTGAGCTCGTGAGTTCGCACGTCGCTCGCCGCGTCTGGTTGCCCTCGGCCTGCCGCAGTTCCATGCGCCATTCTCCGCTGGCGGGCGCGGCCCCCACAGCCGCCACCAGTTTGAGGGTGGCTTCCCCCGCCTTGGAAATGTCCACGGGCAGTGCGCTGACCCCCGCTGGCAATCCCGCCGCGGCCAGCCAAAGTTTGCCGCCAAATCCGCCGGACATCCGGACGGTGACTTTCACGTCATTTGTCCTGCCCGGTTCGACGACATAATTGGGCGCGGCGACCGTGGCTGAAAAATCCGGCTCAGGCCCCGCGATTCCCAGCCGGTACACGTGCTCTGGCCCGCCATGATTAAACAAATCGGTGACCACCGCAAAGTACACGCCATCCGCGGGAGCCGTCCAATTGAGCTGCGGATCCTTGCGCCCGCCGCTGTCGTCGTCGCTGGCCAGAACCGTTCCATTGCCATCCTCGATGGCGAGCCTGCCGTCGAGCAGGAATCCCTCGCGGCCCGATCGCAGATCCAGAAACAGCCCCTGCCCGCGCACCGCCCGGAAGGCCACGCGATCCACGTCGCCGTCGTGGCTGATGCAACCGGTCACCGACCCCGGCGGCGTAAAAGCCTGCGCAGGCAACGCGGCGTCGTTGGGCTCGGTCTCCACGCCGTGGGCACCCGCGCGTGCGGGCAGGCGCAGGGGCGCGTTCACGGCCGCGCTCCCTAGCAGCACCTCGTCGCCACCTGTCGGTGCCACATCGAGGAAGGTCGCGGGTGCCAGATTCCATCCTCGCAACTCCACCTTCGCAGGCTGGCCGCGCGTCACTCCCATGGGTAGCGCGTGCGACACGTACGGGCCTTGGGTGACAGTGAGGCGATACACATGCGCCGCGCCGCCGGAAAAACCCACACTGCTGCTGGCCGGATGGGCGAAGGCCGCAATCTGCAGCAGATACACCCCCTCGCGGCGGCACGGCCAGATGAGGCGCGGATCCAGCGAGTGCGCGTCGTGATTAAACGCAACGCGCGAGCCGCGTTCGTCGCGAAGGGTGAGCAGCGCGTCCATCGGCGAACCCGCGGTGAAGGCGTCCACGGCCGCAACCAAGGTTTGCCCCGCCTTCAACCCAATCTTGTACGAGTCCACGTCGCCATTCTTCTCCAGCTTTCCATGGATGACGACGGGCAGATTGGTGACGGATTGCGCCGCGCCAAACGCATCATTGGGCTCCACTTCCGGCAAGTCGGGAGCCGTGCCCACCAGAAAGACGCGCGGCGATGAGGCCCCGTGGGCATTGTGAAAGCGCAGCAGATGGGGGCCCGGCGGCGTGTCCGGCGCCAGCCCAATCTTGTAAAAGCCCTTCTTCATTGGGTCGGGAGAAATGCGGATTCCCGGATGATCGGCCCACGCCGCGAGGGGCCAGGGATCGAGGGTGCCTGAGACCTGCGCGACCACTTCCGTGCCGCGCTGGCCGCCGATGGGGAAGAGGGACTGCACCACCGGCGGCGCGCCCAGAGCCGCGTGGAGCATCACCACCGCAGCCACCATCACGGCGCGGTGCATCAGGCGAAGAGTTCTTTGATGCGCCGACCGCCGTCCACCAATTGCACCGGCCGACCCGTGCTGGTGTGCAGCACCTGCGCAGGGTCGATGCCCAGCTTGAGGTAGACCGACGCGGCAAAGTCCTCCGGCGAGTACACATCCTGCGCCGCGTAATACCCCTTGGCGTCGGTGGCGCCGATGACACGACCGCGCGGAACGCCCGCGCCCGCCATGAGCACCGACATCGCACCGGGCCAGTGGTCGCGCCCGCCGCCCTTGTTCACCTTGGGCGTGCGGCCAAATTCACCCAGGCAAACCACCAGCGTGCGGTCGAGCATGCCGCGCGCGTCAAGGTCGCCGATGAGCGCCGCCAGCCCCTGATCGAATTTCTGCATGAAGGGCCCGCCGAGCGTTTTGAAAATGTCGGTGTGATGGTCCCAGCCGCCGTAGTACACCGTGACGAAGGACACGCCCACCTCCACCAGCCGGCGCGCCAGCAGCAGCCGCTGGCCAAGGTCGGTGCGGCCGTACGCATCGCGCACCTTCGCGTCCTCACGAGCGAGGTCAAAGGCCGCCTGCGCCGGAGCCGACGTCACCAGATCCACCCCTTGTGCGTTGAACTGGTCGAAGCTCACGGCCGGATCCCTCGCCACATGGTCGGCGATGCGCTGAAGCCGATCCACCTGGCTGCGCAACGTCCGGCGATCCTCCGCGCGCGCTTCGCTGATGCCCCGGGGAAGCACCACGTCGCGCACCTTGAACCCCGCCGCATTGGGATCGCCCTCGATGACAAAGGGCGCGTGCTGTGCGCCCAGAAAATTCGGGCCGCCCGAGCGGCTCATCGCACCAATGGACGCGTAGGCCGGCAGACCCTGCCGTGTGCCCCTTGCGTGCGAAACCATCGAGCCCAACGACGGATGGAAAGTGACAAAGGCGCCGCAGTTGACCGGCACGGGCGTGGGCCGGCCCGTCATCATGTAATGATTGCCCCCGCCGTGATTGGGATCCTTGTGCCAGATGGAACGCACGATGGACAGCTTGTCCGCCACGCCCGCCAGCTTCGGCACCTTCTCGCAAAACTGAATGCCCGGCACGGCCGTCTTGACCGCGCCAAACTCGCCGCGGATTTCCTTGGGGGCGTCGGGCTTGGGATCAAACGTCTCGTAATGGGAGGGCCCGCCATCCAGCCAAAGGAGGATGCAATTGGTTGCCGTTGCGCGCGTGCCCGCAGAAGCCTCCGCCGCGCGCAGCCGCAGCATGTCGGCGAACCCCAAACCCAGCCCTCCGCCCAGTCCCAGCTGCAGGAAGTCGCGCCGCGATGGCCCGCCGAAATGGTGTTTCAATGTCGGAATCATCCTTGAATAATGCTGCGACCTCCGACGCCGCGCCCCAAGAAGGCATTCACTAGTTGCCTGTACTTGCCGCGCCCGGTGCCCCGGCGGTACGGTTCGCGCCATGCAGGCACCGCGACTTCAGGCACCGCTCGTGCTGGTCCACGGCATGCTCGGACTCACCCAGGTGTTTGTGCAGCGCCTGCGTTGGGTGGATTATTTCAACCAGATTCCCGGCTGGCTGCGCGCCTCCGGCAACGAGGTGCACCTAGTGGAGGTGCCCGGACTGGCGTCGGTGGCGCGCCGCGCAAATGTGTTAATGGAACAACTTGGACGGGCCGTGGGGACTCGCCCTGTGCATCTCATCGCGCACAGCATGGGCGGGCTCGATGCGCGGCACATGATTACCCATCTGGACATGGCGACGCGGGTCTTGAGCCTCACCACCATCGGCACGCCGCACCGCGGCTCGCCCGTCGCCGACTGGGCGGTGGCTCAGGCGAGGAGAACCGGCGTCTTCCGGCTCCTGGAGCTCTCGCCGGTGGACCAGCAGGCGTTTCTGGATCTGTGCACGCAGCCGTGTGCCGCGTTCAACCTCGCCACGCCGGACGCCGCCGGGGTGCGCTATTTTTCCATCGCGGGCGACGCCGCGCGCGACCACACGCTGTTGCCCCTGCGGCTGTGCCATGACTTGGTGCGGGAACGCGAGGGCGCCAACGATGGGCTGGTGTCGGTCGCCTCCGCAGGCTGGGGTGAGCGTTGCGCCGAGTGGGCGGCCGACCACGTGCAGCAGATCGGCTGGCATTGCGAGGGTCCGTCGGGATTTGACTGGCGCGGCGCCTACGCAGCGCTGCTGCAGCGGCTGCAGGCCACAGACCCTAGTGATTGAGGATGAACTCCGCCGAGTTGACCAGCGCCCACACCAGGTCTTCCACGGCCTCGCGCTTGCGCGCGGCATGCTTGGCGAAGTGCGCCTCTGCGGCCTTGAGTTCTTCCGTCGAGGGTCGCCGGCTGTACGCCGCCAGATAGAGTTCCTCGACCACTTCCACGGGGGGGCGGTTGCTCTCGGCGAGCTGGCGGGCGCGGCCGCGTTCGTGGCCGATGCGGGCGTTGAGCCGATCGGCATGCATGAGGTGCAGCGACTGCACCACGGTGCCGCGGCCGTTGCGCTCGCACGGTGGGTCACTGCTGGAATTGGGCCGGCCAAAGGCGTCGAGGAAATCCGAATCAATCTTGTAGCTCCACGTCTCCATCGCGCGGGCGCCGGCCGGCAGGGCGGCAAAATCATCCGGCACACCCGTGAGATCTCCCACGGCATCGAGTAGCACTTCGGCAACAAGTTGGCGGCGCAGGCTGCGCGCAAACCATTTGCCTTCGGCGACGGGGCCACCTCCGACACCTGGCACCGAGCCAAGCTGGTAGAGGCGAGACGCAAGAATGACGCGCAGCAGCTTCTTCTGGTCGAACCCCTGATCGGCGAAGTGCCGCGCCAGCGCGTCGAGCAAGGGCGCATGCACCGGCGGGTTGGAAGTGCGGAAGTCATCCACCGGCTCCACCAGCCCGCGGCCGAAGAGTTCGCCCCACACGCGGTTCACCATGGCGCGCGCGAAGAAAGGGTTGTCTCGCGCCAGCAGCCATTGTGTAAACGCCGCACGCGCATCGGCGCCCGCGGCGAGCACGGGGGCCGGGCCGTCGGGCGGCTTGGGCGCCAGAGTCGCGCCCGTCACCGGATGGGTCACGGCAGAACGGCTGCCAGAGAAGAAAAACTCCGTGCCACCAGAGATGGGCGGCGAGATGCCATCGCCCTTGCGTTGCACGCCGTCAAAACTGGCGGCCATGCCGTGGAAGTCGCCCAGCGTCCACTTCTCGTTCGGATGATTGTGGCAGCGCGCGCACTCCAGCCGCACACCCATGAACAGCTGGCTGAACATCGTGGTGAGCTCCGCAGGCGAACGGCGGTCGCGGTAAACCACGGTGGGGCCATCGCGATGGGTGCTGCCCTGCGCCGTGAGGATCGCGCGGGCGAACTGGTCCATCGGCAGGTTGCGCCCGAACGCCTCGCGCAACCACTGGTCGAGCACGTACACGCTCTTCACGCCGACGCGGTCGGGATTGGGCCGCAGCAAATCGGCCCACTTGGACGCCCAGAAGTCTGCGTAGGCCGGCTCGTCGAGAAGCCGGTCCACGAGCCGCACGCGCTTTTGAGGGTCGGCATCATCAAGAAATGCGCGCGCCTCCGCCACGGTCGGCAGCCGCCCGGTGACATCCAGCGACGCGCGGCGCAAAAATTCCGCGTCGGTGCAGGGCCCCGCGGGCGCGATGCCCAGCCGCCGCCATTCGTCGATGGCGAGGGGATCCAGAAAATTACTGCGCGGCAACGCGGCGTAGCGTTCGGCCGGCAATGGATTTTCCGCCACGACCGTGAATCGCGCCGCGGCCATCTGGCCCATGAAACGAGCGACGACAACCCCTTCTCCCGTGGCCGCCCCCACCCTCACGCGGCCAGCGGTGTCCACCGTGGCCAGCTCGACATCCTGGGAAATGAAGTCGGCCAGCGGCGTCACGTCGCGCGTCATGCCGCCCGAATAATGCGCCTCCACGCGCAGGCGCTGGGTGCGGCCCTTGCGGCTGATCCGCGACGCAGGCGTCACGGTGATGCGTTCCAACTCCGGCTCGTCCGGGCGGCGGTACACCATGCCCTCGCGAATCCACTGCACGAGCGTGCGGTGCGATCCCGATCCCACCTCGAACCTCTGGCCTCCCTCGTGCGGCACGGCGAGCGTGGGCTTCTGCACGATGAGGCTCTCCTCCGGCAGCGCGGGGAACACGCGGCGGCCGCGCGCGTCTTCGACAATCTCGCGGAAGTCCGACTGCGGATCGTAGGTGAAGATGGAGAGCTTGAACCCGTTCTGCCCCTCGGCCTTGGCGTGGCACGCGCCGGCGTTGCATCCGGCCTTGTTTAACACCGGCAGCACGTCCTTGAGAAAGCTGAGCGGCTGTCCTGCGGGACGAGGCTGCACCGTGACGCGGACAGACCCTCGCAGGCTCCCATACATCACGGTGACCACGGCCTCGCCGGGAGAAAGGGCGCGCAGCCGGCCCTGAGCGTCGCAGGCGGCCACCGATGCAGGCGCCGTCTCAAATCGCGCCCAATCGGTGAGGTCGGCCGGAGCACCCCCGGCATCGCCCTCCACGAGAAGCTGGTGGATGCCCCCTGGCTCAAGCACCACGGCTCCGGGGGAAATGCGCAAAGCCTCCACAGGCGGCGCCCCGTCGGGAAGCGTCGCGCAGGCCGAAGCCAGCAGCAGGGCGAGCAGGGCCCAAGAAGACTTCATGGCTTCCATTTGGAGATCAGCTTGCCCTCGTTCCAAAGCCACACAGTTCCATCGTGCGCGCCCGAGGCGACCCTCTTGCCATCAGCCGAAACGCTCACGGTGAGCAGCGCGCCTGCGCCGCCCAGCCGCCGCTCCGTCGCGGTGCCGGAGGACTGCTCGCCGCTGTGGCTGGTGAAGTTGGTGAACGTGCGCGCCACGCCATCCTCACTGGCCGTGGCGAGGAGCGTGTCGTCGGCCGACCAGCCCAGGGCGGTCACGCCGCCCGTGTTGGTGATCTGCGTGAGTTTTAACCGAGTCGAGACATCCCAGAGCATGACGAGTTTGTCGGCGCCGGCCGTCGCGGCTTTGAGGCCGTCGCGGCTCAAGACCACGCCATAGACGGCGCCACCGTGCCCCTCGAGCAATCCCTCAAGACGACGCGAAGGCCACTGCCAGATTTTCGCAAGGCGGTCGCCACCGGCGCTGGCCAGCCGCTGGCCATCACGACTGACCGCCAGACTGTAAATCGAGTCGCCATGCGCCGACCATTCGGCCACCCGCGCGGCGTCCTGCACGCGCCACGCGCGGATCCATCCTGCGCCGCCGGATGCCGATTCGCCCGCGAAGAGGGTGCCGCCGTCGGGCGCAAAGGCCAGTGCCGTGACGCGGCCGGCGGGAGTGGGCCACTGTTGGGTGGCGTTGGATTGCGCATCCCACAACATCACGTGGCGGTAGCCGCCCGAAGCCAGCCGCTGGCCATTGGTGCTCCACGCCAGCGACTGCACTGCGTCGCGGTGCCCCTCGAGTGTGACGCGGTGACGATTGGTTTCGGCAAGGATGTCATAAATTACCACGCGCTGCCCGCTGCCCACCGCCAGCTTGCGCCCGTCGGGAGTCAATGCCACCGCCAGCACCGGCGCGTAGCCCGGTGGAAGTGTGCCCAACTGCTCGGGGGGCGGCGCGTCCCGTTCGGTCAAGAGCGACGCGTCCCACACGGCGCCCGCATTGATCCAATCTTCGAAGTCACGGATGGCGCGCGGGGTGAGTTGATCCTTTGGGGGCATGTGCGGCTCAGATCCGGGCTGGATAACCTGGATGAGCCTGCTGGCAGCCGCGTTGCCCGGACGGATGGCCGGCCCGTCGTCGCCGCCGCGCAGCGCCGCTTGGCGCGAGGTGAGCGCCAGCCCTCCTTTGCTCTTCTCCTCGCTGTGGCAGGCCAGACAGCGCGTTTTGATGAGCGACATGGCTTCGGGCGTGCCAGCACGCGCGGCAGTGGCGGCCCATGCAGCAGCACAGATTGCCAAAGCGAGCGGAGAGATGAGAGCGCGACGGATCATTGGGGAGGGAGCATTCGGCGGCGGAGTTGAAAGGGTTCCTTCGCTGCGGGGTCCACCGTCACCAAGAGGGGATCTTCCAGCCCTCCTTGTGTCAGCTGCACTCGCAGCACGGCCGGCGCGGCTTTGAAGGGGCGGTCTTCGATCCAGTCGTGGCCGTCGCCGTGAATGTAGAGGATGGGTTTGGCGCACTGGCGGGCGGCCGCTTCAAATCGTCCGGCAAACACCTTGTGCTTTTGCGCCGAGGGGAAGGCATGCGCCAGCAGCACCATGCACCGCACATCGGGATGCGCCTCGATTTGGGTCTCCACCCAGCGCGAGCCATCGTCAAGAAAGTGCCGCCATTGCGCCGCGTCATGCACGCGCCCGCCCACCATCGTGATGCCCATCACCAGCACGCCATTCTGGACGAAGGCGACATTCTCCTCGCGCCCGGCCTGACGCTGTACGGCGAAGGGCAACTTCCAGTGCGTGTCCATCTTGGCGAAGTGCTCTTTCCAGAGCATCCATGCCTTCTCGGGCTGCGGGCAGTCGTTCCATTCATTGTCGCCGGGCAGCAGGAAGAGCGGCTTGGGAGAGGCGCGCAGGATGCCGGCCACCTGGGCAAATCGTTGGGCGCCGCAGGGTCCTATGCCCGTCTTGATGTCACCCACGTGCACCACCCACCGGGCGGTGGCAGGCAGTTCCTTGAGCTGCCGCTCAAGCGTCACCATCTCGGCATCAGTGTAGGGCACATCGCCCATCGCAGCGAAAGTGAGCGCCGGTGCCGCGTTGAGCGCGGCAGCGAAGCTCATCAGAATCCAGCACGAGAGTCGTACCATGACACCCATAATGACCGGAGGTGAGGGAATCATGTTCAAGCAAACTAAGGATGGGCCCGCGAGAGAATGGTTGAAAATCGCCGCAGGGCACTTGCCTGCTACTCCGAGTCCCAAAGGCGCGCCGACGAGTCGGCCAGTTTCTGAAATCCCAGCCGACTCACGGGCAGCACGTCCACGTGCTGATCGGCAAACACCACGGTGGCACGACCCAGATGGCGGTTCATCACACGCCGCACGCCGGGCTTCTCCCATGTGGCGCTGGTGGGGATTTCAAATTGCAGCCGCGCTTCAGGATGGTTCGCCGTGGAGGCCAGCGGGCGCCACTGGTCGGGATGATCCTGGGGATTGGCGATGCGGTCGGCATCGGCAAAGACCACCGTGCGGCCGGGATTTGAAAGATCGCTCTCGCAACGCACGCGCTTGCCCGAACTGGCCGCCGTGTCCAGCAACTGGTTGTAGGCAATGCCAAAGGAGCCAGCGTCGTGCGAAAGGCGGCAGCCGGGGCAGTGCCAGATGCCTCTGTGCCCGGAAAATTCCTTCAGCAAGTCGGGCCAATAAGTGAAAGCGCTGTTGCCGGTTTTGACGATGGCGTCTGCAGGCGCTGGAAGATGCTCCTTAAAAGGCACGAACTGGCCGCGGTGATTGTCGGAGTAGGACTTGAACGCGGCACCGACGAGTCGGGAGTTGTCGATGCACTTGCTGGCGCGCACCTGATTCTTGGATTGGTTCACCGCCGGAAGCACCAACGCCGCAATGAGGGCGACCACCAATCCGGCGATCAGCAATTCCAACAGCGCAAACGCAGCCAAACGCGAAGGGGAGGAAACCATCTCCTGCCGGTTGGGTAGCACGCTGGCAATGTGTGCGGGCAGACACCGCAAGTCAACGCGTTTTTTGCTACGTGCAATTGCTAAAACTCGACCAGTGGCAAAACCCACTGGCTCACTTTGGTGACCATGGCGGGCAGCGCGTCCGCATCGGTCACGGGATCAAAAACATGGTCACAGCGCGGAATCTCGAAGAGCTCCGCAGGCCCGCCCGCATGAGAGACGATTTCGCGCGAATCAGTGATGGGCACGACATCGTCGTCCACGCCATGAACCAGAAGCCAGGGCACCTTGATGCGCGGGGCGCGATCCAGCACCGAATCGATTTCCTCCATGTCCGCCAGGAATGCCGCAGAGAGCGGGCATTGGGGCTTGTCCCACATGCACCCCGCACCGGGTTTGATGCCGCTAAACTCGCGCCCGGCAAATGCGTGCGTATGCACCATGCCCGCCAGAGAAATCAGCCCTTTCACGCGCGAGTCCTGCGAAGCGAAGATCACCCCGACGGCGCCGCCCATGCTGTGTCCGGCGTAAATCACCGGGCGCCCGTCCAGCGCGTCCACCACACGCGAAAGCTCCTGCACTTCCTTGGAAATGCACGACTCCTCAAACTTTCCCTCTGAGGCTCCGTTGCCGGCGAAGGAAAAGCGCAGCACCGAGACGCCCGCCAGCGCAAGGCCCTCGGCCAACGTCTGGATGAAGGGGCGATCCTTGTTCGCCGTGACTCCATGGCCAATCACCACCACGGTCTTTGAGCTCTTGCCGATGCCCAAATGAAATTCGTGATCCAACCGCTCGCCCCGGTGGTTGCGAATGAGCTTGTTCATCGGTGGCCGACTATCGCGGCGACCTGTCGGGTTGGCCAGTTTTTTTGCTGCACGGGCATTTGCTTCGACTAAGATTGCTCCACTCCACCATGAGCACTCCCAATCCCTCCCCACTTTCCCGCCGCGACTTCGCCAAGGCGGCTGCCGCGGGCGCCGGCCTTCTGGCTGCGCATTCCCCTGCCGCCGCAGCGCCACCGAAGGGTCCCAATGCAGTCGCGCTTGAAAACGCCAAGCCCGGCGCGCTGGACTGGCAATTGACGCGCGTGCGCTTGGACAAACCGGCGGGCCACCGCTCGCCCGCCATCGAAGGCTACTGTTCGCGCCAAAGCGTGAGGGCCGGCGAGTCGCTCGACATCATGGTGAGCACCGACCCGGCGACGCGCTTTACCGTGGAGGTCTTTCGCATGGGTTATTACGGCGGGCGCGGCGCGCGCCAGATGTTTGCCGCGGGGCCACTGCCGGGCATCAAACAGCCCGTGCCGGCGGCGGGCGAATTGCGCCTGCGCGAGTGCCAGTGGGAGGCTTCGCTCACTCTTAAAATCCCCTCGGACTGGCTGAGCGGCGTCTATCTTGGTCGGCTGACCACGGTGCCCGACCACGCCGGAGAGCCCTACTGGCAGAGCTACGTGGTGTTCATTGTGCGCGACGAGCGCAAGGCCGATTTTCTATTCCAGTGCAGCGACAACACCTGGCAGGCCTACAACAAGTGGCCGGAGAATGACTCGCTCTACACCGACCCGCGCGGCGCGCACGCCCGGGGTGTCGCCGTCAGTTTCGACCGCCCTTACGGCAAGTACTCTCAAATCTACGAGCACCCACTCTCTTTGGGCTCGGGCGAGTTTCTGCTCTGGGAATTTCCGCTGGCCTACTGGATGGAGCAGCACGGCTACGACGTGACGTACTGTTCCAACAGCGACTGTCTGAAGTCCGCGCCGATTTCGCGATGCAAGACCTTTCTCAGCGTGGGGCACGACGAATACTGGGATACGCGCCAGTATGACGCCGTGCAGAAGGCCATCGCCGGCGGCACGCACGCATTGTGGCTCTGCGGCAACTCCGTCTTTGGCGTCACGCCCTTCTCCGCCTCCACTCGCGGCACCCCGCTGCGCACGCTCACCCGCAAGGGAATCTACGGCGGACTAACCGACACGGAGATCGCCGACGCGGTGAGTGTGTTCACCAAGGAATGGCAGCGCGATCGCCGCAACGAGGCCGACATCATTGGCGCGCGCAGCATCGTGCCTTTCAATGGAGGCGGAGATTGGATTTGCACCAAACCCGGCCACTGGATCTTTGAAGGCACCGGCATGAAGAAAGGAGACGCCGTGCGCGGGCTGGTCGGCTGGGAACACCACGGCGCGCCGGCAAAAATCCCGGGCTTGGAGGTCGTGGCCGAAGGCACGGTTTGGCGCGGCGGCGTCACCCCGGCGCGGTGGACGGCCACCATTTATCCCGGCCCCAAAGGGAATGTCGTTTTCAACGCAGCCACCATTTGGTGGACGCAGGGATTGAGCTCGCCGCCCGGGCACATTCTCCCATGGAGCCACTGGAGCCGCCCCCACGGCCCCGACGAGCGCGTGCAGCGCATCACGCACAACCTACTCCGCCGAACGCTTGGCCACTGATGCTGCTACGCGGGACGATTAAGGCAGCTCGCGAAGGCGCAGGTTTTTGAATTCGATGGGCGAGCCCTCGGATTCCAAGCAGAGGTATCCGGTGGCGGGCTGGCAGCCTGTGCCGCCGGACACTTCCTCGCCGTTCACCCACAGCCGCACCTCGCCGTTGATGGCCCGCACATAGTAATGGTTCCACTCTCCCGCCGGCCGGGTGAGGCGTCGGGTGGGAAAGCTGCGGCTGCTGTTGGGATTGCCCACCTGATAGCGGGTGCCATCCTCGCGTGTATAAGTAATCTGCGGCGTGAACGCCTTCATCTTGGCGTTGCCCGTGGGGAAGACATCGCCGTGGCTGGTGAACCAGTCCGAGGGCTTGCCCTTGGATTTCTCAAAATTGGTTTCATAGCCCAAGTCGAGCACCTGCACCTCGATGCCCGCAGGCAGCCGCCCATTGCCCGCCTCAAGGTTTTTAATGCTCTCCGGCGTGGCCCACAGGAACACGCCCGAATTGCCCGCGGGCTTGAGGTGGCGCCATTGCACCACGAGTTCCAGGTTCTTCACCTCAGACTTGCTCCGGATGACGCCCACCGGACTGCCCGTGCATTGGATGAGCCCGTCCTTGCCGAAGCTCCACGTGTCCTTGTTGCAGTTGACGTTGACGAAGTCGGCCTCTCCCAAGGCGCGCCAGCCCGGGCCGGTGCCGTCGATGACGGCGCGCGGGGCGGCCTCTGCAGCGGCCAACGCAGGCGGCGCCGTCCATCCCACCAACGCCAGATTCATCAACACCACCAAAGCAAGCACGCGGGGGTTCATGGAGGGGACTCTACGGCGCGCGCCGCGCGCTGGCCAGCGCGAAGGTGGCGCGTTTTCCTCATCTGAATTGCACGCTTGCCACCGTGGTCTGAGTAAAGGAGATTTTGTTCATGTTGACGGTTAAGGGTCAACCAGTGCGGGTTTGTTCGGGCGCGCTCAACCGCAGAGAGCTCTTGCAAATCGGCGGTGCGGGCCTACTGGGCCTCTCGCTGCCCCGGGTTCTGGCGGCAGAATCTGCCGCGGCCCCCTTCCAAAACGCCAAGGCCAAGTCGGTCATCTTCCTGTTTCTCTTCGGCGGGCCCTCCCAGCTTGAGACCTTTGACATGAAGCCCGAGGCGCCGATGGAAATTCGCGGCCCCTTCCGGCCTATCGCCTCGCGCACGCCCGGGCTGCTCATCAGCGACCACCTGCCACGCTTGGCGGCCGTGTCGGACAAGTTTGCGGTGATCCGCACCATGACGCACACCTTCAACGATCACAGCGGCGGCGGACATTACATGCAGACGGGCAAACGCTGGCACGTGCCTGTCGGTGGCGGCTTCGTGGCCACGCCCAAAGACTGGCCGTCGATGGGCAGCGTGGTTGAACACCTCTCGCAGCGCTCGCCCGGCGGACTCTCCCGCGACCTGCCGGCGTACGCGGTGCTTCCCAACTGGCTGGGCCGGCTCCAGGAACTGGGCCAGTACCGCCGCCCGGGGGAGTATGGCGGCTGGCTGGGCGCGGGGTTTAATCCGCTGACCACCGCGGTGGACAAGCGCAACCTCGACGACAACCCGTACTGGCGCGACTGCAGCGACGAAGAGCTTTCCTTTCAAATCGACGGCCTTGCGCCCGAGGTACCCACGCGGACCCTTCGCGACCGCGCCTCGCTGCTTCGACAGTTTGAAGGCGTGCAGCGCCAAGTGGACGCCGGCGCCGCCAGCGTGCTCGACCGGCACCGTCAACGGGCGCTGGCTCTCGTGACCTCCGAAAAGACCCGCGGGGCGCTCGACATCGGCCGCGAAAAGGCGACGTTGCGCGATGCGTACGGCCGCCACCTCTTTGGCCAGTCCTGCCTGCTGGCGCGCAGGCTCGTTGAGGCTGGCGTGAGGTTTGTGACCGTGCACTACGATGCCTGCGATGGCTACAGTTGGGATTCGCACCGCAACAACACTGATGTGCAGAAGCATCTTCTGCCCACCTTCGATCAGGGCGCCTCGGCGCTCCTGGCCGACCTGGACAGCCGCGGCCTGCTTCAGGAGACCTTGGTCGTGGCCGTCGGCGAAATGGGGCGCACTCCCAAGGGCAATGCAAACTGGGGCCGCAATCACTGGAGCACTTGCTTTCCCTGCGTGCTGGCCGGCGGCGGCATCCGCGGCGGCATTGTGTACGGCACCAGCGACGCGCACGCGGCCTATCCCAAGGATCACCCCGTGTCGCCTGAGGATTTGGCAAAGACCATCTATTGGTCGCTGGGAATTGACCCCGACCTTGCCCTGCCCGACAAGGAAGGCCGGCCCATCCCGATGGTTGAAAGCGGCAAGGCCCTAACGCAACTCTTCGGTTGATTGAACCGCACGTGAGCACCCCCGCCCCCCAACCCTTGCCCTTGGCTCACCCGCACTGCGCTGTCAGCCGTCGAGCTGCGGTGCAAGCGGGCGCCGTGGGCTTGTTGGGATTAGGGATGAACCACTTGGCGGCGCTGCAGGAGGCTGGCGCGTCGCGCACTCCCAAGGCACGCGCCGTCATCTACATCTTTCTTTCCGGCGGGCTGGCGCAGCACGAGAGCTTTGATCCCAAGCCCGATGCGCCTCAGGACATCCGCGGGGAATTTTCCACCATCGCCACGCGCACACCGGGCCTGCACATCTGCGAGCATCTGCCCGAGTTGGCGAAGCGCTCGGAGAAATGGGCCGTGGTGCGCTCGCTCACCCATCCCTCCAACGCGCACTCCGCCGGCCACCACATGATGCTGACGGGGCGCACCGATTTGCCGGAGGGTTTTGACCCCAACAAACCCAAGAGCGGCGACTGGCCCAGCATTGCGGCGCTGGCCAACCGCCTGTTGCCGCCGCGCAACAACCTGCCGCCGGCCATCGTGCTGCCCGACAAGATCGTTCACAGCACCGGGCGCGTCATCCCGGGGCAGTTCGGGGGTATGCTGGGCCGCCAGTGGGATCCGTGGTTTTTGGAAATGGCACCCTACCATCCGAGGCACTACGGAGCGTATCCGGAGTATCTCTTCCACCATTCCACGGGCAGTGTGAAGGATGAGAACCTGCTCTTCCACGCACCGCATCTGGTGCTGCCGCAGGGTCTGGCGCATGGCCGGCTGATGAACCGTGTGCTCCTGCGCAACGAACTCGAAGGCCAGCTTCGCGCGCTCGACCACGCCGTGTCGGATGTGACTTTTGACAAATACCGCGCGGGGGCTCTTTCCCTTCTGGGCAACTCCGGCGTGCGCGACGCCTTCAGTCTGGACAAGGCGGAGGCTCGTTGGCTCGACCGCTACGGCCGCAACAGCTTTGGCTGGTCGCTGCTCATGGCGCGGCAGCTGGTGGAGGCGGGCTTGAGCTTGGTGCAGGTGAATCTGGGCAACAACGAAACCTGGGACACCCACGAGTCGGCGTTTCCCAATCTCAAGAATTACCTCCTGCCGCCCATGGATCGCGCCGTGAGCGCGCTCTTGGACGATCTCCAGTCGCGCGGCCTGCTTGACCAGACGCTCATCGTGATGGCGGGCGAATTCGGGCGCACCCCTAAGATTTCGTCCATCCCCGGCTCCCAACTGCCGGGGCGCGACCATTGGGGTGCCGTGCAGTCCGTCTTCCTCGCGGGCGGCGGCATAAAGGGCGGCGCCGTCATCGGTTCCAGCGACAAGATCGGCGGCTATCCCGCCAGCGACGCGCAGAAGCCGGAGAATCTGGCGGCGACGATTTACCAGTCGTTGGGATTGCCGCCACAAACGTCGTGGACCGATGGCACGGGCCGCCCGCACTCCCTTTACAACGGAGCGCCGATCCCCGGGTTGGTCTAGGTTTTTTATGCGCTGGCGTCCGTGCAGGCCGCGTTCAATACCGGGCCGGCAGCGGGCGTCCAAGATGGCGCCAAATAGGATTAATCATGTTGCACCTTAAAGATCCCGAAACGCGCCGGCGATTCCTCTCCGTCGGCAGTCTGGCCATGGGCGGTCTGGCGCTGCCCCAGTTGCTGCGCGCGCAGGCGGCTCTTCGCAAGGCGGGCGGCGTGGTGAAGGACAAGGCCGTGGTGTTTCTCTTCATGCACGGCGGGCCCTCGCAGACCGAGACATTCGATCCCAAGATGGGCGCCCCCTCGGGCATCCGCAGCATGACCGGTGAAATCCCCACGCGCCTTCCCGGCATCACCTTCGGCTCCACGTTTGAAAAGTTGGCGCGCCTCAATGACAAGTTCTCCATCGTCCGGTCGTTCACCACGGAGAGCGGCGACCACGACTCCAAGCCCGTGGTCAGCCGCCACAGCGCCGGCGCGCATCTGGGCGCCCATTACAGCCGTATCGCCGGCGCCAGCAACCCCCACACGGGAATGCCGCGCAACATCTGGCTGCATCCGCAGTCCGTCAACGCCACGGCCGACGATCCCATCATGTCGCTGGGCCGCTTCGACGTTTCCGGCCCGCTGGGCCCGGCGCACGCGCCCTTCCAGCCCAGCGGAAAAAGCGACCTGCGTCGCGACATGGATCTGGCCATCTCTTCCGGGCGCATGGGCGACCGGCGCGCGCTGCTGGCTGGGCTTGACCAATTCCGGCGCACGGTCGAATCCACCGGCGCGACCGAAGGCCTGGACCAATTCCAGGCGCAGGCGTTTGGCACGCTCTCCGGCGGCATCGCCGAGGCGTTTGATCTGGGCAGGGAATCGGCGGCCGTTCTGGGGCGCTACGACACGTCGCGCCTCTACGACCTGAGCCGCATCAGCAAACGCTGGAACAATCACAAGCGCTACGCGAGCCACGCGCAGAACCTCGGCCGGTTGATGTTGCTGGCCCGGCGGCTGGTGGAGCGCGGCGCGGGCTTTGTCACCGTGACCACCGACTTCGTGTGGGACATGCACGCCGACTCCAACAACGCCACCATGACCGAGGGCATGGACTACGTGGGCCGGCCCTTTGACCACGCCGTGAGCGCCTTCATCGAAGACCTGGAACAGCGCGGCCTGCGCGACCGGGTGCTGCTGGTCTGCTGCGGCGAGATGGGCCGCACCCCGCGTGTCAACCGCAACGGCGGGCGCGACCACTGGGGTGGAAGCGCGCCGCTCCTGCTCTATGGCGGCGGCCTCCAGATGGGCCGGGTGGTCGGCAGCTCCACACGGGATGGCGGCGAGCCCGCCAGCGACCGCGTGACGATTCCCAATCTCTACGCAACCCTGATGGAGTCGCTGCTGGACACCGGCGCGCTGCGGGCCATGACGGGACTTCCGCCGGAGGTCACCCAGCTCATTAACGGCGCCGCGCCCATTCAGCAGCTGCTTTAGGGCGTGACCGCCAGGCAAAAAGACGTGCTGGTCACACTGGGCATGATGGGCGGCATCGCGCTGCTTTTCGCCTTCGGCCGGGGCACACCCTCAACACCGGCCTTTGCTCCGGACGCTGGCGCCAAGCCACCGGCCAACCTCAAGGGCGCGCCGCCACCGATGTTCACCAACGCCCTGCCCGCGCCCCAATCGCGTTGACGCGCCCCGCGGGCTCTGTCGCAATGGCCAGATGCTCCCGCGTCTTGGCCTCCCGGCGGTTCTCCTCGTCACCGCGCTCACCATCTCCCTTGGATACGCCGCGCCCGATGGCGCGCTTGAACAGGCCATTCGCGAAATTCCCCCGGACGTGTTCGCACCCGCCGACCGCGAGCGCCTCACGGGCATGGTGGGCGCACAGTTGCGCCAGCGGCTGGCACAGGCCAATGCGCGCAGCAGCGCCGACTGGCGTTCCATCCAAACCCGTGCGGGCTGGGAGGCGTTTTCGAGCGAGCGTATGCAACGGCTGCGCGCGTCCTTGGGCACGCCGCTGCCGCCTGCTCCGCTGGCGGTGCGCGTCGGCGATGAACAGACTGTCCACCAATGCCGCATCCGCACGCTGGTGTATGAGAGCCGTCCCGGGCTTTGGGTCTCGGCCAACCTGTACCTGCCCGCGCGTGACGTTGCCCGAGGCATGCCCGGCCTCATCCTCTGCCACAGTCATCACCGGCCCAAGGAACACAGCGAGCTGCAGGACATGGGGATGACCTGGGCGCGCGCCGGTTGCGCGGTGCTGGTGCCCGATCTTCTTGGCCACGGCGAACGGCGCCAGCATCCCTTCGCCACCGCCCAGGACTTCGCGGGCGAGTTTCGGCCCAGCCGCCAGGATTATTATTTCCGCTACGACACGGGCGTGCACCTGCACCTGGCGGGCGAGAGCCTCATGGGTTGGATCGTGAACGACCTGCGCCGCGGCGTGGATCTGCTGCTGACGCTGCCGGGGATCGCGCAAGACCGCATCGTATTGCTCGGATCGGTCGCGGGCGGAGGCGACCCCGTGGCCGTGGCCGCGGCGCTCGATGAGCGCGTCGCCTGCGCCGTGGCCTTCAACTTTGGCGGGCCGCAGCCCGAAACGCGATTCCCGCTGCCCGAGGACATCGAGACCACCTTCAACTACGCCGGCAGCGGCAGTTGGGAATCCACGCGCAACCTTCGCCTCTCGGCGAGCGGAGGTTTCCTGCCGTGGGTCATCGTGGGGGCCATCGCCCCTCGCCGGCTCGTCTACGCACACGAATTTAGCTGGCACCGCGAACGCGACCCCGTCTGGAAGCGGCTGCAATCCATCCACGGCTTTTGCGAAACTCCCGACCGGCTCGCGTTCACCCACGGGCGCGGGGAACTGCGCGGCAATGCGCCCGAAGCCACCCATTGCACCCACATCGGCCGGCCCCATCGCGAGGGCATCCACGCCGCCTTCAACCGCTGGTGGGGCATCGGCGCCCAGGAATTCAGCAAGCCGCTCCCGGAGCAGTCGCTGCGCTACTGGAACGCTGACCTAGTTCGCACGCTCGCGCCCAAGCGACTGGTGGAACTGCTGCCCGTCCTCGTCTCACCGCCGCGCGGCCGGGTGCCACTCGATGCGGCCGGATTACGTGCTGCGCTGCCGCCACTTCTAGGCGGTGTGGAGCCCAAACCGGGTGCCGCCCCCGCGCTGCAAAAGGTCGTCGAGTCTGTCGGCGCGCTCCGTGTCGAACGGCTGGCGCTGCGCACCGAGGCGGGCATCGAGGTGCCGCTGATGCTGATCTTGCCCAAAGCCGGCACGGCGCGCCGGCCCGTGGTGCTGGCCTTCTCGCAGGAAGGCAAGGCGGGATTCTTGCACAGGCGCGCCGGCGATCTGGCAGCCTTGCTGGGCGAAGGCGTCATGGTTTGCCTCGCCGATCTGCGGGGCACCGGCGAGACGCGCGCGGGCACCGACCGCGGGCCCGAGGGCGCGGATGCGGCTCATTGCGCCACCACCACCATGCTGGGTGATACCGTGATGGGTGCCCGGCTGCGCGATGCGCGCGCCGTACTGGCATGGCTGCGCGCTCGCAGCGATGTGGACACTCGCCGCATGGCCCTGTGGGGCGATTCACTGGCCGAGCCCAATGCCCCGGGCGCGCCCACGCTCACTCCCCGACGCGTCGCCAACATGCCCCGGCAATCAGACCCCGGCGCCGCGTTGCTGGCGATGCTCACCGCGCTCTTTGAGCCGGAGGTGCGCGCCCTTCACACGCACGGAGGGCTGGCGGACTTTACTGCCGTGCTTAAACACCCGATGCTCCTCGTGCCTCACGACGCCATCGTTCCCGGACTGCTCCGGGTGTGCGACACGCCCGACCTCGCCAAAGCCTTGGCGCCGCGCCCACTCAGGCAGACGGGTGTGGTCAACGCACTCAATCAGCGGCAGCAGGCCGATGAAGCTGCGACGAGTGCGGGCGCATGGCTCGCGCGCCAGCTCGCCGCGCCCTGATCGCGCTTGCCCGAATCGGATTGCGCCCGCCGCCAAGGTGGGTAGGATGCAGTCGAACCCTCTCAAAGACATGAACACCACCTCCACCACCCGCCGTGATTTTCTGGCTTCGACCGGCGCCCTGGCCGCGGCGGCCGTTTCCGCGCCCGCCGTGGCGGCTGCGGCGCTCGCGCCGACCCGGTCTGAAACGCTGGTCAAGCGCCTCTACGATTCGCTGGATGAGAAGCAACGCAAGGCCGTGTGTTTCCCGTGGGATCACAAGTCTGCCAACGGCCTTTTGCGCACGCACATCTCCAACAACTGGCGCATCACGCCGCAGGCGATTGCCAGCAATTTTTACACCGCCACACAGCAGGCGCTCATCCGCGAGGTGTGGAAGGGGCTGGTGAACCCGGACTGGGTCGCCAGGTTTGACCAGCAGTTTAAGGACGACCTGGGAGGCTGGGGCCTGCGACAGGGCATTGCCATTTTCGGCACACCCGGCGGAGGGCCCTTCGAGTTCGTGCTGACGGGCCGGCATGGCACCATCCGCTGCGACGGCAACTCGGCGGATCATGTGGCCTTTGGCGGCCCCATCATGTATGGCCACGAAGGCTCCAGCGGCTACTTTGAAAAGCCCGGTCATCCCGACAACGTGTTCTGGCATCAAGCGCTCGAGGCGAACCATCTGTACCGCATGCTGGATGGCAAACTGCGAGAGCAGGCGCTTCTGGCGGCGGCTCCCGACGAGGGCGAAGTCGCCTTCCGCGGCCCCAAGGGAAAGTTCTCAGGCGTGGCGGTGGCCGATCTGGCGCGCGATCAGAAGGAGCATCTTCAGAAGGTGCTGCGCCTGCTGCTGGAGCCCTTCCGCCAGAGTGACGTCGATGAGGCCGTCGCTGCGCTTAGGAAACAGGGCGGGCTGGACCGGTGTCACGTCTGCTTCTACCGGGCCGACGATTTGGGCGGCGATGGCATCTGGGACAACTGGCGTTTGGAGGGCCCGGCCTTTGTCTGGCACTGGCGCGGTGCGCCTCACGTACACGTGTGGGTGCACGTGTCCGACGACCCGGCCGTCGAACTCAATGGGAAGAATCGTTCCGGCGCCTTGAGACAGTGAGCGCCCCCTGCAGGATGGAAGGGAGCAATCCTCACGGCGAGTCCGTCTACTCTCGCATGAATCGGGGTCATCGCGCTGCCGCCATCCTTCTGGCAAGCCTCTGCCTCCTGCCTTCGTGGCTGCCCGCGCAAAGAAAGCCCGCGCCGCCCCCATCGCGCTACGCGTACAGGATGGAGGTGGACGCCAAGTCGCTGCCCCCGGGCGTCACCGTGCGCGAGGTGGTGGACGGCAACTCCACGCGGCATTTCATCCGGAATGCCGGCACGACGCCCCTCATCATCAACGAGGTGTTTTCAAACCAGCAACTCGTCGGCGGAGCCAAGCTTGTGGAAGGCAAGGTGTATGGCTGGTTTCCCAACGGGGTGCCGATGGAAGGCAAGACCCACCTCAAAGGCTGGCAGGCGCCCTTCGGCGACATCGTGGAGACGCTGCTGTTTCTGCCGCGCGAGCCGGCGAAGATCACGGAAGGACGCAGGCCCGGGCTGGGCAATGCCGTGCCCGCGGACGAACCGGGCGTGATCGGCGCCCGCCATGGCGACGCGCCTTACGAAATCAAGGTCACCATCCGGTATCGTCTCAACGACGAGTACGGGAAGTAGCCCGCGACCACGGGCACAGAATTAACTTGCGCGCGAGGGCGCAAACAGGGATTGGAATTGCCCTCGACACCCCATGAAACCACTCGTCCTTTTTTGCCTGACCGCCCTGCACGCCTTCACGGCAGCAGCCGCCCCGCTTGAACTTCGGCAAGGTGATCGCCTTTGCCTGCTTGGAGGTGCGCTGCCCGACCGCATGCAGCACCACGGATGGCTCGAAACGCTCCTCGTGGCGCACCAACCCCAACTCAACCTGGTGTTTCGCAACCTCGGTTCCAGCGGCGACGAAGTGGCGACGTGGCATCGCTCGGAAAACTTTGGCAGCCGCGAACAGTGGCTGGCTCAGGTGAAGGCGGATGTCATCCTGGCGTTCTACGGCTTCAACGAGTCCTTCCGAGGCGAAGCGGGGTTGCCCAAGTTCAAGGCGGACCTGGAAAAGTTCATCAAGGACACGCAGGCGGCCAAGTACAACGGCCAAGCGGCGCCGCGCCTCGTGCTCTTCTCGCCTCTGGCCGCGGAATCACTCTCCGACCCCAACCAGCCGCCGACGCAAGCCCGCAACGTCGCGCTGGGCCTGTACGCTTCCGTGATGAGCGAGGTGGCGAAGGCGCATCAGGTGCCCTTCGTGGACCTCTTTGCCATCTCCAAGGCCGCCTTTGCCAAGGCTAGCACACCGCTGACATTAAACACCATTCACCTCACGGAGGCCGGAGACCGCGCGCTCTCACCGGAGATTTTCCGCGCCCTCATGGGCCAGGCTGCGCCCGAAGCGGGCGGGCTGGAGAAGCTCCGCGCAGCCGTTCTGGACAAGAACAAGGAGTGGCACGCGCGCTACCGGACGGTGGACGGATATAATGTGTACGGAGGGCGCAGCGGGCTGGCGTTCACGCCGGGCAAGGCGGGGTTCAAGCAGGGCGAGCGCGAGCCGAAGGAACCCTACCTCTCCAACTACCAGACGATGCAGGATGAGATGCGGCAGCGCGATGTGAAGACGGAGAACCGCGACCGGCGCGTGTGGGCGGTGGCGCGCGGCGGCGATCTCAAGGTGGACGACTCCAATCTGCCGGCCGTCCGCCTCCTGCCGGCCTCGAACAAGCCGGACATCAAACCCTTCCTCAGCGGAGAGGAGACCCTCAAGCACGTGACGGTGGCCAAGGGCTGCAAGGTATCGCTGGTGGCCAGCGAGCAATCGCATCCCGCGCTGGCAAGCCCGGTGCAGATGGCCTTCGACACCAAGGGGCGGCTTTGGGTGGCGGTGTGGCCCAGCTATCCGGAACTGCGCCCCACCGACAAGGTGTTTGACAAGCTGCTCGTGTTCGATCTGGACGCGCAGGGACGGGTTGTCAAATCCACCACCTTCATGGACGGACTCAACTGCCCCACCGGGTTTCAGTTTTACAAGGACGGCGTGCTGCTGATGCAGGCACCCGACCTGTGGTATGTGCGCGACACCGACGGCGACGGCAAGGCGGACTGGAAGGAGCGCGTGCTCATGGGGATGGATTCGGCCGACAGCCATCACACCACCAATGCCATGGCGTACGAGCCCGGCGGCGCCACGTACCTGAGTGACGGCGTGTTTCACCGCACGCAGGTGGAGACCCCCGCCGGCCCGGTGCGCAACAGTGATGGCTGCATCTACCGGTACGAGCCTTCGACCCACAAGTTTGAGCGCTACGTCGCCTACGGCTTCGCCAATCCGCACGGCCGCGTGTTCAACTACTGGGGCACCGACATCATCACCGACGCCACCGGCAACGCCAACTACTTTGGGCCCGCGTTCAGCGGGTTCCTTCCCGAGCCCAAGAAGCACGGCGGCTTGAAACAATTCTGGAAGAACCCCTCGCGCCCGTGCCCCGCCACCGCCATCCTTTCAACCCGCCATTTCCCCGAGGAGTTTCAGGGAAATTTCCTCAACCTCAACGTCATCGGCTTCCAGGGAATCTTCCGCGCGAAAATCTCCGAAGACGGTGCGGGCCTCAAGGGTGACTCCGTCGAGAACCTTCTGCAGGGCGACAACGCGGTGATCCCGAACTTCCGCCCCATCTGCGCGACCGTCGCGCCCGACGGCTCGCTCTACTTCTGCGACTGGGCCAAGGAACTCATCGGCCACATGCAGCATCACATCCGCGACCCGCACCGCGACAAGACCCACGGGCGCATCTACCGCATCACCTTCCCTAGCCGGCCGCTGCTCAAGCCCGTGAAGATTGACGGCGAGCCCATCGAGGCGCTTCTGGAGGCGTTGAAGACGCCTGAAGATGATGTGCGCACCCGCGCCAAGATCGAGCTGGGCAAGCATGACAGCGCCAAGGTGGTGGCCGCCGCGAAGAAATGGGCCGCTGCCTTGGACAAAACCGAGGCCGCCTACCAGCACCACCTGATGGAGGCGCTCTGGGTTCACCAATGGCACAACGTGGTGAACGAGCCCCTGCTCCGGCAGATGCTGCGCTCGCCCGACCACAACGCGCGCGCCGCCGCCACGCGCGTGCTTTGCTACTGGCGCGACCGCGTGGCCGAGCCGCTGGCGCTGTTGCGCGTGCAGGCCACCGACGCGCATCCCCGCGTGCGCCTGGAAGCCATCCGCGCCTGCAGCTTCTTCAAGACCAGTGCCGCGGCCGAGGTGGCGTTGGAGGCGCTGGAAAAAGAAGCCGATCCCGCCAAGCCCGACTACTATATCAAGTACACGCTGGACGAGACCCTCAAGGCCTTGGGCGATTTCAAATAGGGAACCTTTTGGGATTGTGCGGGGGGCGCGTGCGCCATTGCCAGCCGGCGCGGATTGCGCGACCCTACCCCGGCGGATGAAGGGCAGATTCTCACCGGTGACGGCCGCCGTGCTGCTGGCAATTCACGCTGCCGGCGCGGCGCAGGAGCACCATCACGCCGCCGCCGGGGGGGTTGAGAAGCCGGTCGTCTTTCTCGACAAGAGCCCGCGCATTGTCGCCTTCCAGCTCGCGCGCCTTTCCGACGCCCAACTGCTGCTGGTGGACCGCGAGCCAACGCACCCCAAGTTCATTCCCGTGTACGAGGCCATCCTGCTGCGCCCGGCGCTGCCCGCGCCGCGCAGGGAGGAGGCGATTTCCGCACTCGCGCGAATCCGCAAGAGCGACGCCGCCACCGAAATCCTCGCGGTCATCCGGCAATTGCCCGCCGAGAAGGCCGACCTTGCGCCGGGCCTCACCCGCCTTTTGCTTTCCCAGCCCGCCGCCGATTTGAAGCGGCAGGAGCCTTCGCTGCGTGAACTTTTTTCAGGCGACAACCCTGTGGGTGTCCGCCGCGCCGCATGCGCCGCCCTGGCGGCGACCCAGCCCGCCGATGCCACATGGAGCCTTGCAGAACGATCCCAAGGAGTGGAACACCTGATCTCCGTGTTGCCGCTGGTGCCCCAGGCCGCCGCCCGCGCCGCCTACTTTCCCAGGCTGCTGCCCCTGCTCCAGCCCGGCGCCCCGGCCGGCCCCCGCCGCGCCGCCATCGCCGCCGCAGCCCACATGCCCGGCCACGAGGCCGCCACCATCGCCGCCCTGTCGGTGCTGATCGCCCGTGGCGCGGAGGCGGCCCATTGCGCTCGCGCCCTCTCTCGCATCCCCCGTGAGCGCTGGCCCGATGTGGATGTGCCGCGGCTCTGCAATGCGCTGCTCGATCAGGCGCGCTCCATCCCCGCGCCGCGCCGGACCGAGGACGACTACCTCGACATCGCGCAATTGGGAACCGAACTGGCGGCGAGACTGCCACGGGAAAAGGGCGCGCCGCTGCGACGGGCGTTCGTGTCGCTGGGGGTGAATGTACTGCGGCTGCGCTCGCTGCACGAACAGATGTACTTCGATAAAACCCTCCTTCTTGCGGAAGCGGGCAAGCCGGTGGAACTGGTTTTTGAGAACACCGACGCCATGCCGCACAACTGGGTGCTCGTGGCCTTGGGCGCGGCCGATGCCATCGCCACGGCTGCCGAAGCGATGGCCGCCCAGCCCGACGCGCTGGGTCGCGTCCATGTGCCCGCTTCGCCACAGGTGTTGCAGGCCACGCGCATGCTCAACGCGGGCGAACGAGTGCGCCTGCCGTTCACTGCGCCCAAAGAGCCGGGCGATTACCCCTTCCTCTGCACGTTTCCCGGGCACGGGCAGCGGATGCGCGGGACGCTCAAGGTGGTGGCGGATCTGGAATCGTACCTGGTGCAGCATCCGCAAGGCACCTCGGAGGTCAAGATCACCGAATGGACGCTGGCGGATTTTGCGGCGGACCTGGCGCGCACGCCTCCCGCGGGCAACCGTGCGCGGGGCAAGGAGGTGTTTGCCAAGGCCGCCTGTGCCTCGTGCCACCAGCTGGGCGGCGAGGGCGTGGCCTTTGGCCCGAGCATCGGCGAAGCCCTGCGGCGTCATCAGGGCAACGCGGGCGCGCTGCTGACGGAAATCCTCGATCCCTCGAAGTTCATCGACGAGAAGTTCCGCAACTACAACTTTGAACTCAGCGACGACGAGTCGCTCAGCGGCATCATTCTCAAGGAAGACGCGGCGAGCGTCACCGTCCGGTCAGGGCCGGGCGAAGCGCAGGTGAAGGTGGTGCCCAAAAATCAAATCAAGTCGCGACGCGCCTCGGTGCTCTCGGTGATGCCGGCGGGACTGCTCAACACCATGTCGCGCGAGGACGTGCTGGATTTGCTCGCGCATCTCATGACGGCGGACGCATCACCCGCACCCAAGTGATTTCGTGGGATTTGTCCTTGCAAGGAAGGCCGGCTTGGCTAGAGTGTCCGTCCTTTCCATGAGAATCATCCCACGCCCCTTCCTCGTCCTCGCCGCGGCGACCGCGATGCTGGCGACTGGCTCCCTGCCCGCGCAGGATTCCCAGTTGCTCCTGCAGAAGCTGGTCGAGAAGGGCATCCTGACACGTCAGGAAGCCGACGCCTTGCTCAAGCAGCAGGTGCAGGAACAGCGCACCCTCTTGCAACAGGCGCCATCAGACCTTCCCAGCTGGGTCAAGAGACTGAACCTGCAGGGCGATCTGCGCCTGCGCGCGCAGTACGTGGGCTCCAACGGTGCCGGCACCCCGGGGCGCGAGTTGTTCCGTTACCGGCTGCGCTATGGCATCGTGGCCACGCTCACCGAATCGTGGACGGTGGGATTCCGGCTGGCTTCGGGCAGCGACACCGACCCCATCTCCACCAATGAGAATTTGGGAGATGACGGCCTTCGCGATCCCGTCAACATCGACCAAGCGTACGTTTTGTGGACCCCAAGGAAGGCGCTCAAGCTTAGCATGGGCAAGATGCCCAACCCCATGAAGTTCGGCCCCGCCTTTGAAGGGGCCATCATGGACGGCGATCTGAACCCCGAAGGGCTGGGCCTGAACTACGTCCACAGCCTGAGCGACTCCACGCAGGTGGGCCTCAACGCCGCGGTGCTGGTGATTGCTGAGAGCAAGACGTACGCACGGGATGCTTATGCGGGTCTGATTCAAGCCACGCTCAGCAGCAAGTTGACCTCGCGCTTCGATGCCAATCTGGGATTGGGCACTTACAGCCTCTGGAACCGCCAGACGATCGCGGCGCTGGGCCTCTACGAGAATCGCGGAAACACCTATTCCAACAACGCGCCCCTGCACGCGATGAATCCGCTCATCGCTGATGGCTCTCTGACTTACATGGTGGGGGCGTTCCCGATCACCCTCGGTGGTGTGCTGATCCACAATCCGGGTGCCTCCGAAAAGAACGACGGGTTCATGGTGGGTGTCACGCTGGGCAAGGCCAACCGCGCGGGCACATGGGAGGTGGGCTGGCAGTTTCGCGAGCTGCAGGCTGACGCGTTGTACGACCGATGGGCAGACTCTGATTTCGGTGCCTACGGCGTGGGCGGCACCACGAGCGATTACAAAGCCGGCACCAATGTCCGTGGACACCTCCTCAGGTTTCAGTACCAGCTTGCTGACGCGTGGACCCTCGCCTCGACGTTCTACCGTGCCGAAGCCATCGGCACCAACGGGCACCCCACCACCCGGGCGCAGTTCGACCTCATCTGGAAATTCTAGCCAGGCTAGCAGAAGCCCCTTGCGAGGAGGGCGCCTCCCCGCCACGCGGGGCTTTTTTGCTGCCGACTCTTTGGAAGTCGTGTTATCAATCCGGCGAGGTGCCAGTTTAGCTCAGTTGGTAGAGCAGATGATTTGTAATCATCAGGTCGTCGGTTCAAGTCCGACAACTGGCTCCACCCCCCTGCGGCCCATCTCCACCCCGTGAAATCCAGAGCCGCCATTGGGTTTGTCGCCGGCACGTTCCTCATCGCGCTGGCGATGTACGGGCTGCTTTACTACGGCGATGGACGCCTGCGCGTCGGCCGTGGGCCGTGGGAGGTGCAGTTCACCACCAACCTGGCGGGTGAACCCATGCTGGTCATCGCGCAGCCCGCGCTGGGCATTGCCCAACACACGCTGGAATTTGCCGGCGAGTCCCTGCCCTCTCAGTTTAGGCCTGTGACCCTGCGGTTCGCAGACGTACAGGCCGTGCCTGCGCCGGTGCCCTTCGGGCGGTGGATTTATCACGACCTCATGTACCTGCCCGGCGTGGTGACTTTCGACCTGTTCCCCCAAGGAACCAACGCCGCCGCCCCGCGCCACGAGGTGGAACTGCTCCCGGCCGCACTCTACATCAACCGCGTCGCCCACGACTGGCGGCGCGACACCACGCTACGACTGGCTCCCGTCGACAAGCGCCACTGGCCCATGCGCCGGCGCTAGAATCGTCACGGCCGCGCCGGTTCCGCAGCCGTCCCGTTAAAATCCGCGCCGCGCAAAGCCGCTGCGCCCAGCGTGCCCAGTTGCCGCCGCAGTGCCGTGACGCTCGTTCCTTCTTTGGGATGGTTGCGGTTGCAAAGGAACACCACGAAGGACTGCGACGCCGGATCGATCCACAGCGAAGTCCCCGTCCACCCCGTGTGGCCGTAGGAGCCCTTGGGAAAGAGTTCGCCGCGCGGTGCGCTGTAGCCCGTGTCCACGTCCCAACCCAGGCCCCTGCGCGCTGCCAGTGTCGCCGGTGTCTGCACGGAGGTCATGCGCCGCACGCTCTCGGGTTGGAACACCCTCACGCCGTCCAATTCGCCCTGCCCCACCAGCATGCGGGCAAAGCGCGCGATGTCCGGCGCCGTGGAAAAAAGCCCGGCGTGCCCAGCCACGCCTCCCATCTGCCGCGCCGTCGGATCATGCACCACGCCGCGCAACACCCCCCCGCCCGAGACCGTCGTGGGCGCGACGCGCGGCCCGATGCGCTCCGCCGGCAAGAACCCGGTGTCCTCCATGCCCAAGGGGCCGTAAAATTCCCGGCGCGTGAACTCGTCGAGCGACACGCCCGACCCACGCCGCACGATTTCGCCCAGCAGGATGTAGTTGATGTCGCTGTACACAAACTGCGCGTCGGGCGCGCTGCGGGGAATCTCCGAACATGCAGCCGTGATGGCTCCTGCGGCGTTCGTCCAGCCGGTGAGCGCAATTCCCGGGCGCAGCCCGCTGGTGTGCGTGAGCAGGTGCCGGACCGTAATGGCATCGCGTTGCGGGCCTGCGAACTCCGGCAAATAATTCTTCACGGGCGCGGCAAGGTCCACGTGGCCTCGTTCGGCGAGCAGGACGATGGAGGGCGCGGTGGCCAGCACCTTGGTCAGCGAGGCCACATCATAAATCGTGTCGCCGTGCGCGGGAAGCGCGCGCGGCACCAGCGCACGGCGGCCGTAGGCCCCGTGAAACTCCACGCCGCGATGCTCCAGCCAGAGTACGCCGCCGGGCAGCAGCCCTTCCCGCGTCGCGGCCTCAATGGCGGCTCCCATCTCGCGCAGCTTTTCGGGACGGAAAGCGGCCGCCTGCCGCGATGAGAGGCGCACTCCCGGGCCGGCCACGCACCCGGCCAGCGCGCCTGCGGCCATGAGCATCCAGAGAATCAAACGTGCGCGGCGCATCACGAAAAAAATAGCAGCCGATGTAGGCGGCTGGAAGGGGCTTTCTTGCACTTGCGACACCCCGAGCCTTCTGCCAGTGTGCGCAGGCATGATGAAGGGGGCACATTGCGGGGGCGTAAGGCCACAATGGCGGGGCTTGCTGGTCTGCGCGTTCTGGGTGGGGACGCTTTGGGCGCAGGCCGAGTACAAGCAGCCCTCGGACTTAGTGCGCCAATTCATCCAGGCACGCCCGCAGCCCCGTGTGTCGCTCAGCCCCGACCACCAGAACCTGCTCATGGCGCACAGCCAGCACTATGTGAACATCAAGGATCTGGCCGCGCCGTCGCTCTCGCTGGCGGGATTGCGCATCGACCCCTCCAACAGCGGGCCCTGGCTGCCCACGCACTTTGATGAGCTGCAGGTAAAGAATCTGGAGCGCAATGCCACGCTCACGCTGCGCTTGGCCGGCGGCCCGCATCGCTTGAGCCTGCCGGTGTGGTCGCCCAACGGGCAGTACTTCGCCTTCCTCCGCTATGGCGCGAGCGCGGTGGAATTGTGGGTGGGGCGCCCCACAGAGGCGCAGCCACGACAGATGCCCGGCGTCAAGATCAACGCCACCATAGGCCGCCCGTTTGAATGGATGCCTGGCAACACGCTGCTCTGCCAGACCGTGCCAGCGGCGCGGGGTCAGCCGCCCAGCCGGCCCCATCCGGCCACCGGGCCTCTCGCGGATGACACGCGCCCCAAGAAGGTGCCCTACAGCCTTTACGTCGAGTCGTTGAAGGACGCGCATGAGGCCGACCTGTTCATCCATTACTGCCAGTCGGAACTGGAAATTGTGGACCCTGCCACGGGCAAGCGCACGCAGCTGCACGGACCTGCTCCCGGCACCAACGCGGCGCCCTCGCCACGGATCATCTCCAATTTCCGGGTGTCGCCGCAGGGCCGTCACATCCTTGTGGAGCGGCTTTACCCGCCCTTCCTGCTGCGCGGGCCCACGCGGTTCTTTGCGCGCAGTGTCGAGTTGTGGGATCTCAACGCCCGGGTGCAGAGCATTTCGGTACTACCCTCGCCCGAGACCACGCCTCTGGGCAGCGTGGAGAGCCGGCCTCGCGAGCACCACTGGCGCCCTACGGCGCCTGACACGCTGGTGTGGGTGGAGGCGCTCGATGGCGGGGATCCCTCCCGAAACGTCCCCCATCGCGACAGCATCAAGATGCTGGAACTGCCCGGCGACAAGGCGACCAAGCCCGTGATCAAGGAGGTGGCGCGGCTCTCGCAGCGATTCTCGCAACTGTGGTGGGGGGAGGATCCCGGGGTGCTGCTGGTTCGGGAATTTGACAGCGCGCAAAACCTCCACACCGTCTGGCATGTCAACCCGTCGGCCGGTGGGGCGTCCCAGCGCAAGCTGTGGGAGCTGCCCACTCAGGAGCGCTACAAGCATCCCGGCTATCCGGTGCTTCGCCAGCTTCCCAGCGGGCATCGGGCCATGCGCGTACATCAGGGGGCGATCTTCCTCAACGGCGCGGGGGCTTCGCCGGCTGGCGAGCGCCCCTTCCTGGATCGGTATCACTTGGAAACCGGGCAAAGTGCGCGGCTCTTTGAGTGCAGTGCCCAGGGATACGAAACGGCGGTGGCGCTGCTCACCGACGACGGGAGCCGGTTTATCACCCAGTACGAGGATCCCCAGACGCCGCCCAATTTCCTGCTTCATCAGCCCGGTTCCGCGTCCCCCCGCCGCCTGACCCATTTCGAGGACACGACGCCGTTCCTGCGGCAAATCCGCAGGCAGACGATTTCCTACCACGTGGATCAGGAACCGCTGACGTGCACGCTCTACACCCCGCCCGGATACGACGCGCAGGCGCCCGACAAACGCAGCCTTGCCACGATCCTTTGGGTGTACCCGCAGGAGTTCACCGAGAGTGGTTTGGCGGGGCAGATCGCCGGGCACGCGCGCCAGTTCGCGGGCTTCCGGAGTTCCTCGGTAGCGTTGCTGGCGCTGGAGGGCTATGCGGTGGTGGACATGCCGCTGCCGGTGATTGGCGATCCGCGCACGGCCAATGACCAGTTCGTCTCGCAGATTGTGAAGGCGGCCGAAGGCGCGATCGATCAGGTGGTGGATCTGGGTGTTGCTGACGCCGCGCGACTGGGCGTGGCCGGTCACAGCTATGGCGCGTTTGCCGCCGTGACCCTGATGGCCAACACGCGCATGTTTCGCGCAGGCGTCGCGCGCAGCGGCGCCTACAATCGCACGCTCACACCCTTTGGATTCCAGAATGAACGCCGCACGCTCTGGGAGGCGCCCGACACCTACCTGCGCATGTCGCCGCTCATGGACGCGCCGCGCATCAAGGATCCGCTGCTGCTCATCCACGGCGAGGCCGACGCCGTGGCCGCCACGTCGGCAGACCAAAGCCGCCAGCTCTTTCAGGCGATCATGGGCAATGGCGGCAAGGCGCGGCTGGTGATGCTGCCGATGGAAGCGCACTCGTACCGCGCGCGCGAATCGGTGGGGCACGCCGCCTGGGAGATGGCCAAGTGGTTCGAGGAACACTTGAAGCCACCCGGCACCGGCGGCGGCGGGGCGCGCTAGCCGGCCGCCAGGCTGGTCTTCAATTCGCGCAGCACCTTGGGAACGGCCTGAAAAGGATCTTCCGCAGCCTCGTACTCCAACGCCACATAGCCCTGATAACGCGCCGCCCGTAGGATGCGCAGAACCCGTGCGACATCCGTGGGTGCTTTGCGGCCCTCCACCGACAACTCCACCTTGAGCTGCACGTTCACCGCGTGGGGTGCCGTCAGTTCCATTTCGCGGTAGGGGTCGGCCGCGCGGAAATTGCCCGTGTCCAGATTGAGGCCAAACCACGGGTGATCCACCGCCTTCACGAATCGCAACAGGCTCTCCGCCGTGCCGATGCTGTCATGGTTTTCCAGCCCCAGAAAAATCCCCTTGGGTGCGGCGTAGTCACAGCATTCGCGCAGTGCCGCAGTGGCCGCCTCGTCGGCCTTCTCGCGTGGAAAATCCTTTGGCGCCACTCCGGCAAACACGCGGATGTGCGGCGCACCCAACACGGCGGCGTGGTCGATCCACCGCTTGACCTGCGCCACCTGCGCGGCCCGCGCGTCGACGCCAGGCAGCGAGAAATTGTTTCCCACCGCCGTGCCGCTCACCTCCACCCCCGAAAGGAAGGCACGACGACGCACTTTGAGCAGGTAGTCCGCCCCCACCTCCGGCGGGAAAAAGTAGCTGGTCAACTCCGCACCGTCGCATCCGTGCTCGGCGCAGTAGTCCACGAACTTGAGCATGTCCATTCGCGGCGCGGCCCCGGCCACCGCACCCTTGGCGGTCTTAAACGCATCGCGGAAGGAGTAGGCCGCCAGGCTCAACCGCAGCCGCGAGCGGTCCGTCCGTCCGAAAGGCTGCGCCGCGCGAACGCCCACGCCTCCCAAAGCCGCGGCTCCGGCAAAAAGGAACCGCCGCCGATTACTGGAGACAACGGGTTTCATAAGGTTTATTGCCTCGCTGGAGCTTTAAGAGTCAGCCGTGGCGCAGCCGCAGTGGCCGAAGCCATCGCTGCAGGTGTCAAAGTCTCCCGACTGCGGCACACGCCCCAGCTCGAACGCCTTGGCCAGATGCTGGTGGATGCGATCCTGCAGCTGCTGCACCTCCTCCTGCGCGCTTAAGAAATCCTGCGCCACGGGATTGCCGAGGAATTCCTTGCGCAGCGCCTCAAACTGCTCCACCTCCTCGGCACCAAGTTCCATGCCGTATTGCTGTTTCTGCTGCAACAGCGCGCCGCGGTCGTTGAGCATCTGATAATCAAACTTGAGCTTCTCATCCTGCAGAAACGAATCGAGCCTCTTGTGCAGGCCGGAAAACTCAGGCTGGGTGACGATGGCGCGGCACAGCTCATTGGTCTGCGCGGCGATGGGTTCGAGATTGAGTGTCGGGTTCATCGTGGGGGGAGGCGCCGGGACGTCAGACTGTCATGATTTCCTTCTCCTTACGCTCCAGGTGCTCGTCGATCTTCTTCGTGTAAGTGTCGGTCAGCTGCTGAATCTCCTTGTCGCCGTGCGCCTGTTCGTCTTCGGTGATGACGCCCGACTTGGATTCCTCTTTAAGCTGCAGCAACGCATCGCGGCGCTCGTGGCGCACCGCCACGCGCCCATCCTCGGCCATCTTGCGCGCCATTTTCACGAACTCTTGCCGCCGCTGTTCGCTCAGCTGCGGAAGCACCAGGCGGATGAGTTTGCCCTCCACGCGGGGGCTGAGGCCGATGTTGGCCTTTTGGATCGCCTTCTCGACATGGGAAAGATTTCCCAGATCCCAAGGTTGCACCACCAGCATGCGTGGCTCGGGCACGGAGATGCCCGCCATCTCGCGCAGGCGCATCTGCACGCCGTAGGCTTCCACGAGAATGTTTTCCACCAGCGCAGGCGAAGCCTTGCCGGTGCGCACTCCCGCCAGCTCATTCTGCAGGACGTGCTCTGTCTTCTGCATCTTGTCCTCGGCCTCCAGCAGGATGTCATCAACAGGCATGGGGAGAATCCTAAGCGCCGCCGGGGGGCGCCGGAAAGGGAAATTGTCAGGCGCTCACGCGCGTGCCTACCTTGCGGCCCATCACCACGTTGCGGATGTTGTGCGGCTTGAACAGGTCGAAGACGATGATGGGCATCTTGTTGTCCATGCACAGCGAGAACGCCGTGCTGTCCATCACCCGCAGTTGCCGCTGCAGCGCCTCCAGATAGGTGATGGTCGCAAACTTCCGCGCGCCCGGATTCTCCTTGGGGTCGCTATCGTAGATGCCATCCACCTTCGTGGCCTTGAGGATGACCTCGGCCCCCATCTCATTGGCGCGAAGGGCGGCCGCCGTGTCGGTCGAGAAATAAGGATTGCCCGTGCCCGCGCCAAAGATCACCACGCGCCCTTTTTCCAGATGCCGGATGGCGCGGCGGCGGATGAACGGCTCGGCCACGGCGCGCATCTCGATGGCGGACTGAACCCGCGTCGCCACCCCGCGCTTTTCCAGCGCGTCCTGCAGCGCCATCGCGTTGATGACGGTGGCGAGCATGCCCATGTAGTCACCCGTGGCGCGGTCGATTCCCTGCTTGCTGCCGTGAACCCCGCGAAAGATGTTGCCGCCCCCCACCACGATCACCACCTGCACCCCCAAGTCTCGCACCTCGCTGATCTGGCGCGCCATGTCGTGCACGATGTTGGGGCAGATTCCCGCGCCGCCTTCGCCACCGAGTGCCTCTCCGGAAAGTTTTAAGAGGACGCGGCGATAGAGGGGTTTGGGCTTGCGACTCATTTCGGCGGCCGTATTTAGCAAGCCCTCTCCGCCTGCGTCAATCGCAAGGCGGCCAAAAGCTTCGCAACGTCACCGCGGTTCGGAATCAAGCCCGGGGATTTCCTCCCGCAGATTCTGAAAGAGGGAATGTTTGCGCAGCGACGCGAGGTCAGGATCGCGCCGCAGCCACTTGAAGTCGCGGTAGC
Organism: Verrucomicrobiales bacterium; assembly: GCA_005809105.1. GTDB lineage: Bacteria > Verrucomicrobiota > Verrucomicrobiia > Limisphaerales > UBA1100 > SYLI01. Next base: position 18,718 of record SYLI01000048.1, on the reverse strand, counting down.
CACACGCGATGGCCCGGCGGAGCGCATCGGCGGCCTCGGCAAACTGGCGGGTCAATGAGAAGCTGCAGGCCAGATTGTAATGCACCAGCGGGTCGTCCGGACGCAGGCTGGTCAACTGACGGTCGATGCCCAGCCCGTCTTTGAAACGGCCGCGGCGAGTGTAGTCGTCGCCCAGCATCTGCAGGGCCTCCAGACAGCGGCCGTCGCGGCGCACCAATCCCTCAAGAAATCCAATCTCAATGTCCAAGTCGCGCCGCTGCGTGGGGGAAAGTTTTCGGGCGTTGTTCTTCTTGCTGGCCATGGCTACTGGGCGCAACTTTCGCGCAGGAGGCGACGGCAAGTCAAGCGGCCCCCATTCACAGAATTCACAACGCGCGCAAGAGCGAGCGGATCTCGCGCAGGCGCGCCGCGGCCGTGGTCTTGGCGAGGCGGGGGAATTTCCCACCAAGAGAGATGTAGTCGCCATTGCGCATCAGCTTCAGCCGATTGGACTCCACTTCCAGGGAGCTCACCCCCTTTTCCGCCGCCAAAACTTTGAGCTCGGTCAATGCCAGCAGGTGCTCCACCGATTCGGGCAGGCGCCCAAACCGGTCGCGCAGTTCCACCCGCAGGGCCTCCACCGCCTCGGGCGCGGACGCCTGCGCGAGCCGTCGGTAGATGTCGATGCGCGCGCGGGTATCGCCGATGTAGGCGGCAGGCAGATACGCGGCCGCCGGAACACACGTGTTGGTTTCCGGGGCCGGCTCGCGCACCCCCACCTCTTCGGCCCAGACAGCGACCTCGCGCGGCACCACGGTATCAATGGGCTTGCGTCGCGTCTTCGCTTGGGGCGCAGGTTTCTCGGGCATCGACTGCGGTCCCAACGGGAGGAAGTCCAGCCTCACCTCAACCTCGATGCGCACGGGCGCCTTCTCACCCTTTAACACCGCGATGCTCTGCTTGAGCAACTGGCAGTAGAGGTCAAAGCCCACGGCGGTGATATGGCCGCTTTGCTCGGATCCCAGAAGATTGCCCGCGCCACGGATTTCAAGATCGCGCATGGCGATGCGAAACCCGCTGCCCAGGCTGGAATACTGCTTGATGGCGCTGATCCGCTTGCGCGCGTCGGCCAGCAGGCCCGCGTGCCTCGGCAGCAACACGTAGGCGTAGGCCTGGTGCTTGTACCGGCCGACACGCCCGCGAAGCTGGTAAAGTTCGCTCAGCCCGCAACGGTCGGCACGGTCGCTGAGAATGGTGTTGGCGTTGGGGATGTCGATGCCGCTCTCGATGATCGTGGTGCAGAGCAGCACGTCGGCCTCGCCATTGACGAACCGGGTCATGACCTCCTCCAGCTCGCCGCTGTTCATCTGGCCATGGCCCACCAGGACGCGCGCCCGTGGGACCAGATCGTTGAGCTTCTGCTCCATCGCGTGAATGGTCGCCACCCGGTTGTGGAGGTAAAACACCTGACCACCACGGTTGAGCTCGCGTTCGATGGCTTGGCGGATGAGGCGCTCATCGTACGGTGCCACGATGGTTTCCACCGGGAGCCGGTCCTGCGGCGGCGTTTCAATCGTGCTCATGTCGCGCGCACCCGTGAGCGCCAGGTGCAGGGTTCGCGGAATGGGCGTGGCCGAAAGCGTCAGCACGTCCACCATCCGCCGCAGCACCTTGAAGCGCTCCTTGTGCAGCACGCCGAAGCGTTGCTCCTCGTCGATGACCACCAAACCCAGATCCTTGAAGCACACATCGGGCTGAATCAGCCGGTGCGTGCCGATGACAATGTCCACCTGGCCTGTGCCCAGGGCGCGCACCACCCCCTGCTGCTGGCCCGGCGTGCGAAACCGTGAGAGCAACTCCACGCGCACCGGGTAGTCGGCCATGCGCTCGGCAAAGGTGTTAAAGTGCTGCTGCGCCAGCACGGTGGTGGGCACCATCACCGCGACCTGTTTGCCATCCATCACGGCCTTGAACGCGGCGCGGATGGCGACTTCGGTTTTGCCAAATCCCACGTCGCCGCAGATGAGGCGGTCCATGGGCCGCGTCGACTGCATGTCATCCTTGGTGAGCGAGATGGCCTGCTGTTGGTCGGGGGTTTCCTCGTAGAGAAACGCCGCCTCAAACTCGTGCTGCCAGTTGTTATCGGCGGCGAAGGCATGCCCCGGTTGGGTCTCGCGTGCGGCCTGGATGGAGAGCATCTCCGCCGCGAGATCGCGCACGGCCTTCTCGGCGTGCTCCTTGGCCTTCTGCCAACGCTTGCCTCCGAGCGTGTTGAGCGGTGGACGTGCCCTGCCCGCGCCCACGTAGCGACTGACGAGATGCGCCTCGCTGACGGGCACGTAGAGCCTGGGCGCGGGCCGGTCAGGTTCGGGAGGTGCGTACTCAATCACCAGGCACTCCTCGCCGGCAGTGTCCCCGGATGAGCCGGCGGTGCTGAGCAGGGGGAGGGTTTGCAGTCCACGATACCGGCCAATGCCGTGCTGAATGTGGACGACATAATCGCCCTCTGCCATCGCGGTGAAGTCGATGTCAAACGCGGAGCGCGACGCCTGCGCGTGGCGCGATTTGAGCCGGCGCGGCCGCTGCACCTTGTACCGTGCAAAGATTTCCGCGTCGGTCACCAGCACCATGCGTGCGTCGGGATATTGGAACCCGCGCGAGAGCGCGCCCATCACCGTGCACAAAGGAGCCTCGTCCGATGCCAATCCCTGCTCGCGGTAGATTTCATTAAACCGGTCGCGTTCGCCCTCGTTGTTGCAGCAGACGACCACCGTGGTCCCCTGTCGCGACCACCGGTGAAGTTGGGCAAACAACTCCCGGCGCTGCGCCTCCGCCACCGGCTGGTCGGGCCGCCGCGCGTGGGGCGGCCCAAGAGCGTCGAGCTCTTCCATCCCCAGCACGGCCACTTCCTCATCGCCAGCCGCCACGCCCTCGCCCGCAAGCTCCAACAGGCACCGGCCCCCGCTCGTCATCCGCCCCCGCGCCTCTTCCCACGACAGGTGCCACGCGTCATCCGGTGGCAGGCGGCCGGAGTATTCCGCCACCTGCTCCTCGATGGCCTCGGGTTCGCTCAGCAGAAATATGGTGGCTTCGGGAACGTGGTCGAGCAGTGTGGCCGCCGACGGCCCCGGTTTTTCATTGCGCAGCAGTCCCATCTCGCCCCCGGGAAGCAGCAGCACCTCGCCGATTCGCTCGCAGGACACCTGCGTGTGCGGGTGGAAGTAGCGCAGCGACTCGACTTCGTCGCCCACAAACTCGCACCGCACGGGAGAAGGGTGGGTGAACGGAAACACATCGAGGATGCCGCCGCGCAGCGCCACCTGGCCCCGGGCGGACACTTGCGCTTCCGGCTCGTATCCCTGCCCTTCCAGCCAGTCCAAAAGATCCTTGGGCGCGACGCTGTCGCCCACTCGCAGGCGTCGCGTGCGTTCGCGCAGACTTTCCCGACCGAAGGTACGTTGCATCAATCCTACGGCCGTGGTGTTGAGCACCCTCCCATGAATGCCCTTGCCCCCACTCGCCAGTGCTTGCAGCGCCTCCAATCGCTCGCCAATCACATCGGCATGCGGCAGCCGATTCTCGTGCGGCAACACCTCCCATTCGGGATAGAAGAGCGGCCGTCCAGCCTCGCCAGCCCAACCCAGCCAGGTCTCTAGATCCTGCTGCAAGATTTCCTGAGCCTTGATGCCCTCAGTGATGAACACGAAGCCGTGGCGGGGAAGGAGCCGGCAAAGCAGCGCCACAAGGAAGGGCCGCGCTGCCCCATCCACGCCGGCGCAGGACACAGCTCCGCCGCCGTCCAACCGCTTCGCCAGCTCCTGCAAGGCGGGGACCTTCGATGCACGGTCTAGAATGTCGCGAACCTGCTCGATTTTTGGAACAGCGACGGACGTTGGCACGCGCACGCGCAGGGCGTCAAGTGTCGCCACCGCCCACCGACCGTGACTTTCGCTGACGCGCATGGTTCAATCACCCGCGATGCAAAATCCGCTCATCGTCGCGCTCGATGTCCCCGACGCCGCGCGCGCGCTGCATCTGGCAGAGACGCTGGCACCCGTGGTGGGCGCGGTGAAGGTGGGCAAGGAGCTCTTCGTGTCCGAGGGGCCCGACATCGTTCGGCACCTGCGCGCCGCTGGCGCGTCCGTCTTTCTTGATCTCAAGTTCCACGACATCCCTAACACGGTGGCCGCCGCGGTTGCCGCCGCCGTGCGGCTGGATGTGCAGATGCTCACGGTTCACGCGAGTGGCGGGCTGGCGATGCTGCGCGCTGCGCAGGACGCGGCAGAAACGGCCGCGCGCGAGTTGAACCGACCGGCGCCCTGGGTGCTGGCCGTCACGGTACTGACCAGTTTGGATGACGCCGACCTAGCCAGCGTGGGTGTGGCAGGGGATGCGGCTGCCCAAGTGGAACGGCTGGCGAATCTGGCCTGTACCGCTGGATTGCAGGGGCTGGTCTGTTCGCCGCGCGAACTGCCGATGCTGCGCCGCGCACTGCCGCGCTCGATGCGTCTCATCACCCCGGGAATCCGCCCTGCCGAGTCAGCCGCAGGAGACCAGAAACGAACGATGACTCCTGCCGAGGCAATGGAGGCAGGAGCCGACGGGCTGGTGATCGGGCGCCCCATCACCCTCGCAGCCGATCCGTGCGAGGCCGCCAGGCGGATACTCGAGAGTCTGCTTACCAGACCTGTACCGAGTCGGCCTTGAAGATTTCTTCAACCAGCACCGAGTAGTCTGCCTCGGTGTCGAGTGCCACCACCGAGAGGTCGATGCAGACGACGTCGTGGCCCGCCTCGGTCTGCAGCCCCCTCATGCTGCGGGCCAGCGCGTCCTCCTCGCGGGTGGTGATGTGAAGGATGCGGCGCATGGTCAGAATCGCAGGACGTAGTCGGCTTCGGCGGCGAGCGCTGCCAGCCGCGCATCCTTGAGGTTGCGCGACAGAAGAGTGTCCGGGTCGATGGCCAAGCACGTCTCGTCGGTGGCCTGAACATAAATCTCGCCGCCGGACTCCCGAACCATCGGAAGGAACTGGGCAAACAGGCGCCCGCCCTCCATCTCCTCGGAATGCTCGCAGAGTGCGTGCGAGGCCTCATGCCGCAGGCAGATGTTGACGCGAACCTGTCGCCAGACACTGATGCCGCCGGCAAGACGCATGGCCTCGGCGGCGCGCGGGCCGCTGCGCGGATCGCTGGTGATGATGAGCAGCACCGTCGGCATTTTCTTGGGCGCGGGAGCCATGTTAGTTAAAACTCACAAACCGGTGAGTGGCGGCCATGATGTCGCTGAGCATCGTGAGCCCCCCGTAGAGCGCCTCGTCGCCCGGCGCGATGCGGCGGCGCTGCGCGGAATAGGCGCAGCCAAAGAGCCGCAGTCCTTGCGCGCGAAGCTGCTGAAGCCCCGGGTCGCTCAGCCCTTTCACGGCGTCATCAAGGCAGTAGTAGTAGACCTCCACCTTCGCCTCCATCGCCGCCTGTGCCAGTCGCAGCGCATGCACAAAACTGGGATGCTCAGGCCCCACGGAAACCAGCACGCCCAGCCGCCGGGGCGCGCCCGGAGTCCCTGGCACCGGCCGCTCGTGACTGGAGGGTGGTGCCTCAGGCGCGGCTGCCACTGTGGCGGCCTGCGAACAGTCGCCATTGGAACAGCCATCGTGCTGCTGCCAGCATCCGATGTGGAAAGCCGCATGGCAATCGGGGCAATGGTGAAGCTGCCGCCGTGCAATTTCCTGCTGGCAATGTTGGCAGAGGGGATTCACAGGCCGGCTTAAAGCGCCAACGTAGGCAGACGCTCCGGACGTGTCAAACAGCGCCAACGTCAATGCACCGGCACAACAGCAGACTCACTGAAGGCAGTCGCCAGCCTTCCAGAGGGGCTCCAAGTCGGGATCTTTCAGTGCCAGACTGCGGATGCGCTTGTAGTCGCCCACGCGCAGGGCGCGCTGCAGCAGCGCTCGCGCCTGCTTCAAATCGCCCGACTGGCACTTGTAGCACGCCAGATTGTAAGGGATGGCCTCGTCGTTGGGAAATTCCCGCATCTTGGGAAACAGCAGCAGGAAGGCTTCATCATACTGGCCCAAGTAGAAGAGGGCGTTGCCGCAATTGATCCAGCTTTGGGGCAGGCGCGGGCTGAGCGCGATCATCACACGGCCAAGCCGCAGGCAGTCCTGCCATTCCTTGAGCCGGTTGTGGACGTGCCACTGCACCTGAAGGACGTTGAAGTTCTGACGGCCCAATGGAGAGATGCACTCGATCTCGGCTTGGGCCTCGGAAAAATTGCCCAAGTCAACCCACCCCTCGGCCGCAGCCAGATGGTGCGTGTCGGGTGGTTCCAGTTGTATCGTTTTCAGCATGCCAATGGTTCAGGTCACAAGTCAGCCTTGTGAGTCCTCTTTGTGGCGCCCTCCCTGGTTCCTACTCCTGCTGCGACATCCTGCGCTGCGAGTGTTCGTAGCAGGATACAGACCAACCCGGCAAGGTTAGGTTACTCACACGAAACACGGCAAAAAGTGCAAGGTCGCACCCTCGCCGCCTTAGTTTTGGCACAGGCGCAAGAGCTCCTGCTCGTCAATGACCGCCACGCCGAGCGAGCGGGCTTTCTCCAATTTGCTACCCGCATCGGCACCGGCCACCACGTAGTGGGTCTTCTTGCTGACGCTGGACGCAACCCGGCCGCCACGCGCCTCGATTTTTGCCGTCGCCTCCTCGCGCGAGAGCGTGGGCAATGTGCCCGTGACCACAAAGGTCATTCCTGCCAGAGGCCCCAGCGCGGCCTGCGGCTGGTACAACGCCGAACGGAAATTTAAGCCCGCCTGTTTGAGCCGATGGATGAGCTTCACGTTCTGCGGATCGCCGAACCAGTTTGCGATGCCCGCCGCGGTGACTTCGCCGATGTCGTCAATGGCGGTGAGCCTGCTGACCGGCGCGTGCATCAGGTCTTCCAGACACTCGAAGCAGCGAGCCAGAGTCTTGGCGCTGCGCGCGCCCACCTCGGGGATTCCCAGACCGTGAAGCAACCGCCAGAGGTCGCGCTGCCGGCTTGCCGCCACACCTTCTAGGAAACGCTGCGCCGACTTCTCCCCCATCCGATCTAGCGCCGCCAATTCGGCGAGTTTCAGGGAATAAAACTCCGCCACATCCAGCACGAGCCCACTGCTCACGAGTTGCATGACAAGCTTCTCACCACCGCCTTCGATATCCATCGCGCCGCGGCTGCACCAGTGCTCGAGTCTCCCGCGCACCTGCGCCGGGCAATCGGGATTGGCGCAGCGCACCACCACACCTGCCGACTCTCCGCCCGCACGGGTGGATCGGGTTACCCGAGTTCCGCACTCCGGGCATTTCTGAGGAAAGTTAAACACCTCCGATTCTGAGGGCCGGCTTTCCAGCACCACGCGAACGACCGCGGGAATCACCTCGCCGGCTTTCTCGATGACCACTAGGTCACCCACTCGGATGTCCTTTCTCTGCATCTCCTGCTCATTGTGCAACGTCGCGCGGCTCACAGTGCTGCCTGCAAGAGACACCGGCTCAAGCTCAGCTACCGGCGTCAGCGCCCCCGTGCGGCCCACCTGTACGGTGATGGATTTAAGCCGCGTCTGCGCCTGTTCTGCAGCGTACTTGTAAGCCATGGCCCACCGCGGCGCCTTCGCGGTAAAACCGCAGCGGGCGCGCTGCGCCACCCCATTAAGTTTAATCACCGCACCATCGGTCTCGTAGGCAAAGTCCCCCCGCAGGTTGTCCATCTCTGCTATGGCGCCCATCAGCTCGTCCTCGCTGCGGCAACACCAGACTTTCTCCGGCGTGACGAACCCCAGATGGCGCAGCCACTCCAATGTCGCCTCCTGCGTTGCGGGCATAGGGGCGCCGTGAACTTCGCCCAAACCGTACAGGACGATGGCCAGCGGCCGCTGCGCCACCAGCCGCGCGTCGAGCATCTTGAGCGATCCGGCGGCGGCGTTGCGTGGATTGGCAAAAGGCTCCTCGCCAGCTTGGACGCGCTCGCGATTAAACCGCTCGAATGACGCCGTGGGAAAATAGACTTCGCCGCGCACCTCCACCACTGCCGGGGCGTCACTAGCAAGTCGCAGCGGAAGGCTGCGCAGGGTCCTCAAGTTTGCCGTGATGTCATCGCCCGTTTCTCCATCACCGCGCGTGGCGCCCATGGTGAGCCGCCCCGCCTCGTAGCGTACGCTCACGGCCAGACCGTCCAGCTTGGGCTCTACCATCCACTCGAACGATTCGCCGGGAAGCAGCTTCTGAACGCGCCGGACAAATTCGCCGACCTCGTCTTTGGAATAGGTGTTGTCGAGGCTGAGCATCGGCACCGCATGGCGGGCGCTTGCAAACTCTCCCAGAGGTGCGCCTCCCACGCGTTGTGTGGGGGAATCGGCGGACACCAGTTCCGGATGCGCTGCCTCCATGTCCAGAAGCCTGCGATAGAGCGCATCGTACTCGCCGTCGGAAATCGTCGGCCGGGCCAGCACATAATACGCGTGGTCGTGCTGCCGGATTTCCCCGGCCAGCGCAGCGTGCTGTTGCGTCGCCTCAGGCGTGGCCATGGCCGGAAGCCATCGTGTCGGCGTGATAGGAACTGCGCACCAGCGGGCCGCTGGCGACGTGCGAAAAACCCATCGCCTCGGCGGTGCGCCGGTGTTGGGCAAACATGTCTGGATGGATGAACTCCACCACCTCGAGGTGCTCTCGCGTGGGCTGCAGGTACTGGCCCAACGTGAGGATGTCGCAGCGCACCCTGCGCAGGTCGCCCATCGCCTGCCGCAATTCCACCGCGGACTCACCCAAGCCGAGCATGAGCCCGCTCTTGGTTCGCATCGCGGGGGTGCCGCGATCCCGCGCCTTGCGCAGCACGGACAGAGAGCGGTCGTAGGTCGCGCGCGACCGGACGCTCGGAGTGAGCCTGCGGACGGTCTCCAGATTGTGATTAAACACTTGCGGCTGCGCCGCCAGCACCGTGTCAATCGCCCCGTCGCTGTCGAGAAAGTCGGGCACCAGCACCTCGATGGCGATGCCCGGGCTGGCCGAGCGAACGGCCTCAATCGTTTGCGCAAAATGTGCCGCGCCGCCGTCGGCAAGGTCGTCGCGCGCCACAGCGGTGATGACGACGTACTTAAGGCGCATGCGTCGCGCGGCCTCGGCCACGCGCTCAGGCTCGTCTGCGTCCAAGGCGAAGGGCCGGGCGGTCGTCACGGCGCAGAAACCGCAAGCGCGCGTGCAGCGCTCGCCCGCGATCATGAAGGTCGCGGTGCCACGGCTCCAGCATTCCCAGTGGTTCGGGCAGCGCGCGCTCTCGCAAACCGTGTGCAGGCGAAGATCGTCGAGCAGGTTGCGCGTGGCCATGTAGGGCGCGGCCTCCGGCAGCTTGAGCCGGAACCACTCGGGCAGGCGCGGACGCCTCGCAGGCGCCGTGTCAGGGGGCGTCACGCTCATTTCGGCTCTCCCAGCTTCTTCCAGAATTGCACGAGCTCGCGCGCGTCAAAGTCGGCCAGCACCTGCCCATCCACATCAATGCAGGGTGCAAGCGTCTGACCGGTGAGCCGGACCATCTCGTCAAACTCCGCCGGATTTTCAATCACGTCCACGGCATCGAACCTGACACCGTTGCTCTTAAGCCAGTGCTCGGCCTGTCGGCACCAGCCGCAGGCGGGCTTGACGTAGAGCTTTACCTTCGCCGGTTGATACATGGGGCTGATGATGGGCGCGGGCGACGGCGGCTGGCAATGGCAAAGCCTTTGCGCCGGATCACTCGCGGGCTGGCGGCACCGCCGCAGGCGGCGGCCCGGTCTGCCCGAGGATGACGCCCGCCACCACAAGCGCCATGGCCAGCAGAAAGGTGCCGCTCACCTTCTCGCCAAGAAATTGCCACGCGAAGAGCATGGTGGTGAGTGGAATGAGGTTGTTAAAAAGGAAGACGCGCCCCGGCGGCCACCGCAGGAGCGCGCCATGCCACACTCCGAAGGCAATCACGCCACCAAAAACCGCGCAGTAGACTTGAAGCCCCACCAACTGCGGCGCCAGCAACGGCGGCTTGGAGGCGATCTCCCACGCCGCGAGTGGTGCCAGCAGGATCGCCGCGCGGCCCATCGTATGAGCCGTGATCTCCGAACCGTTGAGGCGACCCTGAAACGCGCCGCACAACCGGCAGTAGCCCGCCCACAGGACGCCCGCGAGCAATCCCAAGCCGTCGCCCAGCCAGTTGCCACCGCCTCTCAACTGTGGCCAGAAGAGGAGAATCACGCCCGACAGGGCGATGAACGCCGCCGCGAATCGCCGCACGCCCTGCCAGCCGTGGTGGCCGCGGCCCTCCATGAGCAGCATCCACAGCGGCGACGCGCCCAGAAACACCGCCACGCGCGCCACGGAGGTGTGCTGGAGAGAGTAGGTGAACACCGCGGCGTACACCGCCAGACTCAGCCCACCGCGCCACCAAAGCTCGCGGCGCAAAGCTGGGTCGGGTTCGCGCCGAACGCCAAACCACGGTGTCCAGCGCATGAGCAGCATCAGTAGCAGCGCACAAAGCCCCATGCGACTTGAGCTTGTCCAGAAGGGACCCCAGCCGCTGGCGATGAGATGCTTGGCGGCGGCATTGTTGCCTCCCCAAAACACCATCACCACCACCAGCGTCAGCGCGATGAGAGAGTTGGACCGGGCCGGCGGCACGCGGCGATTTAAGGCGGCTGAGCATCGCGCTGGCAACGGAAAAGGGTTTGAGTCGTTCCCAAGTCGGGATTACGTTGCCCACGTGAACCACGCTCCGGGCTTTCTCAAGGTTGTACAGGAGGCCAAGTCTCGTGTGAAGGAAGTGTCGCTGTCGGAAGCGCGCGCCAGGCTCGCCGCGAACTTGCAGGCGGTGCTGCTGGATGTGCGCGAGGAAAGCGAGTGGGACCGCGGCCACGCGAAGAACGCGCAGCATCTGGGCAAGGGTGTTTTAGAACGCGACATTGAGGCGCGCTTTCCCGACAAGAATACGGAGATCATCATGTACTGCGGTGGCGGATTTCGGTCGGCGCTTACCTGCGATGTCGCGCAGCAGATGGGCTACACGCAGGTGCGGTCGCTGGAAGGCGGCTACCGCGCCATGATCGCCGCAGACTGGCCTCTGGAGCGTTGAACACCTCCACCGTGAAGAAGGCAGGCGGCATTGGTGTCCAATGCGGGCCATGCATTCCAACCTCCCGCAAGCGGCCATCTTGCGTCACTCCTAAACTCATGAAATCAAACCCTGGATTCCCCCACCAACTTCGGCTGCCGGGTGCAGCGCTCGCAATGCTCCTTGGAACCGCCTGCCAGATTCCGGCGGTGGCGGATGCGCCCGGTGCCTTCCGTGGCAGCCATGCGGTCGTGGCCTCATCGGATGGCAACCTACTTGTTGAAGCGGAGGAGTTCCAGCCCGCTGCCGCCTCATCGTGGCAGGCCAAGCCGTGGGGCCAGAATTATTACGCCGCCACGTTCGCCAACTCGTTTCTCAGCCGCAAGGCATTCCTCGGTGCGCCCGAGCAGGCGACCAATGCGGTGGCGCGCATTCAGGTTCAGGTGCCCAAGGCCGGCCGTTATCTCGTGCTGGCGCGATACGAGGCGGCATACCGTTTCGAGACGCAATTCCGCGTGCGCGTGGAGCAGGCCGGCAAGCCGGTTCTCGACCGCCTCTATGGTGCGCGCAGCAACCTCAAGATCTGGGCATTCAGCGAGAAGCTAAAAACGGAGTTGTCGTGGAGCTGGGGCGCTTCGGAGAACATCGTGTGGGAGGGCCACGATGCCTTCGCGCAGCTCGAGCCGGGCCTGGCCACCATCACGCTCAGTGCGGGCACGCAGCCCGAGCCTGCCGCGCGGCGCAACGTGGACTGCCTCCTGCTCACCACCGACGAAGCACAGGTGAAGATGCGCATCGAGAAGGAGAGCTATCTGCCGCTGGATGGCATGCTCACGCAGGCCGGCGACGTGTGGGTGCAGGTGACCAACCTCGGGGCCGCGCCCCTGGCATTCACCGGGGGCGGCGCATCCGGAGGCGGCAACTGGCAGCAGCACTCGCCTTACTGGGTGCACCTGCGCAACTGGCCGGCGGTGAAGGTGGATGTTGCGCCCGGGAAAACTTCAGACTGGGTGGAGGTGGGCGGCACGATGGATACCCTTAACGACGGCCAGTGGGAGTTTTCGTGCAAGGGCAAGTGCCGCGCCGTCTTTGGCCTGAAGACAGCCGCAGGCAAGATTGAACCCTTCGCAACCTTCGAGGCGACCGACAAATTGCAGCTCGCCGCCGATGCCGACACGCGCTACTCGCGCCGCCTGCGCCTGCAGGAAAACCTGATCCACGATCTGCTCACCGAGATCCGGAAGGAGCCGTTGCGCGGGCGCGCCCCGACCCAGACGGTGATTTACGGCGGCACCTTCTCGCCCGGGCTGGGCGCGGCGCATGACGCGGCGATTGTGGAGTTTAAGAAACTCTTCGCGCTGGCCGATACGGAAACCGGCAGCACCGCCGCCCGCGTGGACGAATACATTGACGTGCGCGGCGTGCCCACCGAGAAGCTGGCCGAATACTGCCAGAAGCTGGGTGCCCGCGCGCAGCGCATCGCGTGCGTCAGTCTTGGTGATGAAATCGGCCTGCCCACACCGCCCGCCGCCACGGCCACGGCGGAGTTTGTCGCCTGGCTCAAGACGCAAAACCTCAAGCCGCAGGACGTGCTGAGCGGCGCGCCCGACTGGGCCGCCGTGGCGTACCACCCCAAAGAGGACATCAAGGCCGCCAAGCCCGGCGTCTTCTACTGGTCCAAGCGGTTCGAGTACCACTATGGCATCCAGGCCATCAAGCAGCGCACGGACATCCTGCGGCGCCATCTTCCAAACGCGGGCATCGGCGCCAATTACTCGCCGCATTATCCGGCGAACCACCGCTATCTGGGCGAGGTGTACAAGTGGATCAGCGTCTTCCGTGAGGAGGGCATGACGCAGCCGTGGGGCGAGGACTACATCTTCCAGATGCCCGTCGGAACGGCGCAGATGAATAATATCAACCTCGACATGTTCCGCGCAGGCATCCGCGGCAAGACCGGGGCGAAGATCCACTACTACTGCATGCCCCACTGGCCGGGCAACACGCCGGAAACCTGGCGCCGCCTTTTTTACGGCGCGTTGGGCCACGGCATGCAGGTGGTGAACCTGTTCGAGTTCCGCCCCGTGCAGGCGGCGTACACCGAGAACCACTGCAGCCTGCCGGAGATGTATCGCACGATCCTGCGCAGCTTCCGGGAAATGGGCCAGTTCGAGGACATCATCCAGAGTGGACGCAGCCGCCCGGCGCAGGCTGCGTTGTGGTTCAGCGAAACCGGGGACATCTGGGATGACAATCACGGATCCTTTGGCGCCGCCAAGCGCGCGCTCTACACCGCCATCATCCACCAGCAGGCGCCGCTGGATTTTGTGGTGGAGGCCGATGCGCACAACAGCACGCTCGATGGCTACCGCGCGCTCTATCTCACCGATGCCCACGTGTCGCAATCGGCCAGCAAGCAGATCGCCGCGTGGGTGGCTCGCGGTGGCACGCTCTTCGCCACGGCGGGAGCGGGCATGTTTGACGAACTCAGCCGCCCCAATGCGGCGCTGCGCGAGTTGTTGGGCATCGAGCAGACCGCGCTGGACGAGCCCGCCGGCGCGCAGGTGGACATGATTAAACAGGACCTGCCCTTCGTGTCACCGATCGACTTTGCAAAAGCCGATGCCGCCGGATCGGACAAGGCCGCCTCGCTGCCGGTCATCGGTGTCCGCAGCCGCATCACGGCGAAGACCGCGAAGGTTACCTGGAAATTGAATGACGGCACTCCCGCTCTCACCGAGCGTGCGCAAGGCAGCGGCAAGGCCATCTACTGCGCCTTCCTTCCGGGCCTGGCGTATTATCATCCAGCCGTGCCCAAGCGGCCTGTTGACCGCGGCACGGTCAACGAATCCTTTGCGCATTTCATCCCCACGCAGTTTCACCCTGCTGCCAGCGCGATCATCGGTTCAGCCCTTGCCAAGGTGGAGCGTCCGGTCACCTGTTCGGAGAAACTGGTTGAACCCTCCGTCATCCAATCGCCCAAGGGCACGGCCGTCATCTTGGTCAACTGGAGCGCCGGGCCGGTGAAACAACTGCGCCTGAGCACCACGCTGCCAACCACCAGTGCCACGCTGGCATCGGGAAGGCCCATTGCGCGCGATGGCAAGGATCTGCTCTTCGACTTGGACCTGGCCGACGCACTCATCCTGCGCTGAACCGTGGGGCACGGCATGGCGCAGGATGAATCTTGCCTCAAGGGACGCGTGGCGCTGGTGACCGGCGCAGGGACGGGCATTGGCCGCGCCATCGCGCTCAAGCTGTCCCGGGCCGGTGCGTTTGTCGGCATCCATTTTCACACCAGCCACGAGGCGGCTCATGCCACTCTAGCGGAAATACGGCAGGCTGGTGGCGATGGGGTCACGCTGCGTGCCGATCTGGCAGATGCAACGCAGGCGTCGGAACTGGTGGGCTCGCTCGTGGCGCAGACAAAGCGGCTGGACATCCTCATCAACAACGCCGGCACTCCCATCCAACGCCAGCGCATCGAGGATTGCCCGCTGGAGCTTTGGCATGCGGCCTTGGCGACTAACCTGACGGGCGCATTTCTGGTCATCCAAAAAGCCATCCCTCACCTCCGCGCCAGCGGCAACGGCGCCATCGTGAACAACCTGACGCTGTCCATCCAAACCGGCGGCGCCAATGGCGCTGGCCCGTACGCCGTCGCCAAGGGAGGGTTGCAGGTGCTGACACGGACGCTGGCGCGCGAGCTGGCACCGGCCGTGCGCACCAATGCCATCATGCCCGGCGTCATCCAGACCCGCCATCACGAGGTGTTTTCCACGGCGGATCGAATGGAGGCGTACCGGCGCGAAACGCCGCTGGGGCGCAACGGCGCAGCCGAGGAAGTGGCCTCTGCGGTTCTGTTTTTGGCAAGCGACGCGTCGCGCTTCATGAACGGCGCGCTGCTGGACATCAACGGCGGCCGCTTCCTGCGCTGACCTATTTGGCCGGAGGCGCGGGCTCGTCGATGCGCGCCTGTTTTTTTGCCAGCTTGATCATGGGCTTCGCCTCGGGCGCGATGACCAGCGCGCCGTTCTCACTGAAGGTCAATTCCTGGCCTGCCGCCAGCTTGGGAATGTCCACCGAACACCGTTCCGGAGGGGCGTTTGCCCCCCCCTCCAGCGTCACCTCAAAGGTGAGCCGGATCTCGCGCAGGTTTTTCTTTCCGCTGTTCTTCACCTTGCCGGAGAGGGCGGCCAGATTGGCGGCACCCAACTTGAGTTCCACCGAGGATTCGTCCACCTCGATGTCCTCCAGTCTGGCTTTGGCCACGGGCGCGATGCCGGAGGGGTTTTTCGGTTTGGGTTTGATGCCGAGCAAGCTGACCAGCGTGTCATCCCCTCCCTTCTCCAACAGAGGCAGTGCGAAGAACCAGCTCACGATGCCCAGGACGACGACGCACACCAGCACGAGGGCGGCCTTCTCCTTGATCTTTTCCAATCGCCCGGATTGCTTTTCCGCTTCGGCTGCAGCCGCCTGCGACGCGGTGGGCGCAATCTTTCCTCCGCCCCCCGCAGCCTGTCGCGCCGCTGCAGCGTCGCCGGGACTGAGCACGCTCTTCTTTGCGGGAGCCGCAGCCCCCGGCCGTCGGGGGGCCGCCACTTCCACGCCCGCCTGCGATTCCTCGGGCTTGACGGGATCACTCGGCGGGCTCTCCGGCTTGGGTGCGTCGCCCTGCGCGGCCGGACGCGGTGGCCCTTTGACGCCCTGTCCACGCGGCGGCCCCGATGGCCGGGCGGGCGCGGACGCGGGCCGCGCGGGTGCAGACACGCCGGATGCCTTCTGGGGGTCGGGCCGCCTCGGAGGCGCTGCCACCCGTTCGGCAGGCTTCGGCGCTGCCTCTGAAACTGCAGGAGAGCTTCCCTCCTGTGGCTTCGCCGGGCGTGAACCCACTGCACGACTCAAATCCATCGTTGCCGCCGGATCAGGGGCGGCAGGCACGGGAGCAGCCGCGCGCGTTTCCGCAGCGGGAATTGAAACCTGCGGCGCTGCGGGTGCTGGTGCCGACGGCGAAGGCGCGGCGGGCGAAAGTTCTCCGCCCACGCGAATGGCGGAGAGCATCAGCAGCGTGCTTCCGTGACAGTGGCCGCAGTCGATGTGGTGTCCCACGGCGTCCGCCGGAAAGGACAACGGCCCTCCGCAGTGTTCGCAGGCGCACTTGAATGCCAGCTCCAGTTTGGTGCCGCAACGCGGGCAGGCAAAAGGAATGCCCACCGATTCGAGCGGCAATTCCAGCCGTCCTTCGCAGGCCTGACAGGCGGTCTTGATGAAGCCGTCCTGGGACATGACGGACGCTAGGATGCGGCAGGCCGGTCAATTTGCAATCCCCTTCGGGGGAAAGCACCCAGGAGCTGCGCCAGCTAGTGCTGGTAGATGGGAAGGAAGTGGTACTTGACCGAGAGGCTCAAGATCGCCATCGAGGTGCAGTAGATTTTTCCGGCATCGTTCTCGGTGCGATTGGCCGCCTCCCACGAGCCATCGGCCTTCTGCTGGTGCAGCATGACGCGCTCGACATTCTCCCGCGCCTTGCGCGCCTGCTGGCTGCCCTCGGAGTTGGGGTCGTCATTGGCGCGCTTCTGCATGCCCTGAGAATAGTAGTACATGCCGTAGTAGAACCACAGGATTTCAGGATTGATGTCCATGGTCTCCAGAAAATTTGCTGCGCCGATGACCTCGGGTGCGTCGAGCTTGTTGCACACCTGCAAGGACAGCAACCCCGCCGCGGTGGTCGCAAACTGCGGGCGCGACTGCGGCACGTAGCCAAAACCCGTGCGGGGATTGGTCGGGCGCCCGCCGCCGTCGCGCGGCGACTGGTAGCTGCGCTCCAGATAGCGCACGGCGAGGTCGATATTCTGCGGGGGCACGCGCAATCCTGCATTCTGTGCCGAGCGCAACGCCATCACCTGCCAGACGGTGATCGACAGGTCGGAGTCGTTGGAGGAGGGCTCGTACCGCCAGCCGCCCTGGTAGATCGGATTAAACTTGGGCACCTGCTGCGCCCGCAGGATGAGGTCCACCGCCTTCTCAAGTTCCGGACGGATGCGACGATCCTGCGCCTTGTCCACACCCATCCCCAGCAATTCGCCCAGGCAAAGGGTCGTGATGCCGTGGCCGTACATGCGCGAGCCGTCCACGCCGAAGTAGCCACTCTGCCGGTCGCGCGCGGGATTGGATCGGATCAAGAAATTGATCCCCAGCCTCATGGCTTCTCCCGCGCCGCCGGGTTCCGTGGGCTGGTGGCCCACCGCCGCCATGGCCATGACCGCCAGCGCCGTCATCGGATACGTGTTGCGCGCGGCCCACCGCACCGGTTCGTCGGCCACTTCGAATGAGCCCAGCTGGTCGGCAACGCCTGCCTTCACTTGATGGCTGACCAGAAACTTGACCCCGCGCTCGACCGCCGCGTCCACCCGGTCGGCCGCATGGCCTTCCGGCGCCAGCGACACCGCCAGTGTCAGAACCAAGTGAATCCCGAAGCGGTTCATTTGCGCCCGCCCGGTGCCGGCACAACAGGCTGGCCGGATTGCTTTTCACCCACCACCGCGAGGTAAGCCTCGATGGCCTTGCGATAGCGTTCCGGCCACTTCTCGCGCATCCGCTCGATCACCTGCTGGCGCTCCTTGGGTTTGAGCTTCGCCCAGTTCTCCATCAACTCATCCAACTTGATGACTTCAAGATTCGGCAGCTCCACCGCATTGAGTCTTGGCGGAGTCGGCGCCGCGCCCGTGCCCTCGCCTGCTCCCGGTGGCGGCAGCTGGCCCGGTGCGAGCCCCGCCTCGCGCGCCTCAGCCATGGCGCGTTCCTGTTCCTGCACGGCCTGACGAATCGCGTCGGCCGCGGCGGCTTCCGCTGCCGCCTGTTGCGCATTCGCATCCGGCGTCCCGGGCTGTTTGGGGCCCGCCTTCGGATTTGAATTTGGATTTCCTTGCGCCGCACTTCCTCGCGGCGGGGGCAATGCGCGTGCGGGATTCGCCGCCGCGTCCAGCCGATCCAGCGCACGGGCCAACCAAGCCGCCTCTTCATCTCCGGGCTCTGCCCCGGGCTTTGCCCCGCCGCCACCGTCGGGTTTCCCGTTTCCCTTTGGCTGACCTTGCCCAGGTTGACCTTTCCCATTGGGTTGACCTTGGCCCTTCGGCTGCCCTTGCCCATTTCCTTCGTTGGGCTTCGCCGCGGCTTGATTGAGATTTTGCTGTTCCTTTTCCATTGCCTGCGCCGCTTGTTCGGCCGCCTGCCGGGCTGCATTTCTGCCGTTGGGTTGCTCCAAGTCCGCCTGGGCTTTGGCCATGGGTTTCTCTGCGATCTGCTGCGCGGCCTCGGCTGCGCGCTTGAGTTCCGGGCCTTGCGCACCTTCCAAGCGGTCTGCATGGCGACCGGCCCGCGCAAGATCGCCCCCTGCCTTGTTCACCTGATTGGCGATGGCGTTTTGATTGTTGGCCGCCTGGGCGTTGGCCGATGCGCTCTTGCCCCCGCTGCCGCCGCCTTTGCAGTTCGCGCATTCCTTCGCCATGGCTTCGGCTTTCTGGGCCGCGTCCTGCGCCTGCTTCTGCGCTTGCTCCGCCGCCTGCTTCTCCTCCGGCGTTGCCGCACCCTTCGCCGCCGCTTCCGCCTTCGCTCCGGCTTCCTTCAATTCCTCCCC
>SYLI01000047.1 GCA_005809105.1 Verrucomicrobiales bacterium | reverse complement strand
CTGCGTGACGAGGTGGAGGATGACGGCTTCGTAAGGGCGATAGTTCGTGGAGACAATGGCGCGGCCGCCGGCTTGCGCGATGGCCCACTTCACGACTTCGAGGGCGGATTGGTTGCGCAACGAGGCGTTGGCTTGGGCGATTTCTTCAGGCGTCATTTTGAAACTTGGTTCAGAAACAGCGAGCAATAGAGCGTGCGGGCGCTAAGGAGCATGATGAGCGTGCCAACAATCATCATGAAGGGTTTCACCGGCAGCCGCTTGCAGGCCCACGCACCGAGCGGGGCCGCGAGCACGCCGCCGAGGCCCAGTCCCAGAATGATGGGCCAGTTGGAGAGACCGAGCGTGGCGACAAACACGGCGGAGGACGCCAGCGTGACAAAGAATTCCACCGCGTTGACGCTGCCGATGGTTTCGCGCACGGCATTGCCGCGCACAATGAGGTTTGAAGCGACGATAGGCCCCCAGCCGCCACCGCCGATGGCGTCCACCATCGCCCCGAAAAAGGCGAGTGGCGTCAGATGGGTCGTGACTTCGCGCGTGGGAACCTTGCGGAACGCCTTCAAGAAGATGATGAGGCCCATGACGAGCAGATAGCCTGCGACGTAGGGCTTCAGCTTGTCCCCCGGCAGCGACACGAGAATGTAGGCCCCCACTATCGCCCCGAGAATTCCCGGCACTAGCAGCTTTCGAAACAGGAACTTGCTGATGTTGCCAAAGGCGTGGTGAGCGATGGCCGACGCGCCCGTGGAGAAGCACTCCGCCGCGTGGACCGTGGCGCTGGCGGCGACCGGGGGCACGCCGACCGTCAACAGAATGCTCGTCGCCGTCACGCCGTAGGCCATGCCCAGCGCGCCGTCAATGAGCTGCGCGACAAAGCCGGCCAGCGTGTAGAGGAGAAATTCTTCGGTCATGGAGACGAGACGGGTTCTAAAGTGAACCGTACGTTACGCAGCGGCGGCTTCCTTCAACACCGCCCTGTCGCACCAATCGCCGAAGCGTTCGCCCGCGTGACGCTCTTGGGCGAAGCGCGCGAACACGGGGCGCAATTCAGTCTCGAGGTCGGCTTCCTTGAGCACTTCCTTGAAGAGTTTGTTGAGCCGCGTGCCCGAGGCATTGCCGCCCAACCAAAGCTGGTAGCGGCCCGGCGCCTTGCCCACGAATCCAATCTCCGCCATGTAGGGGCGCGCGCAGCCGTTGGGGCAACCGGTGGAACGAATGACGATCTCCTCGCCGCCAAGTCCAAGCTCGGACAAGAGCATCTCGATGCGGTCAATGAGGCCGGGCAGCGCGCGCTCGCTCTCGGCCAGCGCCAATCCGCACGTGGGCAGCGCGGGACACGCCAGCGCAGCGCCGTGCAGAAGGCTGGCCTGGTTCTCGGTGCGCACGCCGTGATCGGCGAGCAGCGCGTTCACGGCAGCTTTGTCCGCCGTGGCGACGTTCGCGAGGATGACATTCTGGTTCGCGGTGAGGCGAAACTCGACGTTGCCAAACTTCTGCGCGACGGCCCGTAGCGCCGATTTGAGTCGCCGGCCTTCGGTGTCCTTCACGCGCCCCGATTGCACGAACAGCGTGAGGAAATGGGTTCCGTCGAGTGCCTCGTGCCAGCCGTAGGCGTCGCTCGTGGTCGTGAAGTGGAACGGTCTGGCGGCTCCGAGCTTGATGCCCGCGCGGTTCTCAATCTCGGTGCGCGCCCACTCCACGCCGCGCTCGGCGACGACGTATTTGAGCCGCGCGTGCTTGCGGTCGGTGCGATCGCCAAAATCGCGGTGGACGGTCAGCACCGCCTTCGCCACGGCGACGATGTGTTCCGGCGCGAAAAAACCCAGCACGTCGGCCAGACGCGGATACGTCGTTGTTTGCCCATGCGTGCGGCCCATGCCGCCGCCGACGGCAAGGTTGTAGCCGACGATCTGGCCGTTCTCGACGATGGCGATGAAGCCAAGGTCGTTGGTGAAGACGTCCATGTCGTTCACCGGCGGCAGCACAAACGCGGTCTTGAATTTGCGCGGCAGGTAGGTCTTGCCGTAGAGCGGGTCTGCGAAGTCCCTGTTCGCCGGGTCGTCGAGGTTGAGTTGCACGCCGTCAATCCAGATGGCGTGGTAGGCGTTGGTCTTGGGCGCGAGCGCGGCGACAATCTGGTGCACGTCAGCGAGCATCGCGGCGCGCGCGGAATTCTGGGCCGGCGCGGGCGACGCCATCACGTTGCGGTTCACGTCGCCGCACGCGGCGAGCGTGGAGAGCAGGCAGTCGTTGATGCGTTTCACCAACGGGCCCAAGCCCGACATCACGACTCCGTGGAACTGGATGCTCTGCCGCGTGGTGATGCGCAGTGTCTGGTTGCCATGCGTCGTGGCGAGGTCGTCGAAGGTAATCCATTGCGCCGGGGTCATGATGCCGCCAGGGATGCGCCCGCGGATCATCATGATGAACTTCTTCTGCGTCTTGCGCAGATCGCGGTCGTCCTGCTGATAGATGCCGTGGAACTTGGTGAACTGCTGGTCGTCGGCCGAAAACTGGTCGGTGCCCGACGCCATCGTCGCGGCGATATTGCCCGCGAGAGTCGGGATGGCCTCCTTGATGACCTCGTTGTGTGTTGGGGCTTTCTCGGTTTGAGACATCAGTATGATTAATTAAGTGTTAATCTTAATAATGATAACGCTCGGGCCGTGAGATGCAACCATTTTTTCAAAAGAAAATGCTCTGAACGCGGCCTCACAGTTTTCATCCCAACCGCCTACTGTCCTGGTTTGGAGCCAAGTGTGCCAGTGACACTGGCTCGGTAATGAAGGAAAACCTTAAGGCGGTCCTGGGGTGCCCTGCTCGATCGGCGAATTATTCGAAGGGCTGAAGCTGGCGCGAACCTTGCAGAGCTTCATTCGCTACCAAAGCGAACTCGTGCGCGTTGCGCAACGATCCCAGCCGCCCCATGCCTGAAATGGCGCCACCACCGAGGTCATCTGCAATTCCTCGTGCGAAGCGCTTGAGCGCGTCCCCATCGGGCAAACCAGCCGCTGCAGCCCTGGCCCTTTCGGCAACGGCGCGCATGGAAGCCGTCGCCGAAGACGTGGTGTCCTGGAGTGCCTGCGCGGCAGGCGCCACCGGCCGATCGGTGAGGGGCGCAATGGGCGCGCGCCGTTGCGCCGCCGGATGCAAATCAATCCGCGGCCCCTGCAGGCTGCCTCCCGATGCTACATTTCCAATCTCGATCATGTTCAAGGAGCCGACGGCTCAATGGAAATCGTCGTGAACCAATAACACCGCATGGCTTTGGGCGCAACGAACAAGTTATTCACGGGCACCCCTCATCCGCCGGCATGAGGATGCCAGAGATTAATCAATCAAGAGCCGACAAAAATGGCGTATTTAGAAGTTTTTCGCCTGAATCAAGGGCAAAATTGTAGGCGTTTCGAAGCTGTGAAACATCCGCCATGACACTAAAAATGTCGCCTTGGGCTGCGCGAACCATGGCATGGATTCCATCAGCCAAAGGCAGCAGCGGGTTGTTCGGCTCGTTCTGACGAAGAAGCGCAACGGCGGCACCGGCGCGCTGCGCCATCTGAGAAACGTCCACACTTCCTTGTGGCCGTGTGCTTTGAGCAGAATAAACCGATGCAGCGATGGATGGCTTGGCGGTCGCCGCAGCCGTGCGCGCCGCAGCCAACGCGTCTTGAGCGCGTATGACCGAGGCCGACAATGCGCCGCCCAGACTGACTCCATCGACAGAGATACTCATGGCAGGGTGGAAAGTGCCCGTAACTCCTTGACCGGAAGGAAGAGGCTATCAAATCCCCCCTCTTCGGACAAGGAGTTTTTCACAAATTATTCACATGGCAGAACTCGTGCTTCCGCCAGCCAATGCTACTCGCGGATGCCCATTATAGGCATATAATGTGGCGTTTCCGCGGGCGCACCCAATCGGGCCCCACGCGAAGCGGGATCTCTATTCGCAGTCCATTCACAGGCCAATTGAGGCTTGGCCTATGGCTGCAACCTCAAGTCGGCAAGGGTCTTTAGCGAGAGCCGTTGGAGGTAATCGCCCTCGCGGTTGTGGGCTTCAGGATGCTGCAAAGGCAAAGCAGCCAATGCCTTCGCAGCCGGTTTTGCGACGGCATCGAGTGCGTCCAATGCGTTCCAAGCGTGCACGTTGACGTAGTAGGCGTGCCGTCGTGGATCGGCCAGTTCCACGAGCAATTCCAAAGCGTGGCGTCGGTCGGCCTCATTGCCGTGAATTGCCAATGCCTGGGCGGCTGCGATGCGGACGTCCGGATATTCGTCCTTGAAGGCAGCCCGCAGCGGAGTTTCACCTGCCAAAACGCCGGCCTTGCCACGCATGTGCAAGCCCAGTGCAGCCCAGTAGCGCACCCCGGCTTCGCCGTTGGAAAGCATGCGCACCAGTTCCGGCGTGGCATTGGGATGCGATTGCGAAGCCTTTCCAGCCGCGTTCAGGATGGCTTCAATCGCGTAGGCGCGGCTGTGCCCGTATTGATATGGGGTGGTGGAGGCGGCGCGGGTATGCATCAGCGCCTCGGGCAGAAGGCTGACATCGCGAATGGCCAGTGCGTGCGCCTGCTGTGCCATTCGGAATCGCTGTACCACCTGCTCGTGCTTCGGGGAGGTCGCCAGGTTGACCAGTTCATGGGGGTCTTCCTGGAGATCGTAAAGTTCCTCTGGCGCTTTGGACTTCCAGAAGGCGGCCTGTGCTTCGGGGAGGGTCCCCGCGTCAAAGCGCTCCTTCCAGACGCGTGTGGTGGGCGTCTGGAACATGTAGCTCACATGCTGGCCATAGGGCAGGTGCGGCATGTAATGGCGCACGTACACGTAGCGCCGGTCGCGCACCGACCGCACCAAGTCCAGCCGCTCATCCATGCGGGCGCGGTAGCCATGAAGGTACTCTCGCTCAGGCCCCGCAGCCGCGCCCAGAAAGGCGACGCCTTGGAAGTGTCCAGGAATCTTGACCCCCGCCAGGCTCAATACGGTGGGTGCCAGATCCACAAATCCCACGAGCCTCTCGGTGGCGGCGCCGGCGCGGTGCGCAGCCGGTGCCAGATGCTGGAACCGGGCCGGGACATGCACCAGAAGTGGCACACGCAGGCCCGAATTCTGCGGGCAGCGCTTGTGGCGAGGCATTCCCGAGCCGTGATCGCCGTAGTAGAAGACGATGGTGTCTTGAGCCAACCCGGCGTCATCAAGTTCCTTCAAATTCTGCCCCACCAATCTGTCCATCATCGTGATGCGGTCGTGGTATTGCGCCCAGTCCTTGCGCACTTCTGGCGCATCGGGATGGTAGGGCGGTACACTCACCCGCGCGGGGTCATGCACGCGGTGCTCGGCGGCGATGTCATTGCGAATCTGGCTCTCGTGCGTGATCGTGTGATTGATCACGGCGAAGAAGGGCTGGCCGGGCGCGCGGCTTTTCCAGTGGGCCTTGGGGCTGGACTCGTCCCAGACTTTGCCGGGCTTTTGCAGGTTGTAATCCTCCTTGCTGTTGTTGGTGCAGTAATAGCCTGCGCCCCTCAGAGATTGAGGAAACATCCCAAAGCCCTCGGGCAAACGCACCATGCTGCGCATGTGTTCAGAGCCGGTGCTGGCGGGGTACATTCCCGAGATGATTGTGGTGCGTGCCGGCGCGCAAACCGGGGCACCCGACCAGCAGTGGAGGTAACGCACGCTGCGCCGGGCCAGTGCATCCAGATTTGGGGTGATGGCGTCAGGGTCGCCGTAACAGCCCAGATTGGGGCCGTTGTCCTCGCTGGTAATCCAGAGGATGTTGGGCCGCGGGGCAGCCGCTGGAGGTGCCGACAACGCCAGCATCGCTGTTGCGGCCAGCAGGGGAATGATCCGGATCATCATGTGGGCTCCTTCATTTCTCCCAATTCTATGAGCCTTCTTCCATGGGGAGCCAAACCTAAAGGTGCGGGGGCAGCAGTCGCCCAGGGAGCCAAGAACCGCCAATGGCAGGTCCGTCGGGCAAGCCTCGTCAGGTGACGGGCTGAAGCTCCGGGATCGGCTCGCCGAAGGGCAGGATGGGCATCGGGCGCCCTTGATGGTCGGGGAAGGAAAGATCGAGGTCGATGCCCAGATGTTGAAACACGGTGGCCCAAAGGTCATTGGGGGTCATCGCGCGTTCGATGGGATGTTCGCCCCTGGCGTTGGTGGCGCCAATGATCTGGCCGGTGCGCATGCCGCCGCCGCTCACCAGCATGCTCATGGCCTGCGGCCAGTGATCACGGCCGGGCTGGTCGACGCCCGTTCCGGTGCCCTTCTGCACGCTAAGCCTCGGGGTGCGCCCAAATTCTCCGGTGACAATCAGCATCACCTTGCGCTGCAAACCGCGCGAGTGCAGGTCCTCCACCAAGGCGGTGATGACCTTGTCGTACAGGGGAAAACGCACGCGCGCGTCATCAAAGAGGTGGCAGTTGACCGCGTGGGAATCCCAGTTGTACACGCCGTTCTTGAGCCAGGGAATGCCGCCGGCCCCGTAGGGGTTCTCCATTTCCACGGTGACCCAGCTGGCGCCGGCCTCGACCAGACGGCGCGCCAGCAGCGCACGCTGTCCCCAAGGGTGCCGCCCGAACCGGTCGCGCACCTGCGTGGATTCCTTGCTCAAATCAAAGGCATCGCGCACGCGCGGACTGGTCATCATGGCCAGCGCACGCTGGTTAAACACATCCATGTTGCGCACCAAGCCGCTGCCATCCACGTCGCGGCGCAGCTTGTCAAAGCCCCGGAGCAGGGTGGCGCGGTCGTCCAGTCGCGCCGCCATGCCGCCATCAAGCGCGATGTTGTCCACCTTGAACCCGGGCTCGTTGGGATCCTGATTGACGATGAAAGGATGGGTCTGGCTGCCGAGATAGGCGGCGCCAAAACTAAAGGTGTCGATCTGGTCGCGACCCGCCCGAATGAGGCCGATGTAATTGGGAAGGCCGTCGGCGTGGCGCTTGCCTTCCAGCGCCTTCGAGGCGATGGAGCCGACCATGGGCGCATCGTTGACAAAGCCCGTGGGGGTGGCGGGAAGACGCCCGGTGAGGAAGCGCTTGTGCCCCCCGCCGTGGTCGGCGAATTCGTGGGCGATGGACCGGATGATCGTGTACTTGTCCGCGCACCGGGCGTGCTGCGGAAAAAGCTCGCACACCTCCATGCCGGGCACGTTGGTCTTGATGGGAGAGAAAATGCCGCGAAATTCCGCCGGCGCATCCGGCTTCATGTCGTACATCTCCATGTGCGGCGGGCCGCCGGGCAACCACACGAAGATGACCGACGTGTCGGGGAATGGCCGGGCAGCCGGCGTGGAGGCCGCGCGAGCCTGCAGCAGACCACCCAATCCCAAGCCGCAGATGGAGGACGCGCCAATCTCCAGAAAGGAGCGGCGCGAAACCGGCCCGCGACATGGGGTGGGCTGCATTTGCATCAGGGCTTGTGACGCGGGGGTGTGTGCGCGCTATTCAAAGAGCGCGGAGCCGACGGCAACTTACTTCATGCGGTCAAAGTTCTGCTGGAGAATCTGCCAGTCCTCGAGGCCCTTCACCTTCTCGCGCAGGCGCCGGTTGATCTCCGCCTCCTTGGCGTTCTTGGTGGTCTTCTGGACCTTGTAGAACACGCCAAAGTGGCCGGGGAAGGGCACACCCGCAATCCGGTACGCCGCCATCTCGTCGGTGACATCGTGGCCTTGCGGCATCTCCAAAAATTCTCCGCCCTTGCGGGGATTGGAGGAATCGAAGGCGCCTTCAAAGAACTCCGTGCATTCGCTTAAGCACTCGATGAAGCTAAAGCCGTCGTGATCCATCGCCTGCTCCATGACTTCGAGCAGATGCTTGGGATTGGTGTGCGTGGTGCGCGCCACGAAGGTCGCACCGGCCGTCAACGCCTGCCGCATGGGATTGACCGGCTCGTCCTGCGCGCCCCACGTGTCGGTCTTGCTCTTGAACCCAATGGGCGAAGTGGGCGAAGTCTGTTTCTTGGTGAGGCCGTACACCTGATTGTCCATCACCAGATAGGTCAGCTTGACGTTCTTGCGCGCGCAGTGATTGAAGTGGTTGCCGCCGATTGAAAACGCGTCGCCGTCGCCACCAAAAACAAACACGTGCAGGTCTGGCCGGCTCAGCGAAAGGCCCGTGGCAAAGGGCAGCGCGCGGCCGTGGATGAAATGGGCGCCGTGCGCCTGCACAAAGTAGGGGAACCGGCTGGAGCAGCCGATGCCCGCGACGGTGGTCACCTTTTCGTGCCAGATGCGGCGCTTCTCCATCAGCTTGAAATAGAGGGCCAGCACGGAAAAGTCGCCGCACCCGGGGCACCAGGTGGGATGCTCGGCCGCCAGCTCTTTTTTGGTCAGCGGCTTGCGTTCAACCTCGGCAAGGGGTGTGCTCATGAATTCTTCGGGGAGGCGAGTTTCTCTTTGACTCGCGCGAGGACGTCGCGCACGCGCCACGTCAGCCCGTCGGTCTTGTTGATGCCCTGAATGCGCCCGTCGCAATAGCGCGCACGCAACAGGCCGGCCAGCTGGCCGTATCCGTAAAGTCCCTCATCATTGACCTCCACCACGAAGATGTGGTTGAAGCCATCGAAAATCTGCTCCAGCCCCTCCGGCAATGGGCTGACATTGCGAATGTGCAGGCAACTGACGCTGTCGCCCGCCGCCCGCGCCACTTCCACCGCCTCGTGCAGCGAGCCCTTGGTGGAGCCCCATCCCACGAGCAGCACGTTGCCTTCGGGTGCGCCAAAAAGCTCCGGCTTGGGAAGCGTGCGCGCCAGGGCCTGCAGCTTGCGGCGGCGCTTGGCCGTCATGGCCAGGTGTAGCTTGGGCGAGCTCGTCGGGTGCCCCAGCTCGTCGTGCTCAAGGCCCGTGACCACCGGGTACACCCCCGACTCGATGCGCGTGCCCGGCGCGGCGTGGCGTGTGACCCCATCGGCGGCTTTGAGATCGTAGGGCTTGTGGTCTGCGCGCGTCGAAAGATCCGGCGTGATGTCCTGCACCACGGTCTTGAGGTCCGGCATTGAAAACGCCTCGATGCGCGTGGAGATGGCCTGGTCGGTGAGGATGATGACGGGCACGCTGTAACGCCGCGCGAGGTTGACGGCCTCGATGGCGGTGTAAAAGCAATCCTCCACACTGGCCGGCGCCAGCACCACGCGCGGGCTGTCGCCATGGCCGCCGAAGCAGGCGATGTTGAGGTCGGACTGCTCGATGTTGGTCGGCATGCCCGTGGAGGGGCCGCCGCGCTGCACGTCCACCACCACCAGCGGCATCTCTGCCATCACGCCCCAGCCGATGGCCTCGCCCTTCAAGGAAAGCCCCGGGCCGCTGGATCCGGTGACGGCCACGCGCCCGGCATAGCTCGCGCCCAGCGCCATCGAAACGGCCGCCAGTTCGTCCTCGGCCTGCACGAAGGTGCCGCCATACTTGGGCAGCTCGTTGCGCAGGATTTCCATGAGATCCGACCACGGCGTGATGGGATAGCCCGCGCCAAAGCGCACGCCGGCGGCCAGAAGCCCGTACGCCAGCGCCTCGTTGCCGTTCATCACCACCTGCTCCTTGCCGCGCTTTTGCGGCGGGGTGAACTGGTAGTGCTCGGCAAGCGACGTCTGCATGTAGCCGTAGCCCGCGCGGAATGCCGTCAGCGCCGTCTCGGCCACCGTGGACACCTTGCCACGGAACCGCTCGTCGATGAGCCGCTCCAGCTTGGACACGTCCAGATCGAACATCCGCGCCACCAGCCCCAGCGCAAAGATGTTTTTCCCCTTGTCCTTGGCGGTGCCACCGATGGCCTCGACGGTCAGCTCGGAGATGCCCACACCCACATGCCGGTATTTCTTCTGCCAGTCCTCATTGGGCGTCACGTGGCTGGAGTCGTACAACACCACCCCGCTATCCTTGAGAAAGCCGATATGATTCTCGTACGAGTGCTGGTAGAACGCCAGCAACACATCGGCCTCGTCGCCCGAGGAGAGCACTTCGCCCGAGCCGATGCGCACCTGGAAAATCGAGGGGCCGCCGGAAATGGTGGAGGGGATGGTCATGAACGTCATGACCTCCTGCTCGCTCCGGCCCGCCAGCCGCGCCAGAAACCCCCCGATGGCCTGGATGCCATCCTGGGAATTGCCCGCGATGCGGATGACCGCCTCGGACACCTTTGAAATCTTGGGGCCGCCGCCGCTGGCGGTTGCCTTCGCAGTGCTTTCGCTCATGTCAGCTCGCTCTAAAAGATATGCCGCGCCACCGTCCGGCGGAAAGAAGCCGTCCCTTGGAGCAGCAATTCAGGAGGGGCAAAAATATCACCAAACTTCCCCCTGTCAACGCCGAACCCGGCGAAGCCCTTTCCGGTTGATTTCACCCCTCATCCCCCCCTGCCGCCCAGCGCCCAGTCGATTCCCTCCAAGACGCCCCAGCCGCAGCGCCGGGAGCTGATGAATCCCTGCTGCAGCCGCACCTGCGCCTTCACCTGTGAAACGGCATTGCCCGGCGCCACCAGCCAGAAGGCGAACTGCTGCTGCAGCATGGGCAGGTCATTAAAATGATCCCCCGCCGCCAGCGTCTGGCTTGCCGACAGATTGCATCGCCGCCCGATTTCCCCCAGCGCCGTTCCCTTGTTGTAATCCACGTGCGACAGCCGCGCGTACACGTCGTTTCGCACGAACGCCAGCGCGGGTGTTCCCGCGAATCGTCTGGCAAACTCCGCCTCGATGGCGTCGGCGTCGGCATTGGATTGGGCGATGAGACAGAACGGCGAGAACTCATCCTCGTACACCGCCGCGTTGAATCGCCCTGCAATCCAATCACGCAGCGGTGCCAGTTGCGGGGCGATGACGCCAAAGAGCCGCCGGTGCTCTGCCGCGCACGCTTCGTTCCACTCGCGCAGTGGCGCATAGTCGCCGTTGGACGCCACATGAATCTCCCGTTCCACTGTCACCAGAAAATCCGGCCGCACCGACATCGATGCCCGCTCGAGCCCTTCGCGAAGGCTCTCGAGGTCGCGCCCGGTGTTGATGACCCAGCGCACGCCCGAGGCCTGCAACGACGCCAGACGCTGCTGCAGCGCGGCCGGCACGGGCGGCGTTTCGCCATCCGAGTGCAGCGTGCCGTCAAAGTCGGTTGAAATGAGCGCCAGCCCGCGGGCCATGGAGTTGCTCCTTGTGCGGTGGAGTGAACCTGCCGTACGTTCGCGTGTCAAACACCATGCCCGGCGATGACCTCCAAGCCCTGTTCGACGACGCCGTCTACGCCTACACCACCGGCGATTTTGCGGGTGCTTGCGCGGGCTTCGAGCGCGTGTTGGCGGGCGAGCCTGGCCACTTCGAGGCGCTGCTTTCCCTCAGTCTGGCGCACTATCGACAGGGGGATTTTGCGCGGGCAATCCAACTGGGGCACCAAGCAGAGACCCTTTCGCCTGACGAGCAACGCGTCCACACCAACCTGTCGCTCTTTTACATGAGGCATGGCGACAAGGCCCGTGCGGAGCATCATGGCCTGCGCGCCCGCGTGGCCGGCTGGAAAGGCAACATGGACAAGCCCGCACCAGCCGCCGGCGAGGGACCACTGGCGATGGCCCAACCCAAGCTGGAAAACCTCAAGCTGCCGGCCAAGATGCCGGATATGCCCTGGAAGAAGTCTCCCCCGGTCGGCCCCGCGTCAGGCTAGGCGGCCCTCGCGCTGCGCCGCCTCGAACTGGCAGAGCGCCACGAACACCAGCGCGTGCTGGATTTTGCCACTGGAGAGCAGGCGCGGGATTTCCGCAGCCGGCACCAGGCGCGTCACCAGGTCTTCGCCGGAGTCAAATTCCGTGGGGTGTTTAAGCTCGCAGGCTTCAATGATCACGGTGTGGCAGACGTTGTTCTGGATCGCCGGATTGGGGAGGATGCGGCCCAGCAACCGGGCGGCTGAACCTTCGTAGCCCGTTTCCTCGCGCAGCTCTCGCGCACCGGCGGCCACGGGGTCGGCGTCCTCCAGATCCATCATGCCCCCGGGAATCTCCAGTTCCACCGTGTCGGAGCCGGCCCGGTACTGTTCGATCATCACCAGTTCACGCGCCGGTGTGAGGGCGATGACATTGACCCAAGCGGGCGCATCAAGAATCACGTAGTCGTGCTCTTGGCCCGTGCGGGGCGAGCGCAGGCGCTGGGTGCAGATTTGGAAAATACGATGATCGGCCACAACCTTGCGACCCAGCTTTTCCCACGGTCGGATTGGAGCCGCGGCGGCGCCGCCCGAGGCAATCGCGCCACCCTCGGCCATCAGCCGCAATAGGTGTCCGAGTGCATCCTCTGGCGTGCGCCCGGTCTGCGCGGCGATCTGCACCGCGCGCTTTTCAAGTTGCGCGGCCATCGTCCCGGCAGAGGCTTGCGGGCAACCCATCCGCACGAGCGCTTCGGCGAGTGCCTCGCGGGCGGGAGCATCCATGTCAAACACCCGCCTCGCTGCGCGGCACGATGCGGATGCTCACCACACCCTGCCGCTTCGCGGGACGGCTGCGCTCTCCGCCGTGGGGCACGCAAGCGGCACCGCCCAGCGCCCCCAGCACGTCATCGCCCGCGATGAGCTTGCCGAAGGCCGTGTACTGGCCGTCGAGAAAGTCTGCCGTTCCCAAGCAAATGAAGAACTGGCTGCCCGCCGAATCCGGATGCGACGAGCGCGCCATCGAGAGCACGCCGCGCTGATGCGGGCGGTCGTTAAACTCAGCCTTGATCTTGTAGCCAGGCCCGCCGGTGCCCCAGCGGTCGGCGGCGTCAGGGTCCTTGGTCAGCGGATCGCCGCCTTGGATCATGAAACCGGCCATGATTCGATGAAACGCGGTGCCGTCGTAAAAGCCTTCGCCCGCCAGTTTCTTGAAGTTGGCGACGGTGCGTGCGGCGACGTCTGGCCAGAATTCAACAACCAT
The DNA here is from genome assembly GCA_005809105.1 of Verrucomicrobiales bacterium. Lineage (GTDB taxonomy): Bacteria > Verrucomicrobiota > Verrucomicrobiia > Limisphaerales > UBA1100 > SYLI01. The sequence goes on along the minus strand of SYLI01000047.1, from coordinate 2,349 downwards.
CCGGCCGGCGTCGGTCTCGATGATCGCTACCTCTTTGGCACCCGTGTCGGTCATGCGCGCGACCATCCGCCCTCGGCCGGCGCCCTGTCACGTCAAAAGAAAAGGCTTTCCAGCGCCCTCCATTCCGATTTGATAGCACCCATGCAGACCAAGTCGTCCACTGCCCTCGCGTTAACCACCATGATGATTGCCGGAGCCACCGCCGCCACTGCCGCCGAAGCCCTCAAGGACGGGCTGTATGCCCAGTTTGACACCTCGAAGGGGAAGATTGTGATTCAATTGGAGTTTGAGAAGACGCCGATGACGGTGGCCAACTTTGTCGGGCTGGCCGAGGGCACCAAGGATTCCAACAAGGCCAAAGGCACCCCCTTTTACAACGGCCTCAACTTTCACCGGGTCATCGCCGACTTCATGATCCAGGGCGGATGCCCGGAGGGCACGGGCACCGGCGGCCCCGGCTACAAGTTCTCCGATGAAATCCACCCCGACCTCAAGCACGTCGGCGCCGGCATCCTCTCTATGGCCAACGCCGGGCCGGCCACCAACGGCAGCCAGTTTTTCATCACGCACAAGGCCACGCCGTGGCTGGATGGCAAGCACACGGTGTTTGGCCACGTCGTGGAGGGCCAGAAGATCGTGGACACCATCGAGAAGGGCGACGCGCTCAAGTCGGTCACCATCGTGCGCGTCGGCGAGAAGGCCAAGGCGTTCAAGTCCGACGAAGCCGCCTTCAAGGCGCTGGCAAAGGACGCGGTCGACCGGCCCATCCGCGACGTGCTGGCCAAGCTCAAGAAGGATTTCCCCAACGCGGAGCTGGTCACCAGCCAGTCTGGGTTGAAGTACGTCGTCTCCAAAGCCGGCGACGGCGCCAAGGCGGGCAAGGGCCGCAAGATCAAGGCGCATTACACCGGCAAGCTCCTCTCCGGCGTGGTGTTTGACAGCTCCGTCCGACGGGGCGAACCCTTCGAGTTCACCGTGGGAGTGGGCGAGGTCATCCCCGGCTGGGACGAGGCCCTCTCGGATATGAAAAAGGGCGAGAAGCGCGTGCTCATTATTCCGCCCGCGCTGGCCTACGGAGCGCGCGGAGCCGGCGGCGTCATTCCGCCCAATGCCACGCTCGTGTTCGAGGTCGAGCTGGTAGATTTCTAGGCCACGCCCAACACCGCCGCGACCGCCTCCGACGACTGTCCCACGCGCAACGCTGCGCCGGGAGTGACGTGGGCACGGGCGACATAACCCAAGGCCAGCACGCCCTTTCCCGGGATGGTAGCCGCGCTCGTGATCCAGCCCAGGTCACGCCCCTCCAGATGCAGTCGGTCGCCGGGCACCGGCGGCGCCCCGCCCTCCACCTGCAGGCGACACAATCGCCGATTCACGTGGCCGCGAGACTGGATTCGGTTTAACACCTCCTGCCCCACATAGCAGCCCTTGCGAAAGCTCACCGCTCGCGTCTCGATGCCGGCTTCCGGCGGCAGCGTGGCGCCGTCCATGTCTGCCCCAAACCGTGGAATGCCCGCCTCGATGCGCGCAAGCTCCAGCGCACTCCATCCGCATGGCCCACCGCCAGCCGAAGACGCGGCGCCTGTCAGTGTGTCCCGCACCTCCTCCAGCGTCGCCACGGGCACGAATACGTCAAAACCTGCCGTGCCCGTCCGCGCATGGCCCATGACATACAGGCCACCCAAGCGGGCGTGCTCGTGTGCCTCGCTGCGCAACAGCGCCGGTGTAGGCAGACCGCACGCCCTCAAGACCTCGGCCGCGGCTGGGCCCTGCACCGACACGAGGCCAAAATGCGGGGCAGCGTCTGCCACCTGTACGTCTGCGGCCACGGTGAACTGCTCCAGCCGGGCGGCCACGACCGTGCCCAAGCCCGGCTCGGTGTCGAGAAGCAGCTCGCCAGCCAGTCGCCATACGTGGAAGTCGGCCTGCATGCGGCCCTTGTTGTCAGTGAGGGCCGTGTAGCAGCCTTGCCCCGCCTCCAAGCCCTTCACATCGTTGGTGACCTGACCGTGCAGAAACGCCACGTGGTCAGCGCCCAGCACGCACAGCCGGCCTCGCGCACTTAAGTCGAGCACTCCTGCAGCTTGGCATAGGCTCGCGTATTCCAATGCGGCATCGCCATAGTCCATGACGCATGCGCCGCGCGCCGTGTGCCCCGCCGTGGATTCCGTGCCGCTCATGCGCATGAGCGTAGCAGGGAGTCCGGGCGCCACTCAACGCGCAAGGCGCGCGTGACACCTGCCCCAAGCGCCGGTAGCATCCGCCCTCGCATGCACAAATTGGTGTTGTTGCGTCACGGGGAGAGCCAATGGAATCTGGAAAACCGGTTCACCGGCTGGACGGACGTGG
>SYLI01000001.1 GCA_005809105.1 Verrucomicrobiales bacterium | reverse complement strand
GTTCAATCTGGGGGTCTGCCATGCCCAAAGGCCGGGACGTGGTGAAGGATGGGCAGGGGGCGGTGAAGTGGTTTCTGCTCGCAGGCGCGAAGGGAGCCGCGAACGCCAGGAAGGCAATGGCATGCTTGGAAGTGCTGTTCACGGCGAAAGATCGTCGGGATGGCCAGAAACGGGCCAGGGCGTGGCAGGCCGAGTTTAACCTCGAATCCTCCGGAGACTCCTGCAAGGGCGCCTGCGCAAGCGCCTTTGCAGGGGGCACCTGCGGTGGGCAATAAGGCGGGCTCCTGCGGGGCAGCCCACCTGCGGTGGGGCAATAGAGGGGGGACTCTTGCTCAATGCAATTGCCCCTCCGGGGCGGCCACCTATTGCATGGGAATCGGTGCTTGCCCCAGTGGAATCTGAGCCAACCCCATGGGAATCTGAGCCAACCCCAGTGGAATCTGAGCCAACCCCAGTGGAATCTGAGCCAACCCCATGGGAATCTGAGCCAACCCCATGGGAATCTGAGCCAACCCCATGGGAATTGGAGCCTGCCCCTGCGGGGAGCAATAATCCCCCATCGCCCGCTGCAGGCGCTCCTGCGGAGGGCAATACCCCCCCCCTATGGCCCGCCTTATTGCCCCCGCGCAGCGGCTGCACGGAAGGTTGCAGATGACTTTTCCGGCGGGCCATAGAATCATCGCCTTGGGCTGGGCGCGCACCTGCGCATTCTCCCCGCGCATCCTGCATGGCAAAGACGCTGGGCATCCTTCTCACCCTCTTGTGCCTTTCGATGGGTGCCGTGGTGTGGCTTCACCATCTGGGTGCCGGCGTGACGTCGGCCGACCTGACAGTGCTCTGCGCCGCCAGCTTGAAGCCGCCCATGGAAGCCGTGGGGGGCGCCTATCGCGCCCAGTCGGGCGAAGGACTGCGGTTGCAATGGGGCGGCTCGGCCACGCTCCTGGGGCAGATTCAAATCACGCGCCGCGGCGATGTGCTCATCACCGCCGATGAAGGCACGATGACCGATGCGCGCCGGGGGGGCTGGGTTCTCGAAGCGGCGCCGCTTCTCACGCAGCGGCCGGTGTTTGCCGTGCGCGCGGGAAACCCCAAGGCCATTCATGAATTAAGCGACCTCTTTCGTCCCGATGTCCGCGTCGGCCTTGCGGATCCCAAGGCCGCCAGCATCGGGCGCGCAACGCGCGATGGCCTGGGCGAAGTCTGGCCGAAGCTGGCGGCGCACGCCGCTGTCATGAAGCCCGTCGTCACCGAGATTGCCGGCGACCTTGTGTTGGGTGCGGTGGATGTCGCTGTGGTGTGGGATTCCACCCTGCGACAGTTTCCAGGTTTGCAAAGGGTGGATTTCCCGGGAATCGCCTTCGCGCCGGAACACGCATGGGCGGCGACGCTGACCAGGGCCGCACATCCCGCCGCCGCGCAACGCTTCGCCGCGTTTCTGCGCACGCAGGCTTCGCAAGAGGTGTTCAAGTCCCACGGCTACGCGCCCGCCACTGCCCAGACACCATGAGCAGCCCCGCGACCCGACATCCCTTCACCCCCTTCTGGGCCACGCTGGCGGTGATTGCCGTGGCGTACATCCTCTTTCTCGTGGCGCTCTTGGCGACCACAGCGGCGTACAGTTCGCCCGGCCAGATCGCGGCGGCGATGCGCTCAGCAGAGATTCGGCACGCCCTTCAACTGAGCCTGGCAACCTGCACTGCGGCGGCCATCCTGTCGCTTTTGCTGGCGGTGCCCATCGCCTATCTGCTCTCGCGGCGCGAGTTCCCGGGCAAGGCACTGGTGGAGGCATTGCTGGACATCCCCATCGTGCTGCCGCCCATGGTCGTGGGGCTTTGCCTGCTCATTTTTTTCCAGTCTCCATTGGGCCGGGCCATCGAGACCGTGGTGCCCTTTACCTACACCGTGTACGGCATCGTGCTGGCGCAGACGCTCATCGGCACCTCGCTGGCGGTGCGATCCATGCGCGGCACCTTCGAGCACCTCTCGGCGCGGCCCGAGGAGGTGGCGATGACCCTGGGATGCACGAGGGCGCAGGCGGTGTGGCGCGTCACGCTCCCGGCGGCGCGCAGCGGCATGTTTGCCGCCGCGAGTCTGGCGTGGGCGCGAAGTCTGGGCGAGTTCGGGCCCATCCTCGTTTTCGCCGGCGCCACGCGCATGCGCACCGAGGTGCTGCCCACGACCATCTGGCTGGAACTGGGCGTGGGCAATCTCGCCGCGGCTATCAGCGTGAGCCTGTTGCTGATGGCACTGGCGGTGCTGGTGCTGGTGGCGTTGCGCTGCGCCGGAGAACGGCCATGATTGCGATTGAGGATCTCCACTGGAGCGGGGGCGACTTCCGGCTGGAGGGCGTTTGCCTTCATGTCCCGGCCGGTGGCTACGGCGTCCTCATGGGGCCGACGGGCTGCGGCAAGACGACGCTCTTGGAGCTGATGTGCGGCTTGCGGCAGCCTGATCGCGGGAAGGTGCGCATCCACGGCGCCGATGTGACCGGCAAGCCTCCGGGAGAGCGCGGCATGGGCTATGTGCCGCAGGATAGCGCGTTGTTTCCCGCCATGCCGGTCGCCCGTCAGCTGGGCTTCGCGCTGGAAATCCGGCGCAGGCCCCCGGCGCAAATCCGCGAGCGCGTGCAGTCGCTGGCCGGGCAGCTGGGCCTCACGCCGCTGCTGCTCCGGATGCCGCGGGATCTGTCGGGGGGCGAGCGCCAGCGCGTGGCGCTGGGACGGGCGCTGGCGGCCGATCCGTCCGTGTTGCTGCTGGATGAACCCCTTTCCGCGTTGGACGAAAAGACCCGCGACGAGTTGACCCTGCTTCTGGGGCGCCTGCGCCGCGAGCGAGCGCTCACGGTGCTTCATGTCACGCACAGCCGGCGCGAGGCGCTCCGGCTGGCTGACTGTCTGTTTCGGATGGAAGGCGGGCGCGTGAGTGCGGCGCCCCTCGATGGGATTGACGAAGGTGGAACCCGCCGGGAGGAGATTCCCTAGGGCAGGACGCGCGGCACCCACACGACCACCACCACAATCACCGCGGCGGCGCCGGCAAGGTCAAGTGCCAGCCCGGATCGAATCATCCGTGAGAGCGGAATGCAGCGCGAGCCGTACACGATGGCGTTGGGTGGCGTGGAGATGGGCAGCATGAACCCCATCGATGCCCCCAGACACGCCGCCAATGCAGGCTGCACCGGATCCACGCCCGCCGCCTTCGCAACCGCGATGGCGATGGGAACCATCATGGTCGCCGAAGCCAGATTGGATGTGGTTTCCGAGACGAGAAGGCCGGCCAGCGCGAACACGACGCAAAGCCCCGCCACGCTGCTCGTGGGGGAAAGGCCCGCCAGCCCTTCGCCAATCCAGCGGGCAAGCCCCGTGTCTTTCATGAGCTGCCCCAGCGCCAGCCCGCCACCAAAGAGCAGCAGGGTGCCCCAATCGATGGTCGCCGCGTCGCGCCAGGTGAGGGTGAACTCCATGCGCCGGAGGTTCACGGGCAGCAGAAAGAGCAGCAACGCGCCGGCAAGGGCCGCCATGGACTCAGGCAGATGCGCCTCGAACCAGCGGCACAGCGGCGCGTCCAGACCCTGCACCAACCCCGTGATGCCGGGGGTGAGCCACAGCGCCACCATGATGGCGAAGGCACCCAGGACATTGCGCTCGCCCCGGGTGAGCGTCCCCAGCTTTGCGCGCTCTCCCCTGATCCATTCGCGACCGCCTGCCATCGATCCCGGCGGGGCGGGGTACGAGCGCGAAAGGTGCCACACGAGAAACACCATCAACACCACCATGAGGGGCAGCCCAAAACTCATCCACTGGAAGAACGAGATCTTTACGCCGGTCTCCCGCTCGATTTGCGCGATGCCGATGAGGTTGGGAGGCGTGCCCACGGGCGTCGCCAGCCCGCCCACCGACGAAGCGAAGGCCGCCATCAACATGAGGCCCGTGCCATAGGGCAGGTCGGTGTGGCGCACGACCGCGCCCGTGCGGTGCGATTGCATGCGCGCCATCTCCTGCAGGATGGCCAGGCCAATCGGCAGCATCATCGCCGTCGTGGCCGTGTTGGACATCCACATGGAGATGGCCGCCGTCACGACGCCAAACGCGGCCATGAGCTTGACGGGACTTTCGCCCACTCCGGGCATCGACAGAATGCCGAAGGCGATGCGGCGGTTAAGACCGTGGCGCTGGATCGCCTCGGCCACGAGGAAGCTGCCCAGATAGAGGAACAGAATGGGGTCGGCAAAGCTGCGGAACACCGTGGTCACCGGGCCGATTCCCAGAAGCACGCAGAGAAAGGGCCCCAACAGCGCGGTGGCCGGCAAGGGAATGGCCTCGGTTACCCATAGCGTTACCACCGCTCCCATGAGTGCCAGCAGCCGGTGCGCCGGAATCGCCAGTCCGGTGATGGGAAGATACCACAACGCGAAGAACACCAGTGGTGCCAGCACCAAGCCTGCCTTGCGCCGGCGCAACTCAAAGCGCGCTTCCGCCTCCGAGATGGTGCCGCCTTCTTGGCTCTCTTGGCTCATGTGAGGGGCGTATCGTGCGCGAAATGCGGTGCCGCACTCAAGCGCCAAGCAGCATTCGAAGCTGGTGCCGCACGCGGCGCCGTGCGAGAATCGCCACATGCCGATCTACGAATTTCACTGCGCGAATTGCGGGAGGGACAGCGAGATGCTCGTGCGTTCCACGAGATGGCGCGGGGCGTCGTGCCCCTCCTGCGGCTCCCGTGATTTGAAAAAGAAATGGTCCACCTTTGCTTCGGGCGGAATGTCGGGCGAGAGCGCCCCGGCCTGTTCGGGCGTGCCGACCTCCTGCGGCCGTTGCGGCACAGGCAAACCGCATTCGCACTGATTTGCGCCATGACGACGCTCTCCTTCCTCCGCGCGTGGCGAGCGGCGTTCACCGCGCGCGCCGCTGTGGTGTTTGGTGTGCTTGCCTGCGCGCTGGCGTGGGGAGCGCCACTGGCAAGCGATGCCACAGCCCCCGTTGCGGCGCGTCCCAACATCCTGTTCATCATCACCGACGATCAGGGTTACGGCGACATGGGAGCGCACGGCAATCCCATCCTCAAGACGCCGCATCTGGATCGACTGCACGCGCAGAGCCGCCGATTCACGGACTTTCACGTCAGCCCCACCTGCGCACCCACGCGCAGCGCTCTGCTCACGGGCCGGCATGAGTTCAAGAACGGCGTGACCCACACCATCCTTGAGCGCGAGCGCCTCGTGCCCACGGCCACGACGCTGGCGCAGGTGCTGCAGCAGGCGGGTTACACGACGGGGATTTTCGGCAAGTGGCATCTGGGAGACGAGCCGGCGTACTGGCCCAACCGCCGCGGGTTTGACGAGATGTTCATTCACGGTGCCGGTGGCATCGGCCAGACCTACGCGGGGTCCTGCGGCGATGCGCCGGGCAACACGTATTTCAACCCCGCCATCCTCCACAACGGCCGGTTCGTGCGCACGCAGGGTTATTGCACCGACGTGTTCTTTGCGCAGGCGCAGCGTTGGATTGAATCAGCGAACAACGGCACCCGCCCCTTCTACGCGCACCTGGCGCTCAATGCGCCGCATGCCCCGCTGCAGGTGCGGCCACAAGACGAAGCCCGCTACGCCGGCAAGGTGGATGCGCCCACCGCGAAATTCTTCGGCATGGTCGCCAACATCGACGACAACGTCGGGCGCCTGCTGGCGCGTCTGGACGCACTGGGAATCCAACGGCGTACGCTCGTGATTTTCATGAACGACAACGGCGGCACAGGAGGCGTGAAGATCCACAACGTGGGCATGCGCGGTCAGAAGGGGACGGCGTGGCTGGGCGGCACGCGTGCCTGTTCGTTCTGGCGCTGGCCCGACGTGATCGCGCCCGGCGACTGCGGGGCACTGACGGCGCATGTTGATTTTTTTCCCACCCTCTCGGAGCTGGCCGGCGCAGACCTTAACGCCACCGTGAGGGGCCAGGTCGAAGGGCGCAGCCTTGTGCCCCTGTTAAAAAACCCGGCGGCGGCGTGGCCCGAGCGCACCCTCTTTACGCATGTGGGCCGGTGGCCCAAGGGCACTGATCCCGCCGAATGGAAATACAAGATGTGCAGCGTGCGCACGCCGCGCTGGCATCTGGTTTCGCCCGACGGCGGGCGCGAGGCGCGCTGGCAGCTCTTTGATGTGCAGGCCGACCCCGGAGAAAAGGTGGACTGCGCTGCCAGCAACGCGGCGCACGTCAATGCGCTCACGACGCAGTACGACGCTTGGTGGGCGAGCGCGCGGCCGCTCATGGCGAACGAAGCCGCGGTGGGGCCGAAGGTGAACCCGTTCAAGGAGTTCTACTGGAAACAATTTGGCGGCGGCCCGCCCCAGTAGGCGGCAATGGCCCAGGCGACTGCAAAAGGCGCAGGAATTATCCCAAAAGCCTCCTTGACTTCCCGGTGTCGAAGGCGAGAGTGTCGTGTAATAGCTCACAAAAGACCACCGCATCATCACATGAAAACTCCAAGCACACGCCGCCAGTTCCTCTCGCAGGTTGGACAGGGAATGATCGTCGCCACCGTGGGACACGAGGTTTCCTCGGAGATGGGCATGGCGGACGTTCGCGCCGCCGAAGCCGTCAAGCCGCTCAACTTCGGCGAACTGGAGCCGCTGGTGGGGCTGATGCAGGAGACCCCCGCGGCGAAGCTCCTTCCGGCTCTGAACGCGAAGCTTAAAGCCGGAGTCACGCTGCGCCAGTTGACGGCCGCCGGTGCCCTGGCCAACGCCCGCACCTTTGGCGGCGAGGATTACATCGGCTTCCACACGATGATGGCGCTCAGCCCCGCGCTGCACATGTCCGGCGAGATGCCCGATGGACAGCGCGCGCTGCCGGTCTTCAAGGTGCTCTATCGGAACACCAATCGCATCCAGGAACGCGGCGGGCGCTCCGCCGAGGTGCTGCACCAGGTGGCCGAGGAATCGGCCAGCACCCGCCATGATTCGCAGACCCTGCGCGCGGCCGTGCACCAAAAGGATGTCGCGGCCGCCGAGAAGGCATTCGCGTCGCTGGCGCGCACCGGCGCCGCCGATGCGTTTAATCACCTGCTGCACACCGTGCAGGACAACACGGAAGTTCACCGTGTCGTGCTGCCCTACCGCGCGTGGGACTTGCAGGGGATCATCGGCAGCGAGCACGCGCACACGTTGCTGCGGCAGTCGGTGCGCTACTGCGTTCGCGCCGAGTCGCGCACGGCCAGCGCCACGTGGAATGAGCCGCGCACGCTGCTGCCCAAATTGATGGATCAGCACAAGCTCTTGGGACGCGAGCTGGGCACGCGCGCCATGGACGACGCGTGGGTGGAGCAGTTTAGCTCCACTCTTTTCAAAGCCTCCCCCACGCAGGCAGCCGAGGCGGCGGCCGCCGCGCTGGCTGAAGGCATCGCTCCGGCCGCCGTCGGCGAAGCCATCTCGCTTGCGGCCAACCAGCTCTGCCTGCGCGACCTGGGCCGCCCGCCGAGTCAGGAGTCGGCCGGCAAGCCCGTGGGAAGCGTTCACGGCGATTCCATCGGCGTCCACGCCTGCGACAGCGCCAACGCGTGGCGCAACATGGCCCGCGTGTCCAACGCGCGCAACACGTTCGCCTGCCTCATCCTGGGCGCCTATCAGATGGCGCTGGATCGCGGCCAACGCGGGGGCGACTTCCTCAACTGGCAGCCCCTGCCCGTGCAATGGCAACTGGATCAGGTGAAGGCCACCTCGCAGGCGGACCTGCTGCGCGAGGCCGAGGATGCGATCCGGCAGAACCTGCAAGCGCGCACGGCCGCCATCGTCCACCGGTATGGCGAGCTCAAGCTGCCTGCCCGGCCGGTGTTCGATTTGATGCTGCGCTATGCGGTGAGCGAGGATGGCGCACTGCACGCCGAGAAATTCTACCGCACGACGGTCGAGGAATTTGCCGCCGCCCGCGCACCCTTCCGCTGGCGGTTGCTGGTGGCCTTGGGCCGCGTGACGGCCAGCGAGTTCGGCCGCCCCGCTCCGGGCATGGACGAGGCCCGGGCGCTCATCAAGGCCGCCTAGTTCACAAGGCACGAAGCGCAATCCCGCGGTGGACTGCCATCCGGTTGCTTGGCTTTAGCCAAGAGTCCCGAGTGATCGGTGTCCCTGCAGTGGACTCGCTGTGGAGTCTGGGCGTCGCTACGCGAGGATTTCCCGAACCACGCGGCCGTGGATGTCCGTGAGGCTGTAGTCGCGACCGCCGTAACGGTACGTCAGCTTCTGGTGGTCGATGCCCATGAGGTGCAGCATCGTGGCGTGCAAGTCGTGGTGATGCACCTTGTTCTCCACGGCGATGGAACCGTGCTCGTCCGTCGCACCCACCCTCTGGCCGCCCTTCACGCCGCCGCCGGCCATCCACATGGTAAATCCCGCGGAGTTATGGTCGCGCCCATCTTCCCCCTGACCGGTGGGCGTGCGGCCAAACTCGCCGCCCCACACCACCAGTGTGTCCTTTAGAAGACCGCGATCCTTGAGGTCCGTCATCAGCGCCCCGATGGGCTGATCCACCTGCGCGCACAACTGCCCAAGGCGTCCTTTAAGGCCATTGTGTGTGTCCCAGTTGCCTAGGCTGATTTCAACAAACCGAACGCCCGCTTCCGACAGCCGCCGGGCCATGAGGCATTGCCGCCCGAAATTGTCCGTGGCACCACCACCTGCATTGGGCTTCTTGGCGGCACCAGCCTTGCCCTTGGCCGCAACCACACCCTTGCCGATGCCGTAGCGCCGCAGCATCTCGGCATTTTCCTTCGACAGATCCATCAGCTCAGGCAATGCCGCTTGCATACGAAATCCCAGCTCGTAGGAATTGATCACTCCTTCCAACTCCGGGCTGGCCGCCTGCCGCTCAAGCAGGCCGGCGTTGAGCGACTGGATGAAGTCGAGCTGTTCGCGCTGGCGGGCGGCCGAGAGCGGCGACTGCAAGTTGCCCACGCGCGCGGCCGCAACGGAGGCGTCGGCATCCCCGATGCGCGTGGCCTGATACGACGCCGAGAGGAACGCATTGCCGTAGTTTTGCGCGCCGCCCAGATCGCCCGGCGGATTGATGGTGACGAAGCCCGGCAGATTTTGGTTCGCCGTGCCCAGCCCATAGAGCAGCCACGCGCCCAGCGACGGGCGTGTGAAACGAAATTCGCCCGTGTGCAACATCAGGCACGCCTGCGGATGGTTGGGCACATTGGTGTGCATGCTGTTGATGAGGCACAGGTCGTCGGCGTGGCGCGCGACGTGGGGAAAGAGGCTGCTGATCCACAGGCCGCTCTGGCCGTGCCGGCTGAACGGAAAGGGCGAAGGCAGCAACTTGCGCCCCCGGTTGCGATCCTGCACCTGGCCGCTCAGACTGGCGACCGACTTGCCGGCGTTGACTGCCAGTGCCGGCTTGTAATCAAACGTGTCCACATGCGAAGGCGCGCCGCGCATGTACATGAAGATGACCCGCTTGGCGCTCGCCGGAAACTGCGGCTGACGTGGTGCCAAGGGGTTCATGGCTTTGGCCTCACGCGCGGCGGCTTCCGCCGCCAAACCTGCCAGCGCCATGTAGCCAAATCCGCACGCGCTGGTTTTAAGCCACTCGCGGCGCGAGGGAAAAAGTTGAGGTGTGTTCATGGTTTCTCCGCCGGGGTTATTGCAGGTATCGGAATTCCGCCGAGGCAAACAGCGACTGGCAAAGGCCCGCCCACGCCTTTGCCGGCGGCACCTTGTGTATCTCTAGAGATTGCTTGAGGTGCGCCAGCGCCGCTGCGCGCTCGGCCGGTTGCGGTTCGCGGGAGAGCGCCATGCGAAAGACCCTGTCCACGCGCGCGGCGTCATTCTCCGGTGGCCCGGTCAAAACGCGTGCCGCAAACGCCTCCGCCTGTTTGACGAGCCACGGGCTGTTCATGAGAAAGAGCGACTGGGCCGGCACCGTCGTCACCTCGCGCTGTGCGACCACGATGTTGGGGTTGGCCATGTCAAAGAGGCCCAGAAGCTCCGGCAGTGGCGCGCCCCGCAGGATTCCCAAATACACACTGCGCACGTTGGCGTCGGCCGAGGTGATGGTCGGGCGCTTGGGATTTCCGCCCGCGCTGGCAAGCGACCGGCCCGGCGGCGCGAGGTCAAGCTGGCCACTCACGAGCAGGATGGCATCGCGCAGAGGCTCGCCCTCCAGCCGGCGCGGGCTCATCCGCCAGAGCAATGTGTTGTCGGGATCAGTGGCGTAGGCGGGTGCAGAGGGGGCGCTGGAGAGCTGGTACACGCGGCTCAGCACGATGGCGCGAATGAGTTTCTTGGTGGACCAGCCCTCGCGCACGAAGGCCGCCGCCAGATGATCCAGCAGCGCGGGATGGCTAGGCCGGTCGCCCAAGGCGCCAAAGTTGTCCGCGCTGGACACCAGCCCCCGCCCGAAGAGGTGCAGCCAGATTCGGTTCACCGCCACTCGCGCCGTCAGCGGATTGCGCGCGTCGGTGAGCCACGCCCCCAGTTCCGCGCGACCGCTCCCGGCCCCACCCAGTTTCGGCGCGGGCATCGTATGCACCACCGCGAGCGTGCCACGGGGCACGCGCTCTCCGCGTTTCTGCGACTCACCACGAATGCACAGGGCTGTGTCGGTGGACTTGCCGTCCTTCACGCCCATGCACGGGCTGCCGTCGGAGAGCGCATGCAAACCGCCAACGGCGCCGGCGGCCTTCGCGTTATTGGCATTGGGCCGTCCCGGGCCCGCGAGCATCGTGCTGCTCTCGAAGAACCCCGCCAGCGCGTAGTATTCCTTCTGCGTGATCGCATCAAACTTGTGGTCGTGGCAGCGCGCGCACATCACCGAAAGCCCCAGAATGCCCCGCGTGGTGGCGTCCACCTGATCGGCGATGAGGTCCATCTGGAAGTCCGGGTTGTTCTGCGCGCGCGGCTTGCTGGTGAGCGCAAGAAATCCCGTCGCCGTGATTTGAGTGTCGCGCTGGCGCGAATCGGCGGCGGGCAGCAAGTCGCCGGCGATTTGTTCGCGCAGAAAACGGTCGTAGGGCGTGTCGGCGTTGTAGCTGGCGATCACGTAGTCGCGGTAGCGCCAAGCGTGCGGAAAGGGCACGTTGTCGGCGTTGCCGTTGCTTTCGGCAAACCGCGCAATGTCCAGCCAGTGCCGCCCCCAGCGCTCACCAAATTGCGGGGAGGCCAGCAACCGATCCACCACGCGCTCAAGCGCGTTGCCAGCGCCATCGACTGCAAACGCGTCAAGTTCACTGGGCGTCGGTGGCAGCCCCGTCAGATCAAAGCTCAGCCGCCGCAGCAGCGTGGGCCGATCCGCATCGGCGACCGGCACCAGATTGCGCCCTTCAAGCGCCTCCAAGATGAACCGGTCGATGTCGGTGCGCGGCCACGCGGTGCGCTTGACGCGTGGCACGGCGGGTTTGCCGACGGGCTGAAAGGCCCAAAAACTTCGCGCCTCCTCCGGCGTCATGCGTTTGTACCCTGCGCTCCCAGCGGCATCGCGAGGATCCGGCGCGCCCATTGCGATCCATTGTTCAAAATCTGCCGCCACACTCGCCGGCAGTCGCAGCTTGGGAGGCATCTCAAGCTTGCCCTCGTGCCGGATGGCCCGAAGCACGAGGCTTTGTTGGGGGCTGCCCGGCACGACGCCCGGGCCGGTCTCGCCGCCCGCCCGGATGCCTTCGCGCGAGTCGAGGCGCAGCCCGCCCTTGACCTTGGCAGATTGGGCGGAATGGCATTCAAAGCAGTGCTGGGTGAGCACCGGCCGAATCTTGCTTTCAAAAAAAGCCGCCTGCGCTGCTGTGAGTGCTGCCGGCTTGGTGGCCCCGGCGGCAGTCATCGCCAGCATCGTTGCCATCACTACGGCCAGCGGCACCGGTTGCATCACGTTTCTCATGGCTCTTGCAGGGTCGCTTTGCGTCTTCAGGTCGCTGGGTCAACTGGCGGGACGGCCGACATGGTAGAGCTGCTGGATGGACGGCTCGTCCAGCGCCGCACCGAAAATCATGACTTCGTCCATGCGCCCGTTGAAGCGGCGGATGAGGTGCGCGTCCTTCGCTGCCGGGCGCCCCCAATTTCCCAGCTCCACGGCCCCGCCGCGAAGTGGGCGCCGGTCGGGCAGGGTTGCCATTTCCACCAGCCGGCCGTTGAAATAGTGGCAGACCCGGCCCGAACGCGTGTCCAACGACAACGCGACGTGCAACCAGCGCCCAATTTGCATCGAATCAATGACCGGCGGAGTGGTGCTGACCCAGGGCGCGGGATATTTCCTGTCCAAGCGATGAAGGACGCACTGCAACTTCCCCTCGCCTGTGATCTGCCAAGTGGGCGAGCCGCGCCGCTCTCCATCAGCACTGAGCAGGCTTAAGATCGGCTGGTCAATCGAGTCCACGCGCACCCATGCGGCGAAGGTGAGTGCTGGCAGATGCTGCTGCTCCGCCCTTTCGGCCTTCTCCGCCTTCGAGTCTGGCCGGGGCACGGCGGCCGGGGTTCCTGCGCCTCCCGCTACGGGCTGGCGCAGGGTGAGGCGGATGCGGTCGCCGGGGTGTTTAAACTCCAGCGCGTCCTTGCCCTGCCACCGGCCCTCAACCCACCGGCATCCAATGATGGTACCAGACATTTCGGGTTTGTCTCGCAGCAGGCTGTTGAGCCGCCGCGCCTTGCCATTGCGCTCGAAATCAAAATACGCCAGCAGGCGAGGATCGTCCTTCCAAAGCTCGCGGGCTTCGCGCCAGCGCGCGAACTGCAAAGTCGCGTCAGCTTCCGCCTGCGCCGCGGCTTCGGGTGCGGAGATGAACCGCGTGGGATCGGCGGGGATGTCCAGAATCTGCCCGGCCTGATCAATGCGCGCGGCCCGGCCTGCCGTGAGGTCCGCCTTTGCCGGCGTAACGGGGCCTGTCGGCGGGTGAACCTCCACGCGTCCGTCAAACACGTGCACTTCCGCCGGGCCATTCTCCGCCACCTCGATACCAAATTCGGTGCCTAAGTCCACCAATCGCGCCTGTGCGGTGAGAATCGTGAACCCTGCCGCGGGCGCAGGCACGATGGCGCGAAGCTTGCCGCTGTGGCAAACGGCCAAATCAATGCTTCGCAGTTCAAAATCGGCCGGGCCTTCCAAGAGCACCGTGGCACCGCTGTAAAACTCCAGCCGCACCAATCCGGCGCGCAACTTGATGCGGCCCGGAGGCAGGGAGGCGCCGGCACCCAGCTCGGCCGTCTCCCAAACGGCACCCACGGCACTGGCCAGCAATGCCACGCCTGCGGAATCCGGGCGTGGGGCCGCCCGCAGGGGATCGCGCGCGGGGCCACTCAGAAAGACGAATGCCAGCAACGCCGCCAGAGATGCGGCCAGCGCCCACGGCAGCCAGCGCAGGGCGGGAAGCACCGCAGGTTGCGGGACCTGCGCCCATTCTTGCCCCGTCGGCGAACCGCACCCGTCCAGCGCGGATTCCAAATTCATGTACCGGATAAAAAACGCGCGCGCAGCCTCGTCGCTCTTAAGCCGCTGCTCCAAAAGCCCACGCTGATCCTCGGTGAGGCGCCCATCGCAATGGGCCGCGCACAGTTCAGCGAATGATTCCCATTCGCTCATGCGACCTCCTTACGCATCTCGCGCTCGATGCACTGCAGCAGGGCCATTCGAATGCGTGAAAGCGCCTTGTACGCCGCCGCCACCGACCGGCCGGTCACTTCCGCAGCCTCCTTCATGGCGGCGCCCCGGGTGTACACGGCCGTGACGAGGGCGCGTTCTGTGTCGCGCAACTTGGTGAGGCAAGTTTGCAGCGCGCGCCGTTCACGCGCCAGTGCCTCGCCTGATTCCACAACCTGCGCTCCCAGCAGTTCCACCACCTCATCGCTGAAGACGTGGCGGTCGCGGGCGCGCTCGCGCCGGTATTTGAGCACTTCAAATCGGGCAATCACGCTGGCCCATGCCGAAAAGCTCGTCCCCATCTCGAACCTGTCGAATTTCTTCCAGAGTACGAGGCTGGTCTCCTGCAGCACTTCATCCACATCGGTGACGCTGGGCAGCAACACCCGCAGCAAACCGCGCAGCCCCGGTTCCGCCTGAAGGAACAACCGCACAAAGTCTTCGTATTTCTTGTCCGGATTCTCCATCACGCGTGCCACCCAGCAGATGCCCAACCTGTGACTACTGAGAGACTCCCGGCTGACCCCTCGGTTGGACAGGAGATTGTGGCAGGCCGCCGGACGGTGGGGAAGGCGGTTTAGTCGTCTCGCTCGACGGAAAGCACCTGCAATTCCTGTACCCCGGCGGGGCTTGGGAAGCGGATGCGCTGACCGGCACGCGCACCCTCCAATGCCCTGGCCAGGGGGGACTGCCAACTGATCCAGCCGCGATCCAAATCCACCTCATCCACGCCAACGATACGGTAGCTTGGCTGCTGCCCGTCGCGTTCACGGACACAAACGGTGCATCCAAAGGCCACGACCCCGTCCGGTGTGCTTCGCGCAGGAACCACGGCCGTCTCCAGACTCTGTTGCAATTGTAGGATGCGTTCGTCGAGCGACTGCAGCTGCGATTGCCCGTCCATTTCCGAAGCGGGAGGGGCCATGGTGGCGCGTTCTCCGACAAGGCGCTCGAGTGTCTGGCGCAGGCGCAACACGCCGGCG
>SYLI01000046.1 GCA_005809105.1 Verrucomicrobiales bacterium | reverse complement strand
GCAAGGTTGCGCTCTACCAACTGAGCTACACTCGCGCCCGAAACAAGGCGGGCACTGTGGGCAGCACGCGCGCTGTTGGCAAGCCCGATTTGGGCGCGGCGCGGGTGCCGCGGGGTGCTTAATCGGCAAAGTCGTACACCACGGCGCGCTCGCAGTTGCCCTTGAACACCTTCTCCACAAACTCCACGTGCAGCGGGTGCACCTGATAGGCGTCCTGCGCGGCCTTGTCGGCAAAGATGAGGTTTAACGCCACCTGATAGGATTGATCCACCACGGCGCGGTGGCTGGGCACCATCCGGCCCACGTGGAACTGCAGGATGCCCGGGCAGGGCTTGAGGTACTGGTGGGCGCCGGCGATGAGCGCTTCGGCGGCCCCGGCCTTGCCGGGCTGCGTCCAGAAAATCACGACATGTGAAAACATGGGCGCGACGATACGCACCGGAGCCTACAATGCAAGGCTTGTGGCAACTCCTGCTTGCCGCGTGTGCCCGCACCCGTATCATGCCCGGCAACCGGCGCTGGATGCGCCGGATCCCCTTATGGAAAAGGAAAAGCCCGGCAAGGACGACGCGCGCCAGCGCAACATTGACGCCGCGGTGGCGTCCATCACCAAGGCCTTTGGCGATGGCAGCATCATGCGTCTGGGCGACGCCCAGGCCCTCTCGCACATCGAGGTCATCTCCACGGGATCGTTCTCGCTGGACCTGGCGCTGGGCGTGGGCGGCGTGCCGCGCGGGCGCGTGGTCGAGGTCTTCGGGCCCGAATCCTCGGGCAAGACCACATTGGTGCTCACCATCATCGGCAACGCCCAAAAGCAGGGCGGCACCGCTGCATTTATTGACGTGGAGCACGCGCTGGATCCGGCGTACGCCAAGAAGCTGGGCGTGAACCTGGATGATCTGCTTGTCTCCCAGCCCGACAGCGGCGAGGAGGCGCTCACGATTTGCGAAACCCTGGCGCGCTCCAACGCGCTTGATGTCATCGTGGTGGACTCTGTGGCGGCGCTCGTGCCCAAGGCCGAGCTTGAGGGCGACATGGGCATGGCCACCATGGGCATGCAGGCGCGGCTCATGAGCCAGGCGCGGCGCAAGCTCACCGCGATTCTGGGCAAGGCCAAGACCACCTGCATCTTTACCAACCAGCTGCGCGAAAAAGTGGGCGTGATGTTTGGCAATCCCGAGACCACGCCCGGAGGCAAGGCGCTCAAGTTCTACGCCAGCGTGCGCATCGACATCCGCCGCAAGGAATCGCTCAAGGATGCCGCGGGCAATGTCTTTGGCAACAACGTGAAGGCCAAGGTGGTGAAGAACAAGGTGGCACCGCCCTTCGCCGAGGCGGAGTTTGAGATTCTCTACAACCAGGGCATCAACCGAAACGGCAGCATCATCGACGCTGCGCTGCGCCATGGCGTGCTGACCAAGAAGGGGGCGTGGCTGCAGTTTGAGGGCGAACTCATCGGACAAGGCAAGGACGCCGCGCAAAAAACGCTGGCCGACAAGCCCGCGCTCTGCGAGCGCATCGTCACCCTGGTGATGGAGAAACACCGCCAGGGCCCGGCCGCGGCTGCCTGAAGCGGGCGCCCTGCCTTTGTCGTGAACGCGCCCACGGAGATGAGCCTGGTTTCGGCCACGCTCCTTCTGGTGACCATCATGGATCCGGTGGGCAACGTGCCCAGCTTCGTCGCCAGCGTGCAGCACGTCTCTCCGGAGCGCCGCACACGGGTCATTGCACGCGAGATGCTCTTTGCGCTGGGGCTCTTGCTGCTGTTCTTTCTGGGCGGCGGCTGGCTCATGACCCTGCTGCAGCTCCGGCCCGAGTCGCTCTTCATGGGCGGGGGCATCATGCTCTTTCTGATCGCCATCAAGATGATCTTTCCGCCCGCCGGCCGCGACGCCGCCGAGGCTTCGCCCAAGGAACCCTTCATCGTGCCGCTGGCCACGCCCCTGGTGGCCGGGCCTTCGGTGCTCGCCACGCTGATGCTGCTGGACAGCTCGCAGCCGGCGTTGCGCCCGCGCTGGCTCGCCGCGCTTTTCATCGCATGGGCCATCACCTCGGCGGTGCTGCTCTGCGCCCCGGCCATCGCCCGCGCCCTGCGCGAAAAGGGTTCCCTGGCGGTGGAGCGACTGATGGGAATGCTGCTGGTGATCATCGCCGTGCAGATGTTCTTGAACGGCCTGACAGCCTTCATGAAGACATGAAGGCCTTGGCCGGCGCGCAGGCGGAAAGCCTTTCCCCATTGCGCCGGCGTCGGGCCTGCCTATCATCCGCCGCGTGAGCGACCCCGGTACACCGCCCGTGTTTTCTGTCGCCGACCATTTCTCCGGCGCCTACGACGAGCCGGCGCTGGAAGCGTGGGCCGCCGCCCTGCGAGGGCGATTGGGTGCGGCCGTCTCGCTGGGGCTGGTGTTCATGACCCCGCGTTGGTTTCCTCACGCGGCCGAGGTGCTGGAAATCCTTCGTGTTCACGGGCGCATTCCGCTGCTGGCGGGCTGCTCCAGTCAGGGGCTGATTTGCAACGAAGCAGAAGTGGAGGAGGGCGGGGGGATGGTGCTGGCGCTCTACCACCTGCCAGGCGCGCGCCTTCGCGCGGCCCGATTCACACAGGAGGAAGTGGCCGAGGCCGACGGTGCCGATTATTGGCGGCGCGTCACCGGCGTGGATCCAGAAGGACTGGGCGGCTGGCTGGTTTTTGCCGACCCGTTTCACATGGATGTCGAGCAATGGTTGGATCAGTGGAACGCCCAGTGGGCACCCGCACCCGTGCTGGGGGGGCTCTCCAGCGGCGGCGCGCGCGCGACGGGCACGCAGGTGTACCTCAACGGCGAGGTGTACGACTGCGGCGGCGTGGGGGTGGCGGTGGACGGCGCGGTCGAGCTGCGCGGCGTCATCTCGCAGGGTTGCACCCCCATCGGCCAGCCATGGACCATCACCCAGACCGAACGCAATCTCATCCGCACCATCGGCAACCGGCCGGCCTATCAGGTGTTGCTGGAGACGGTGGAGGGATTGTCGGAAGCCGACCGCCAGAAGGCGCGCGGCAATCTGTTGGTGGGGCTGGTCATCAACGAGCAGCTGGAGGAATTTGGCCGCGGCGACTTCTTGATTCGCAACCTGGTGGGCGCCGACCCCAAGTCGGGCGTGATCGCCGTGGGTGCGCTCCCCCGGGTCGGTCAGAGCCTGCAGTTCCAATGCCGGGATGCGCAGGGGGCCGCCACCGACTTGGAGGAGCTGCTGGCCAGAGCCGCCACCGACACGGCGGGCCGGCCCGTCTACGGGGCGTGCCTGTGCTGCTGCAACGGGCGCGGCCACCATCTCTTTGGCGTTCCCAACCATGATGCGAGCCTGGTGCAACGGCAGCTTGGAAACCTGGGTGTTGCGGGCTTTTTCTGCAACGGAGAGATTGGCCCGGTGGGAGGGCGCAACTTTCTGCACGGCTACACCGCCTCGCTGGCGATCTTCGTGGGGCGCGATGCGCCATGAACACCCGCCTCGACCGAGCGCCGACACAGGGCACATTGATCCACCGGTTTCAATCGGTGACCGAGCCGCTGGACTGGGTGCGGCTCTTCCCGGCGGCACAGCCCGTCGAGCTGGAAATCGGCAGTGGCGACGGCGGCTTTCTCTACCGGCTGGCCTGCGCCGATCCCGGCCGCAATTTCGTGGGCGTCGAACGGCTGCTGGGCCGCGCGCGCAAACTAGACCGCCGCGCCCGCGCTGCGGGCCTTGCCAACCTGCGCCTCCTGCGCATCGAAGCGGGATACCTGCTGCGCTATCTGGTGCCGGCGGAGTCGCTGCAAGTGGTGCACATCAACTTCCCCGATCCCTGGCCCAAGGCGCGCCACGCCCGGCACCGGCTGGTGTCCCAAGGGTTTCCCGCCACGCTGCATCGGCTGCTCGCACCGGGTGGGGTGGTTTATCTGCGCACCGACTACGGCCCGTACGCGTTGCAAATGCGCGAAGTCTTTGGGGAGTGCGCCCAATTTGCCGCAGTGGAAACTCCCGCCGCCTTGGCCGGCATTCTCACCGAGTTTGAGGCGGCCTTTAATGCCCAGGGCAAGGCCACATTCCATGCGGCCTACCAGCGTGACTGACGGCCGGCCCTGGGCCTAGACGTCAATCACAGGCCCGTTGCCGGGCGGCTCTTGCGGCGGACGTGCGCCACCCCGCCTAAAGCCTTGAAACACCACGCGCGAACTTCCCGCGCCGGCCAGCGTATTGGCGAGAATGGAAACCACGCTGATGATGAGCGAACCCCACATGGCGGCGCCAAAGCCCTCCACCCGGAACGCGTCGCCAAGCAGCGAGCTTGTGGCCAGCAGCAGCGCGGCATTGATCACCCACAGGAACAGCCCCAAGGTCAGCAGCAAGAGCGGCAGCGAGATCAGCAGCAACACCGGGCGCACCACGGCGTTGAGCACGCCTAGCAGCAGGGGCGCCACGAGCAGGCCCACCGCGCCTTGAATCTGGATGCCCTCGCACATCCAGTCGGCCACCAGCACCGCCAGCGTGGTCACGATCCACCGATGCCAGAATCCGCGAGCGGGGCTGGGGTCGGTCGGAGGGCGGGGCGGCTGCATGGGTTTCTAGGCAAGGCCCGCCGTGAGAAACACGGCCTCGCCCTCGGCGTGAATCTGCGTGGAGGGAAGCGAGGCGGGCACCAGCGCAAACTGGCCTGGCGCGAGCGCCAATTCCGCAACAGGGTGCGAGAGCCGCAGGCGGCCGTTTGCCACGCCCACCACCACCATGCCGGGACGGGGGTTTTGCCATGCACCGCCGGGGGAGAGCCGGTGCAGATGGGTGTAAAACAGACCCGGCTCGTCCACAATGACGTGGTGGGCGGCTTCGGGCGGGTGCATGGAGAGCGCGGGCGTTACGTCGTCGTACCGGAGACACGCGAGCGCCTGCGCCACGTGTAGATCGCGGGGGCGGCCGTCATTGCCGGTGCGGTTCCAGTCGAAGAGGCGGTAGGTGGTGTCGGAGTTCTGCTGCACCTCAAACACCATCACGCCGGCCCCCAGCGCATGGACCCGGCCCGGCGGAATGAAGAGCGAGTCGCCCGCCTTCGCGGGCAGGGACTGCACGCGCCCGGCGATGCGGCCTTCGCGGGCGGCAGCTTCAAGGGAGGCACGCGTCTCAGGCGCGCGCAGGCCGGCGTAAATCCGGGCACCGTCCTGGGCGTGCACCACATGCCAAGCTTCGGCCTTGGATTCGCCTCCCAGCGATGCGGCGAGAGTTGCCGGGGGGTGCACCTGCAGCGACAGCGACTCTTGCGCGTCGAGAATCTTGACCAGCAGGGGAAAGCGTCCATCCACCGAGTGCGCGCCGGCCTCGCCCAAAAGAGCGGGCGCGTGCTGCTCCATGAGCCACCGCAGCGTGCGCCCTGCGAGCGGCCCGTTGGCGACGACACTTTCCGCGTCGGGCCGGTCGGCGATTTCCCAAGATTCACCGATGGGGATGTCGGGGGGCAGCGTGCGCCCGAAATGCGACGCGAGCCTGCGCCCGCCCCAGACGCGCTGCCGGTAGATGGGATGGAAAACCAGCGGGTAGAGCATGGGACCGGCCGGCTAGGTTAGCCTGCCGGACTCACCGCCGCGGCGGCAGGTGCACCGGGGGCGGCGCCTTCGTTAAACTTGCCCATGCGGCGGAATTTTTCGTAGCGCTGGCGTACGCGCAGCTCGGGGTCAACTTTCAGCAACGACTCCAGATTGCGCAGCAGCGCGGTGCGCACCGACTGCGCGATGCCATCGTGATCGTTGTGCGCACCGCCCAAGGGCTCTTCAATCACTTCGTCCACCAGGCCCAGCTCCAGCAAATCGCGCGCGGTGATCTTGAGCGCGGCAGCCGCCTTGGGCGCGGCGGTGCGGTCCTTCCACAGAATGGAGGCGCAGCCCTCGGGGCTGATCACCGAGTAGTACGCGTTCTCGAGGATGAGCACGCGGTCGGAGACGCCGATGCCGATGGCGCCGCCCGAGCCGCCCTCGCCGATGACCATCGAAATGATGGGCACCTTGAAGAGCGCCATCTCGCGCAGATTGACGGCGATGGCCTTGGCGATGTGCCGCTCCTCGGCGCCGATGCCCGGATCGGCGCCAGCGGTGTCAATGAGGGTGATGATGGGCAGATTGAACCGGTCGGCCAGACCCATGAGCCGAAGCGCCTTCCGGTAGCCTTCGGGATGCGCGCACCCAAAGTTGCGCAGGATGTTCTCCTTGGTGTCGCGTCCCTTCTGGGTGCCCACCACCATCACGCGGTGATCGCCCAGCCGGGCGAATCCGGCGACGATGGCGCGGTCGTCAGAGTAGAGACGGTCGCCGCGAAGCTCGGAAAACCCGGTGAAGGAACGGGCGATGTAGTCCAGCGAGTACGGACGCTTGGGATGGCGCGCAAGCTGCACGCGCTGCCAGGGCGTGAGGTTGGCGTAAAACTCCTTCTTCTTCTTTTCGATCTCCGCCTCCATCCGCCGGATGTCCTCGTCGAAGTCCACGTCCAGCTGCCGGGCGGCCGTCTGCTCGCGCAAACCCGCCAGCTTTTGCTGGAGGTCAGTGATGGGCTTCTCGAAGTCGAGCAGATGCTTCATCCGCTAGGCAGCGTAGCGGTGCCACCGGCACGGCGCAACGGCGAAGTGCGTGGGCGTTCCGACGAAAAGCCCCTGGCTAGAGGGCCCAGATGAGCCACGCCTGCACGGCAAAAAGCGCTCCCAGCAGCAGCCAGAACACCGCCTCAATAATGGGCAGCGGTGCCTGTCGCACCGGGCCCAGCCAGAAGCGCAGCTTGACTTCGCCCGCGTCAATCGTGTCGCCGTTGCGCAGCAGCTGCGGCGCTGTGACCGGCTGCCGGTTGACCGAGACGGTCGCCGGAGGCAGCGAGTGCAGGAAGAATCCTTCGCCCGGCCGCAGCCGGATTTGCGCGTGCCGTTCCCACACGCCTTTCTCCGTGAGCCGCATCTGGCACTCGGGCGCGCGGCCGATCATGAGCGGCGCCTCCGGCAACGCCACCGACTGGCGCGCCAACCCACCGTTGACGAATGTCAACTGGGCCAGACACACCGGGCTGCTGGGGGCGTCGTTCATCGGGTGCGGTTGGCCCGCCACAACAACGCCGCGCCGGCCGCCTGAAATAGCAGCGCCGGCAGCCACACGATGAGCTGCGGCTCAAGATCGGGCCGGTCGGCCAGCGCGCGGCCCAGCAGCGAGAAGCTGTAGTAGACCAGCACCAGTATCAACGCCAATGCCACGCCGACGCTCGTCTCGCGGCGCTGGGTGCGGATGCCCAAGGGAATTCCCACCAGCATGAACCCCACACACGCAAACGAGAACGAGATTTGGCCGTGCAGGTGCACGTGCTTTTCCAGATCGCGCGCCTGATCGCCCTCGCGCAATTCGCCGCGCGTGATTTCCACCATGAGGTATCCCCCGGTGCTCTGAGGGGTGGTGCGCACCTCGCCCACCCAGCGGTCGGCGCGATAAACCTGAAGGCGCGTCGGATCGGCGGGCATCGCGGGCGGATCGCCCCGGATCGGTGGATAGTAGAGCACCGCGGTGCCAAACCCGGACATCACGCTGGCCACCGCGCCGCGCTGGTTGGATTGCGCGCGAAGCGCGCCCCAAGTCAGCTCATTGGTCTTGGCGCGCCGGGCGGGCTGCGTGTCGCCGGGGAAGGGCAGGGCGTTTTGTGATTCGCCAATGGCGAGCGCAAACCAGCGCGTGCCGCCCTCGTCCACGGGTTCGCCCTCCCGCGGCACCGCCGCGCCCTCGGGCGTGACGTCACGGCTGAAGACGCGCACGTCGTGCAGGGTGAACCGGTATTGGCGCGTGGCCATGTCCACGCGCACCCGCCCGCTGGAGGCCTGGGTTCGGCGCACAAGGACACCCCCTTCAAACTCGTGAATGAGAACCCCCTCCAAGACCCACTCCTCGGGCGACGCGCCGGGATTCTGGCGGTCGATGCGGATGATGTACCCGGGAATGTCGGTGATGAACTTGCCCGCCTCGAGCAGGCGCCCGGGCTGCCGGCTCAAGTGATCTGAAAGCGCGCGGTGGAGCAACTCGCGCGACTGCCGCTTGCATCGCGGTGCGAGATCCAGGTTCACCCAGAGTGCCAACGCGCTCAGCATCAGCGAAAGCCCCAGAAGCGGCAGCACCAGCCACACCAGACTGGCGCCGCCGGCGCGCGCCGCCGTCAATTCCTGATCCGCGCTAAAGCGCCCAAACACCAGCAGCACGGAGGTGAGCAGCGCCATCGGCAGCGAAAAGGTCACCACATAGGGCAGCAAGAGCAGAAAGGACTGGAAGGCGACACCCACCGGGATCTGCCCGCGCAAGAGCAGGCTGAGCACATCCTTCATGGCGTTGGCCAGCAGCAGCACCAGCGTGAACACCACCACGCTGAGAATCAGCGTGCTGCCCACCTGGCGCAGCAGATACCAGTGAAGGGTTTTCATCGTGTGGAGCGGCCCTCCCGCCAAGGTTCCTCGCGTGCGCAGGGTAGCCCAGTCGCGCGGGGGCTGTCACGTCCCCGCTGTCGGGCTTTTGCTCGCGTGTGGCAACGCACGCGCTAAACTCCGATCGCGATTCAGGCGTATGAACGACGAGGAGTTTTACAAAACGGTGGCCGAGGAGCTGCGCGAGAAGCGCATCAACGAGGCGCTGTGGACCAAGGCGACCGCCAAGGCGATGGGTGACGAAAACAAGGTGCGCGCCGTGTACATCCAGTTGCGAGTGCAACAACTCATGCAGGAACACTGGAAGAGCCGCGAGGTGACTGAAACGGCTTCTGCGCCCGAGCCCCTCCCGATGCCCTCGTGGGTGCCGCAGCGAGTCGCGGTTTTGTGGGGGCCGGTTCCCAAGGCCATCGCCAAGGGGCTGGTCGTGGCGTTTCTGCTCTGGTGCATCCTCAAAATCTACCGCATCAGGTGAGGTGCTTTGGGCAGGCTAGGAGCAAAGAAAAACGTGGTGGCTGGACCCGGGATCGAACCGGGGACACAAGGATTTTCAGTCCTCTGCTCTACCAGCTGAGCTATCCAGCCACTGTCGCCCCGCGGGCGGGCGTCAATATGACCATTTGAAAAGGTGCGGCAAGCCCATTTAGCGCCACGCTTGACCGCGCCCCGCTCGCGGCCTTTAGTATTTGCCTAGAATTCATCATGGCCACTTACATCTACGAAACCATCCCGCGCCGGAAGGGTGCCAAACCACGGCGATTTGAACTGGTGCAGTCCATGAAGGACAAGCCGCTCACTCGCGACCCCAAGTCGGGCGAACCGGTGAAGCGCGTGATTACCGGCGGTTGCGGCGTGGTGTTTCACGGGCCGAGCATCATGAGCATGAAGGTGCCCCGGCGCAGTCGCTGACTTCTCTCCACCACCATGAAGGCACCGGCCCCCGCCCTGTATCGAGCGGCCATCATTGGCCACACCGGTGCGGGCGATTACGGTCATGGGTTGGACGCGCTTTTCCAGGGGCGTGAGGACGTCCGTGTCGTGGCGGTCGCCGACCCCGACGCCGCCGTGCGCGCCCGTGTCGCCCGCGCCACCCAAGCGCCCGCGCAATATGCGGACTACCGGGAGATGCTGCTGCGGGAGAAGCCCGAGCTTGTCAGCTTGGGCCCGCGCTGGACCGAGCAGAAGCTGGACATGGCCATGGCGGCGGTGCGCGCTGGCGCGCATGTTTTCATGGACAAACCCTTCATGCCGTCGCTGGCGGAGGGAGACTCATTTGTTGCCGAGCTGGAACGACGCCGTCTGCGTTGTGCGCTGGCACTGCCCATGCGGCTCGATCCGGGCATCCTGTTTCTCAAGAAGGAACTCACTGTAGGCCGTTTCGGAGCTCTGCTGGAATTTCATCTGCGCAGTCCCATCGATGCGCGCGTGGGTGGCGAAGACCTAGTGGTGCACGGTCCCCACCTATTCGACCTGCTGCGCCTCTTCGCGGGAGACGCGCAGTGGTGCACGGCTCGCATTCTCCACCGGGGTCGCGACGCGACACGGGCCGACGCCCGGCCGGCGCTGCGCGAAAAACTGGGACTGGTGGTGGGCGATGACATCCGTGCGCAATTCGCCATGGAGGGAGGCGTGCACGCCACTTACACCTGTGCCGCGGCCTATCAAAACGCGGGTGATGGCTACGGCTTCACGATGGTTTGCGAAAAGGCTCTCGTGCGGGTGGGTGCGGGGTACACGCCGCTCCTGCATTGGCGCGAACGCGCAGCCGCTCAGGACGAGTGGAAGCCCTTTAACGACGACCCGCGCGCCGGACAGCCTGCGCCCTCCAGTGTCGTGCAGGCGGCCAATCAGCGGCTGGTCAACGACTGGCTGGCGGCCATCGTTGGCAAGCGCGAGCCCGCTGCCAGTGCGCAGAGCGCGTTGCGTGCGCTGGAAATGATTCAAGCGGTGGTTGTGGCGGGACTGCGGCGCGAGCGTGTGAGCCTTCCCCTGCGCGAACGAGCCCATCCGCTAGGATCGTGAGGCGAGGCTTTCTCCTTGCTGCAGCGCAATGCCACGACATACTCCGCTTAATCCCGGATCACTCCCCCTCATGACCCCCATCCCACGCCGCCGCTTCCTCCTGCACACTGCCCTCGCCGCCGCGGCGGCACCCGCGGTCGTCCGTGCCGGTGCGCCGCGCGCTTGGAAAGCCGCCATCATTGGTCACACCGGTGCGGGAGATTACGGGCACGGGTTGGACGCGCTTTTCACCGGCTGGCCCAACATCACCGTCGTGGCGGTGGCCGACGAACACGAGGGCGGTCGGGCGCGTGTGGCCAAGGCCTGCGGTGGCGCGAGGCAGTACGCGGACTATCGAGAGATGTTGGAGAAGGAGAAACCTGAGCTTGTCAGCATCGGGCCGCGTTGGACGGTGGAGCATCACGCCATGGGCATGGCGGCGCTTAAAGCCGGCGCGCATCTCTTCTTTGAAAAACCCTTCACACACGTGCTGGCGCAAGCCGACGCCCTGCTGGCGCAAGCCGACACACGCCGGCGCAAATGCGTGGTGGCTCACCCGATGCGGCTCGTGCCCAGCCTCGTGTTTCTCAGGCAGCAACTGGCCGCCGGCTTGATTGGCGACCTCGCCGAGATCAACACCTTTGGCAAGATGGACGCTCGCGCGGGCGGCGAGGACATGATGGTGCTGGGCAGCCACCTCTTTGACGCCGTGCGATTCTTGGCGGGCGACGCGCAGTGGTGCACGGCGCGCATTCGTGAACAGGGGCGCGAGGCCACGGCGCGGGATGCGCGGGAATCGCGCGGGGAACGGATCGGGCCGCTCTTGGGCGACGAGATTGCGGCCCAGTTCGGGCTGGCTCAAGGTGCGCTGGCCACGTTTTCCAGTTCGGCCAAGCTGCGCGCCATGTCCGACGGTTATGGCATGACGCTCACTGGCACCCGTGGAGTTGTGCGCTTCCGCGCGGGGTACACGCCGCTCGTGCAGTTGCGCCGGCGCGCCGGTGCGGCCGACCAATGGGAGCGCCTGCCTGGCGATCCGCTCGCCGCCGCGCCCGAGGCCGGCAATGCGACGGCGAATGGCAACCGCCGCCTGGTTGAAGACTGGCTTCAGGCCATCGAGCAGGACCGGGAGCCGGTCTGCAGCGCACGCCACGCTATGAAGGCGGTGGAAATGGTGATGGCCGTGTTCCACGCGGGCATGAGTGGGCGTCGTGTTGCCCTGCCGCTGGCCGACCGCGCGCACCCGCTGGTGCCCGCGAAATAGTTTCGCAGCGCGCCCGCTTCTGCCATGGTTCACCCACACACGATCATGAAACGACCCTGCTTCTTGCTCTGGATGATTCTCATCGCAGCCCTGACAGGGCGGAGTGCCGCGGCGCCCGCCCGGACGCTCGACGTGTATTGGGTGGACTCGGAGGGCGGCGGCTCAACGCTCATCGTCACGCCCGCCGGTGAGAGCGTGCTCATCGACTCGGGCAACCCCGGCGGACGCGATGCGGGTCGCATCCACAAGGTTGCAGCCACTGTGGCTGGGTTGAAAAAGATCGATCATCTCATCACCACCCACTTCCACATCGACCATTTCGGCGGCGCGGCGGAGCTCTCGCAGCTTATTCCCATCGGCGTCGTCTGGGACAATGGAGTGACCGACCAGAACCCCGACGGCGGGGCGCCGGCCTTCTGGCTCAAGGCCAGCGGGCCCTACCGCTCCATGAAAGTGGAGGGGCGCAAGGTGTTAAAGCCCGGCGACAGGCTGCCGCTCAAGCAGGCCGAGGGCGCGGCCGTGCTGGCGATCCGTTGCTTCGCGGCCAAGCAGAAGTTCGCGGATGCCCCGAAAGGAGCCAAGCCCAACGAGCACGCCGCGTTGCACCAGCCCAAGCCCAAGGACACGTCTGACAACGCCAATAGCATCGCAATCGTGCTCTCGCTTGGGGCCTTTCGTTTTTTTGACGGCGGCGACCTCACTTGGAACACTGAAGCGGCGCTGGTTCTGCCGGCCAACCGCGTCGGCGCTGTAGATGTCTTCCAAGTGAACCACCACGGGCTTGATGTCAGCAACAACCCCGTCTTGGTGCGCAGCCTCGATCCTACCTTGGCGGTGATGAACAACGGGCCCACCAAAGGCACCGGCAAGGAAACCGTCGCCACGCTGCGCGCCACGCCGTCCCTCAAGGCGGTGTATCAGGTGCATAAAAACCTGCGTCCGGGCGAAGACACCAACACACAGGAGGAGCGCATCGCCAACTTGGGCGCGGCTGATGGCTGCGAGGCCCATTACCTCAAGCTCTCCGTGACGGCGGATGGCGCCTCGTACACGATGCACAACGCCCGCGCCGGCCACCGGCAGACTTTTCAAACGCGCGCGAAGTGATAGGTTTTTAAGGCGATGCAGCCCGACTACTCGCTCTCGCACTACGCGCGGCCGGTTTTGGAGCCGCCCCAAGGGGTGCGCCGCCTGCTGCTGCATTCGTGCTGCGCGCCCTGCGCCGGCGAAATCATGGAGGCGTTGCAGGCATCGGGCATCGAGACCACGATCTTCTTCTACAACCCCAACATCCACCCGCGCGCGGAGTATGACCTGCGCAAGCAGGAGAACATCCGGTTTGCCGCCAAGCTCGGCATGAAATTTGTCGACGCCGACTATGACACGGAGAATTGGTTCGCGCGTGTGAAGGGGATGGAGCACGAGCCTGAGCGCGGTGCGCGCTGCAGTGCCTGCTTCGACATGCGCTTTGAGCGCACGGCGCTGTATGGCGCCGAGCATGGCTTTTCGCTCATCAGCAGCACGCTGGGCATCTCGCGATGGAAGGATCTGGAGCAAATCAACCGCAGCGGCGAGCGCGCGGCCGCACGCTGGCCGCACATGGCCTACTGGACCTTCAACTGGCGCAAGCAGGGCGGCGCGCAGCGGATGATCGAGATCTCCGGGCGCGAGGCGTTTTACCAGCAGGAGTACTGCGGCTGCATCTACAGCCTGCGCGACACAAACGCCCGGCGCGAGGAGTCGGGCCGGGGGAAAATCGAGCGTGGTGTGAAATTCTACGGACGCGGCGGCGAAGGCAGTGCGCCAAGTCTAGAGTAGCAGCGCGCCCACCGGCACCGCGTCTTCTCCCAGCGCGGAGAGCTTCACCACAGGGCCTCCTCCAAAAGCCTTCATCAAATACCGCGGCAGCTGCGAAGCCACGGCCTCGCGCAATGGCTCGCCCACCAAAGAGAGGCCGCCTCCCAGCGTGATCACCTGCGGGTGGAAAAGATGCGTGACATGCGAAAGCGCAAACGCGAGGTCATCGGCCGTGGTGTCGAGGATCTGCCGAGCCAGCGCGTCCCCTGCCGCAAGTGCCGATGCCAGATGCCGCGCCTCGCCACCGTGCTGGCCTTTGCAACGGCTCGCCAGCGCCGAATCCGGATGGGAGTCCAGTAGTTCGCAAATGCTCCGATCCACGGCCCAACCCGAACACCGATCCTCCACCGTGGTGTTGTCGCGACCCAGTCGAACGTGTCCGATCTCAACCTCGCCGGGCACGTTGCCATGATAGATGAGATTATTGAGCACGAGGCCGCCGCCCACGCCGCTACCCATGTTCATGTAAAACGCGGGGTTGAAGCCACGGCCCGCACCGCACCGCGCCTCTCCCAGCGCTGCGGTGTTGGCGTCGTTCTCCACGGCCACCGGCACGCCGCCCAGGTGTTGCAACCAGTCGCGCAAGGCAAACCCACTCCATCCGGCGACTTGGTGCGACACCGCAACGGTGCCGCGCACGATGTCCACGGGCCCCCCGAATCCGACGCCGATGCGCGCGGGCCGGTGCATTGCGATGAGGCCGGGCAGCACCGCTTCGATACGTGCGCGTATGGCCGGGGCGCCCGCGGCGGCGTCGACCGTGAACCGATGGCGTTCGTGGATGGCACCATCGGCGTCGCCCGCAACCAATTGCAGCTTCGTGCCACCAATTTCGATGCCCAGCCGGTGGCTCATTTCCGGGCAAGCCGCGAGGCGGCAATCCACTCTTGAGCCCGCCGCGTCAACTCGGGCCAGTCGTCTGTTTCCAAAATCTTCGCCGAGATGAGCGAGCCACCCGCGCCGACCGCCGCGCAGCCGGCCTGGAGGAAATCGGCGATGGTATGCAGGTCCACGCCGCCTGTCGGCACGAGGCGCAAGTGCGGCAACGGCGCAAGCAGATTACGGATGAATTTGGGACCGAGTCCGTCGGCGGGAAAGATTTTGACGAAGTCCGCTCCGGCCTCGTGCGCGAGCTGCGCCTCGGTGGGAGTGTACGCGCCAAGCATGACGGGCACGCCCGCCGCGTGGCAGACGGGCACGAGTTCCGGCCGCAGAATGGGGCTCACCACAAACTCCGCGCCGGCCTCGATCGCGGCGCGGCAGGTGGCGATATCCAGCACGGTGCCGACGCCGATGAGTGCGCGATCCGCCAGTTTCTTTCGCGCTTGCGTGATGGCGGCGATGGCATTGGGCGTGGTCATCGTCACCTCGACGGCGATGATGCCGCCAGCGACGAGCGCTTCGGCGAGCGGGATAATTTGGTCCGCCCGCTTCGCGCGGACGACGGCGATGATGCCGGGGTTTGTCAGGCGCGAGATGATGTCCGACTTGGAACGCATTTAATTCCGGTCCGCCGCGCGATACGCCTCCGCCAACAGCGTGACGGGATGCGCGACGCGCACGGCCATCCCTTCGCGTGCGCAGCCGTTCTGCACTTGCAGCAGGCAGCCGGGATTGCCGGTGGCGACGACCTGCGCGCCGGTGGCTTTGATGTGGCCGACTTTGCGGCGCAGAAGTTGGTCGGCCATTTCCGGCTGCGTGATGTTGTAGATGCCCGCGGAGCCGCAGCACCAATTCGCCTCGGGCAACTCGACGAGCTTCACACCGGGAATGGATTTCAATAGCGCGCGCGGTTGCGTAGTTACTTTCTGGCCATGACAAAGATGGCAGCTCTCGTGGTACGTCACGGCCTGCGCAGGCGCGGCGGCTTTCGGCGGCGTGATACTGATCTGTGCGAGCCACTCGTGGATGTCCTTCACCTTTGCGTCCCACTCGTGCGCGCGTTTTTCGTAAACCGGATCGTCCGCGAGCAGCTTGGCGTAGTGCTTCAAGTGCGAGCCGCAGCCGCCGGCGTTGGTGATGATGGCGTCAAACTGTTCCGGTGGGAACTGGTCGATGCTGCGTCGCGCAAGTTGTTGCGCGAGCGTCCACTCGCCGTTGTGCGCGTGAAGCGAGCCGCAGCAGGACTGCGCCGGCGGCGTGACGACCTCGCAGCCGTTGCGCGCGAGCACCTCGACCGTGTCGCGGTTCACGTCGCTGAAGATCAAATCCTGCGCGCAGCCGGTGAGCATCGCCACGCGGAACTTCCGCTGACCGTCAGCGGGCGTGACAGGCGCGATGAGCTGATGCGAGAGCTTCGATTGCACGGTCGGCGTCATCGCCTCCATCTCGCGCAGGCGCGCGGGCAGCAGTTTGAGAACGCCACATTTGCGGACGAGCGTTTGCAGGCCGAGCGCCTGCCACAACCACAACAGGCGACCCACGAGCCGCAGCCGCGAGAGATTCATGAACAGCCAGCCGATGGTGAAGCGGCGGATGAGATTGCGCTTGGGCGAACGCAGCACGCCGCTGGCCTCGGCCTCGGCGCGCGCGTGCTCGAAAAGCTCGGCGTAATTCACGCCTGCGGGACACGCCGTCATGCACGCGAGGCAGCCGAGGCAGAAATACATCTCGTCGGCAAAAGTCTTCGTTGCCTCGAGTTGGCCCTCCGCGATGGAGCGCATGAGGGCGATGCGGCCGCGGGGCGAGTTGCGTTCCAGCTTCGTCGCGTCATACGTCGGGCAGGTGGGCAGGCACATTCCGCAGTGCATGCACTGTTGCACGACGGAGTAGTCGAGATCCTTGAGGTGCGAGTGGCGCGGGACCGGCGCGGCTGTTGGCGGGGAGGCGCTCATCTCTTCAGTCGAACATCTTTCCGGGGTTCAAAATGCCACGCGGATCGAGCGCCTTGCGCAACTCGCGCATCACGCGCATCTGCGCGTCGCCGGCGAACTTGGGCAGAAACTCCTTCTTCGCCAGCCCGACGCCGTGCTCGCCGGTGATGGTGCCGCCCAGCCGGATGGCTTCCTCAAAAATCTCACGGAACGCCTCGTGCACGCAATGCATCTCGTCCTTGTTGCGTTCATCGGTGAGAAAGGTCGGGTGCAGATTGCCGTCGCCCATGTGGCCGAAGGTGCCGACGCGCAGGCGGTGTTTCTGGGCGGTGAGAGCGACGAAGCGCACCATGCGCGCGAGTTCGCTG
>SYLI01000045.1 GCA_005809105.1 Verrucomicrobiales bacterium | reverse complement strand
GCAGGTGCCGCAGCCCCTACCCCATGGGAATCAGTGCTCACCCCATGGGAAACAGTGCTTGCCCCTGCGGGGCGGCAACCTATTGCACGGGAAACAGTGCTCACCCCATGGGAATCAGTGCTCACCCCATAGGAAACAGTGCTTGCCCCTGCGGGGCGGCAACCTATTGCACGGGAATCGGTGCTCACCCCATAGGAAACAGTGCTTGCCCCTGCGGGGCGGCAACCTATTGCACGGGAATCAGTGCTCACCCCATAGGAAACAGTGCTTGCCCCTGCGGGGCGGCAACCTATTGCACGGGAATCGGTGCTTGCCCCATGGGAAACAGTGCTTGCCCCGGCGCAGCCGGTATTGCTGACCGCCGGTCGCCGTGCGCAGCACCGCAGGCGCAATCGGAAGTTGTGTGGGCTTGGTGCCAATCCTATAAGTCTGCGCGTGGAGCCTCCCGAGCTGGCCCTGCTGCAGCAGGGCGATCGCGCCGCGTGGAATCAGGCCTTCCGTTGGTTGTATCCAACGGCATTGGCTGTCGCCACGCACAAGCTCTTGCCCATTCATCCGGAGGACATCGAGGACATTGCCGTTGTCACGCTCGAAGCCATCGTGGACAAGGCCGCCACGGTGCAGGATGTGCAGGAGCTGCGAAAGCTCACGGCCGCCATCGCGCACAACAAGGCGGTGGACTTGATTCGCAAGCTGCCCATGCCCGTCACGCCGCCCCATCAGGACGAGGACGAGCCCTTTGATCCTCCCGACCCTGCGCAGCCCTTGGACACCCTCAATCACCACGAGCTGGTGCGTCTGCTGGAGCTGTGCATGGCTGAACTCAAGGAGCCCTGCCGCAAGCTGCTCAAGGCGGCGTTTCTCGAAGGGCAGAAGCAACGGGAAATTGCCGAGGCCATGAGCCTGCCGATGGGCACGGTGGGGGTTACCATTTCCCGCTGTCTTAAGAAAATGGCCGACATCGCCAAGCGATCGGGGGTGCACGAGGAGATGCGCCTGTTTCTGGGCTGAACGCCGGAGACTTGTAAGAAAGACCCTGAACCGTACGATGAAATACCGGAAGACCCGGCACACGCGACCATGACTCACAAAGAACAACCCCTGGACGCCCTTGTGGGAGTGCTCGCCGCCATCGTGCGGAGGCTGGAGGCCCCGGGGATGAACACCGCCGACCGCGAGCAGATCGAGCGCGACCTGGCCGCCGTGGACACACAACTGGCCGCCCGCGAGCAGCGCGTCAATGCCGGGGGCTGCACCGCTCCGATGGCCTGCCCCATCACGGGCGAGCCGATGCAGTCTTTCCGACTGCTGAGCGCCGATGTTGCCGTGAGCGACGCCGGGCTTTGGTTTGGGCCCGGACACCTTCAGAGCCTGCTTGCGACCTACAGAATCAGCACCGAGCCGCACGCCGACCAGCCCACCAGTCTTGAACAGCTGGTGCTGGAGATCGAACAGCAGGAGCGCCGCGCGCATACCTTGGCTGGCCTGCGTCGCCTCCGCCGCCAAGTGGAGCAGGCGCGCGCGCGGCTCTCCTCGCCGGGAGAATCGCACCCGGCGGATGTGGAGATGGCCGGTGTCGCGCGTGAGATTGAACGCATCAAGTCGCAGATCATAAAGTCGGGCGAACCGGTGATGGCCGCCACGCCGCCCAACATCACCCCGCGCGCGGGCGCGCTGGTTTCGCTGGTGCGCGAGGGCGAGAAGCCCTGCTACCTCTTTGCCCACACCGGCAGCAAGGCGTGGATGGGCCGCAGCACCCAATGCCAGATTCGCGTGGACGACCCGCGCGTGAGCCGCATGCACTGCGTCATCGTCGCCGCCGGCCCCAACTGGTATCTCGCCGATCTGGATTCGCGCAACGGCACCTGGGTGAACGGCCGTCGCATCGCCGGCCCCACGCGGCTGGCCCACTCCGACACCATCTGTCTGGGCGGCGCGGCCACGATGGTGTTCAGCATCATCTCCATCGCGGTCAACGAGCAGTCATTCTACAACCTGGCGTTCCGCCAACTCACCGGTCAGGCCACGGTGGAAGATCGGGAGGAACTTCGCGATCTCATCACCGGAAAGGGCGAGCTGCGGTCGGAGTTTGACCTGCTGCAGCACGGCGCGGTGGTCGCGCGCGAAGCCCTGCCGCTGATGGAGGCCTTGGGCGCGACGACGGGCACGCTCCCCGCGGCGGCGCAATCGCGGCTCGACGCGAAGGTCAAGGCCACCTTCCGCGTTTCGCGTGGAGAGGTGGCGCGCGCGGCGCAATCCGGGCTTGGAGGCGAATCCAAGTCGCCGCGCAGCGCAGGCGCGCTCACCGCCCTGCGCGTCGGATCGGGCATTGAACTTCGGGTTGATCTCCATCCGGGAAGCCACCGTGGCGGCGTGTGGGTGCGCAAGGAGGATCTGGCCCGGCTGCTCAATGAACGGCATCCGGAGGAGCTTCTGGCGCAGGCGCTGGGCGGCGCGTAAGCCGCCTCTTCGGGCTCAACGCTCCGCCGGCGCGTTGGAGAGTTCGCGCCAGGTGAAAAGCGCGGCACCGGCGACCAGGAACAGCACCGTCGCCACACCCAGGCAGAGAATCGACAGCCCCCAGCCCTCGGTTGAGAGGCGGTTGTCAAACACCGCATTCAGCCCCTCGTGCTGCACCAATAGCGTGCGCAGATGGTGCGAGAGCGAGAGCGCCTTGAGATTGGTGGGGATGTTCGCGATGCCCACCTCCACCACCAGCCCGTACACCAACCCCAGCACGATGTAACGCGCGTGCAGCATGCCCAGCATCGCCGAGAGCGCGCCCCACGCCATGAGCCCCAAGAACTGGCAGATGAGGAACACCGGCAGGAATCCCGCCACCGAAAGACCCACTCCCGCCCCCACGGCGAAGAGCAGCAGTGTCTGTAGCAGAAACACCAACTGCAGCCACGCGATGTGGCCGAAGTAAAACAGCAGGAACATCTCCGAGCGTTTCAGCGGACGGGTGGTGAAGAAGCAGAGCGTGTTGGCGGCCGCCTCCTCGCGGATCATCGCGCCGCAAAGGGTGAGGCAGCCCAGCGGCATCAGCATGAGGAAGTAGAACACCACGACCCAGCCATAAAACGCCCTGACGTCATTCGCCTTTGCCAGCACCAGCAAGGTGATGAGCGTGAACGACACCATCGCCAGGGCGTGCATCAGCAGCCGGCGCCACACGAGCTGGCGCCGCCACAAGAGCCGCCACAATCCGCGAAAGGCGGCGAAGAGGTCTGGCGTGTCCGGCATCGCGGCCGGCTTGGGCGCGGAGTTCATCGGGTGATGCGGTTAAAGATGTCCTGCAAGGAGCGGTCCTGGCTGCGCAGCTCGTAGAGGGCAATCCCGTGCGCCGCCAGCAGCTCGGGAAGCTGGTCGTGGAAAGCCTGCGGGTCTCCCAGGTGCACGGCCGTCAGTCCGTCGGCCTCCATCTCAAAGCCCTCGAGCAGGCCGGCGGCAAAGAGCACCTGCACCAGCCGCCGCGGCGCGTCGCTGCGAAGATAGTAGCGGGTGGGTTGCGAGTCGGCCCCGGCCGCCTTGCCCGCCAGCGCGTGCGGCAACTGCGCGCGCAGATCGGCCTGGCTGCCGCTGGCCATCACGCGGCCCCAGTTGAGGATGACCACGTGCGGGCAGAGCGACTCCAGCTCGGGCAGAATGTGGCTGGAGATGAGGATGCTCACCCCCTCGGCCGCCAGCTGTTGGAGGATGAGCTGCATCTCCTGACGGCCCATGGGATCCAGCCCGTTCATGGGCTCGTCGAGCACCAGGAGCTGCGGGGTATGCAGCAGCGCCTGAGCCAGCTTGACGCGCTGGCGCATGCCCTTGGAATACTGGCCTAGGGTTTTGTGCCAGTGCTCCTCGGCCAGCTTGACGCGGTGCAACAGGTCGCGACATCGCCCTCCCACGTCGGCCGAGGCGATGCCCGAGATGAGGCCCAGCGATTCCAGCCACAGCAGAGGGGTCAGCTCGTCGGGCAAGGCCTCATCCTCGGGACAGTAGCCGATGCGACGCAGCAGCGAAGGGTTGTTCCATGGCAGCTGGCCCAACACGCGCAATTCGCCGGAACTGGGGCGAAGCTGGCCGGTGATGATCTTGATGAGGGTGCTCTTGCCCGCGCCGTTGGGGCCGACCAATCCCGTCAGTCCCGGCGGGATGCGCACCGTGATGTTGTTAAGGCCCATCACAATGCCGTACCAGCGGCTCAAGTCCAGCGCAGTGATGATGGCTTCGGGCGCGCTCATGATTTGCGGAAGCGAACCCACACGATAAGGGCCGAAACCCCTGCCATCATCACGAGGCCGGTCAGGGCGCCATTCCAGCGCGAGGCGCGCAGCCGGGACACCTCGGCACGCACCTGGTTCTGGAGCGCCTGCTCCTCGCGCTCGCGCCGTTGCTGGGCGGCCGCAGCCTCGCCCGGTTCGTCTCCATGATCGTGAGGCATGGCCTCGCGTGGACTGCGCAAGCGCCGGCGCACATGGCGTTCAATCTCGTAACCTTCCAGATCTTGAATCCGGGTGAAGGGCATCAACCCCTCCGAAAGCGGGCGGGTGCCATCGGGCGACTTGAACTCGCGCAGGCGCTGGAGTTTCTCCGTGGGATCAAAGGCGCGCCGCTGCACCTGCGAGAGGTTGTATCGGAAACTCAAGTGCCGCAGCCAGCCCGCGCCTTCGTTGTGGGAATCCACCGAGCCCAAACCCTCCAGCCCCCAGCCCAGCAGCCACACGCAAAGCCATGTGGTCGTGACGGCCTTTTCCTTGGCGGACACCGAGGAAAGGCCCAAAGCCAGGATGGTCAGGAACACGATGGAGAACCCCACAAATACCAGCAGCGAACCCAGTGCGCCCCGGGTGTGCCAGAAAAAAGTCCATGTGGGCGCCATCAGGTTTGATGCGAACCACGCCACGACAAGCGGCCCCAGCCATGTCAGCGCCATCAGCCCCAACAGCGCACCCGCCTTGCCCATCAGGTAATCCCACTTGCTCACCGCCTTGGCCTGATAGATGACGATGGCCCGGGTGGCCAGATCGCGGGAGATCACGCGCGGAATGGCCATGGTGAGCACGAGCAGGGTCGGCCAGAAGAGCGCGAAGGAATAGAACCCAAAGAGCAATGCCCAGGGCACGCCGGCCACGAGCTCCGGGTCTTGTTTAAGCCAGCCTTCGAGCATCCCGATGAGCAGCAGCGTGGAGGGGTTTTCCTGCCCCAACCATTCGGCCAAGGCACTCTTGCTGTCCACAAACTGGCTGAGGATGAACAGCAGCGCCACCATGCCCAGGCAGGCCGTCCAGCAGCCAAACACCGTGCGCTTGATCCACGGCGCGGCCAGCCATGCCTCCAGCGTGGTCTGTGCGATGACGCGGCGGCGCGCCCAGATGCCCTGATGCTCTCCCAGCCAGTGCCGGTAGGGTTGTTCGATGAGCGTCATACGGTCATACGGCCTCGGAGAGTGCCTGCAGGAAGACCTCTTCGAGGGCGTTGGGGCTGGGGATGATTTCCAGAGGACGCACTTGGTGGCGGCGGAAGAGCCCGAGCAGCGGCGTCAGATCCGCGCCACCATGCTCCACGCGCACATGGCCGTTGGAGAGCACCTCGGCGCGCATGCCCTGCGTCTCCAAGAGCTCCTTGAGCGCCGCCTGCCCGCTCATCACCACCACCTCGGCCACGCCCACGCGCCGGCTCTTGAGGTTTTGCAGCGTGTCATGCACCAGCAGCCGGCCGCGCGCGATGATGAGGATCTGATCGCAGATGCGGTCCACGTCATGCAGCAGGTGCGAGGAGAGCACCACCGTCATGCCGTGGCGCACCCAGAGGCTCTGCACCAGCTCGAGAATCTGCTCGCGCCCGGCGGGGTCGAGCCCGTTGGTGGGCTCGTCCAGAAAGACAATCTCCGGATCATGCACGATGGCCTGCGCGAGCTTGATGCGCTGCTTCATGCCTGTGGAATAGGTGTCCACGGCCCGGTAGCGCTCCTGTCCCATGCCGACAAAATCGAGCATCTCGTGGGCGCGCTGGCGCGCGTCGTAATACGGCAGGCCGTTCAACTGGGCGCAGTAGGTGACGTACTCGCAGCCGAGCATGCCCGGGATGTGGCAGTCCTGTTCGGGCGCGTAGCCCACGCGCTTGCGGATCTCGCGCCCCTCGCGCGTCACGTCGCGTCCCAGCAACGCAGCCCTGCCGCCGTCCAGTGGCTGAAGTTGCAGCAGGCACTTGATGAAGGTGGTCTTGCCCGCGCCGTTGGGCCCCAGCAGCCCGATGGCGCCAGGGGGCACTCGCACGCTCACCTGATCCAGCGCGCGTTGCGTCCCGTAAAGCTTGGTGATGGCCTCTGATTCGATGACCGGTTGGGACACGGGGCGGATGGTGCGCGGCGAGGCTGGGCCAAGTCAAATCAACTCGCGGAGGGGCTCGCCGTGTTCCACGATGTACCGAGGGCGCCCACGATGATCCGGATAGGTGGCATCCAGCGGGATGCCAAAATGGTAGAAAAGAGTCGCGGCGATGTCGCCCGGGGTGACGGGGCGATCGTGAATCTGGCCGCCATCCCGATCGGTCGATCCAATCACCTGACCGTGCCGGAAGCGCCCCCCTGCCATCGTCATCGACATCACCTGCGCCCAGTGATTGCGGCCGTCGGGACTGCCCTGGGTGCCCATCTCTGGCGACCGCCCAAATTCGCCCATGGCGATCACCAGCACGTCCCGAAGCAAGCCGCGCTCCTCCAGATCGAGCACCAGAGTGGTGAAGAGATGGTCGAAGACCGGGAGCAGGGGCTTGAGCCCGCTCACAATGCCACCGTAGGGCGGAAACTTGTCGCCGTGCGTGTCCCACGTGCCGCTTGCGGAGTGGTTGCTTAAATCCAGCGTGACAAAGCTCACCCCCGCCTCCACCAGCCGGCGCGCCAGCAACGCCTTCTGCGCCCACGGATGGGGGCCGTAACGGTCCCGCACCGCCTGCGGTTCCATGGAAAGATCAAACGCGCCCTGCGCGCGCCCGCCGGCCACGAGGTCAAAGGCGCGCTGGCCAAAGCCATCCATCGCATCCACCACGCCGGCGCGATCCAGCCCGGCGCGCAGCTGGTCCATCTGCTGTGAGAGAGTGCGCCGGCCGCGCGCGCGGTCCAGCGTCAGTCCCTCGGGAAGCTGGAAGAGCTTCGCGGCATCGTCGCCCACCATCGGCTCGTGGGCATCGCCCAGCCAGCCCGACCATGCGAAGTGCGTGCGGTCGCGCACATTGAGCGCCACGGCAGGCGGCATGGCCGGATGCCCCGCGCCGTGCCACTTGCCCACCATGGCCGCCAGCGCCGGATAATGGCGCGCTTCCGGATTGATGCGCGGCTCGGCGGCGCGCACGCCCGTCTGCATCACGGTGTTGGGCTGATGATTGCTTTCACGGCAGTCGACCGACCGGATGAGGGTGAGCTTGTCAGTCAGCCGCGCGTACTTGGGCAGATGCTCGCAGATGACGATCCCCGGATGCGTGGTGGGGATGACACCAAAGGGGCCGCGGTTGTTCTCGGGCTGGTCGGGCTTGGGGTCGAGCGTGTCGATGTGGCTGGGCCCGCCGGCCATCCACAGCAGAATGACGGCGCGGTTGCCGTCCATGGGGCGGCCTGCTTTCAACGCCGCTTCGCGCGCGCGCAGCAGGCCCGGCAGGCTCAAACCCGCCATTCCCGCGAGGCTGGCCTTGAGCATGCCCCGCCGGCTGGTCAGCGTCAGCCCTTCCCGCAGGCGCGGGTTCAACGCGGCGAAGGCGTGAGACCCTTGGCTCATGCTGGGCGTTCTACGGCTCTGCGAGGCCTCTGGCAAGCGGCAAGTGGGGCACATCGCCAGTTGCGGCGGCGTTGCCCCTGCGCTACGCTCGCCCCCGATTTACGAATGACGTTAACTGAGAAACTTCTGGCGAGGGCGGCAGGCAAGGCCCGTGTGCAGCCGGGCGACAACCTCTGGGTGAAGGCCGATGTGCTGATGACGCACGACGTGTGCGGGCCGGGCACCATCGGCGTGTTCCACCGCGAGTTTGGCAAAGACGCCAAGGTCTGGGACCGCAACAAGGTGGTCATCATTCCCGACCATTACATCTTCACCGCCGATTCGCTTTCCAACCGCAACGTGGACATCCTGCGCCAGTTTGTCCGCCAACAGGGCATTCCCTACTTCTACGATGTGATCGACGACCCGGATGGATCGTGGAAGTTTGACGCCGCGCAAGGCAACCTCAAGCGCCAGTACGGCGCGCAGTACGCCGGTGTCTGCCACACGGCCCTTCCCGCCAAGGGCCACACGCGCCCGGGCGAGGTGTTGCTGGGCACCGATTCGCACACGTGCATGGCCGGCGCGTTCAACCAGTTTGCCACGGGCATCGGCAACACCGACGCGGGCTTTGTGCTGGGCACGGGCAAGCTGCTGCTCAAGGTGCCCGAGACGATGCGCTTTCGCCTCGAAGGGCGGATGCAGCCCGGCGTGATGGCCAAGGATCTCATCCTGCATGTCATCGGCGAGATTGGCTTCGATGGGGCGACGTATCGCGCCATGCAGTTCGACGGCCCGGGCGTGGCCAGCCTGTCGATGGATGATCGAATGACCGTCGCCAACATGGCCATCGAGGCCGGCGGCAAGAACGCCATCTTCCCCTTCGACGCGCGCACCGCCGAGTACGTGGACGCACGCACGCGGCTCAATGGAACGAAGTCGAGCTACGAACCGGTCGAGGCCGACGCCGGTGAGCAGTTCGTGTTCGAGATGGTGGTGGACCTTGACAAGCTCGAGCCCACCGTCGCGTGCCATCCCGATCCGGGCCGGCGCAAGAAAGCAAGGGAGTTGGGCGGCATGAAGCTCGACCGCGCCTATGTGGGATCCTGCACCGGCGGCAAGACCAGCGACTTTGTCGAGTTTGCGCGCGTGCTGCGCGGACGCAAGGTGGTGATCGACACCTTTGGCGTGCCCGCCACGCCGGACATCGTGCGCGATCTGCAGGGCACGTTCTGGTCGGGCCGAACCATCTGGCAGCACCTGCTCGACGCAGGCGTGCAGATGACCGAGAACGCCGGCTGCGCCGCCTGTCTGGGCGGGCCGGTGGACACGTTTGGCCGCATCAACAAGGCGGGCATCAAGTGCATCAGCGCCACCAACCGGAATTTTCCAGGCCGCATGGGCAACAAGGAGAGCGAAGTCTATCTCGCCAGCCCGGCCACCGTCGCAGCCAGTGCCCTCACCGGCTGCGTCACCGACCCGCGCGATCTGCTCTCTGGCTAGAACCCAAACGGCCACGAGGGTTTTTCGACTTTGACAGTCCCCGGCGCGCTTGGCATTTTGTCCGGCCCTATTGCGGGGCAACCTTGAATATGACTGATTTGCAAGGAAACCTGCTGGTCGCGCAGTCAGGCGGCCCCACCGCCGTGATCAACGCCAGCGTCGCGGGCGTCATCCAGGAAGCCGGCCGTCACGAGTGCATCGGCGAAATCTACGGCGGTCTCAACGGCATCCTGGGCATTCTCAACGAGGACATCATCGACCTCAACGAGGAGAAGTCGGGCACCATCCAGCGCCTGCGCCACACGCCCGGCGCCGCGCTGGGCACCGTGCGCTACAAGGTGGATTTTAAGGGCAGGCCCGAGAAGGCGGCGCAGGACATCCAGCGGCTCTTCGAGGTGTTC
This sequence comes from Verrucomicrobiales bacterium, assembly GCA_005809105.1. Lineage (GTDB taxonomy): Bacteria > Verrucomicrobiota > Verrucomicrobiia > Limisphaerales > UBA1100 > SYLI01. The sequence goes on along the minus strand of SYLI01000045.1, from coordinate 13,016 downwards.
GCGGCGCACGACATCCGCTACTTCATCTACGCCGGCGGCAACGACAGCCAGGACACGGCGCACAAGATCCATGAGGAGGCCGTGCGGCGCGGTTATCCCCTGCGCGTCATCGGCGTGCCCAAGACCATCGACAACGACCTCCCCCTCACCGACCATTGCCCGGGTTATGGCAGCGTCATCAAGTACAACGCGGCGACGGTGATGGAGATTGGCACCGACGTGGGCAGCATGGCCACCGAGGAGGGTTCGTGCTGCGTCGTCGAGGTGATGGGCCGCGGCGCCGGATGGATCGCCGCCGGCACGGCGCTGGCCCGCCGCAAGACCGACGATCCGCCGCACATCACCCTCGTCCCGGAGATTCCCTTCGTGGAGGGGCCGTTTCTGGAAAAGGTGCGCGAGGTGGTGGGCCGGCTGCGTTGCTGCTGCGTCGTGGTGGGCGAAGGACTCAAGGACTCCTCCGGCGAGGAAATCGGCGCCGACAAGACGCGCCTAGACGCCTTCGGCCATCCCGTGCTCTCGGGCGCCGCCGACCGCCTGGCCGATCTCATTCAGGCCAGGCTTGGCCTTAAAACGCGCACCGTGAAGCTGGGCTATGCGCAACGCGCCGCGGCCCACTTTGCCAGCGCCACCGATATTGAGGAGGCGTTCGCCACCGGGGTGGCCGCCGTGAAGGCTGCCGTGGAGGGGCAGAGTGGTTTCATGGTCACGCTCGTGCGCCAGTCCGACGAGCCCTACCGGTGGACCACGGGCCTGGCACCGCTGGGCGAGATCGCCAATCAGGAGCACTTCATCCCGCGGGACTGGATGAGCGAAGACGGGTTTCTGCCCAACGAAAGATTTCGCGCGTACGCCAAGCCGCTCATCCAAGGCGAGCTTCGGTTGCCCACCGAGGACGGGCTGCCCTTGATGGGGGCGCTCTCCAAGGTTCGGGTGGAAAAGAAGCTGCCGCCGCGCGTGGCTTGAAGCGCCCGCCGGGCCGGTGTAGGCTCCCTGGCTTATGAACCGCCCCGGTTCCGCCCCTGACTCCTTCGAGGGCGGAGCGTTTCATCCGCAACTTCCCGGAGGACGCAGCATGGGAACGCTCCGGATTACGGGGCAGAGCATCCGGTTCGAATCCCCCCACGGCGGCATGGAATTTCCCCTGTCCGGGGTGCAGGTGGAGATGGGGGGAGCGGGCCATCGGATGGTGTTTTTCAAACACGCGCAGTTTCCGGGCTGCTCCCTTTTCACCGCTCAGAAGGCCATCCTGAAGCATCCCGAATTGGAGCGCGACCCCGCGGTGGTGGCGCAATGCAAGCAAGGGCGCCGGCGCCGTCTGCTGGCCGCAGCCGGGGTGCTCTGCCTTCTTCTGGCCATTCCCGCCGGACTCTGGCTGGCCAAAGATCCCGTGGCCGGGCTCATCGCCCGCAACATCCCGGTGGCTTGGGAGGAGGCGCTGGGACGCGAGGTGTTTAAGGATATCACGAACCGCGTGAAGACCGTCGCCTCGCCGGAGGTCAACGCGCAGTTTGGCCGGATGCTTGAGCCGCTCTTCACCGCCGTGGGATCGAAGCGGTATCAGTTCAAGGTGCACATTGTCGAAGACCTCTCTCTCAACGCCTTTGCGCTGCCCGGCGGCATCGTGGTGGTGCATACGGGCCTCATCCTCAAGGCCGACCGCCCCGAGGAAGTGCTGGGCGTGTTGGGGCATGAGTTGGCGCACGTCACCCGCCAGCATGGCATGCGCACGCTGGTGCAGCGCGTGGGGTTGATGGTGATGTTGCATTCGCTTCTGGGAGGCGACGCGGGCAGCGCGATGGCCAGCGGGGCCGACTTTCTGCTGGGCCAGAAATTCTCCCGCGATCACGAGCGCGAAGCCGACGACATCGGGATGGACTACCTGCTCCGCGCCGGGATTGACCCTCAGGGTCTGGTGACCTTCTTTGAGAAAATCCAGAAGGAACAGGCTGCCAAGCTGGGAGACATGGCCGAATTCCAAGAGTCGCTGACGTTTCTCAGCACGCATCCGGGCACCGACGAGCGCATCGAACGGCTCAAGAAGCGCATCGCGCGGGAACTCAAGGGTCGTTCGTTTGCGCCCGCGGTCACGGACTTCAAGGCGTTTCAGGATCAACTCAGATCCCAACTGGGCGGCAAGGACTAGCGCGGTTTTCGACTTGCGCAAGGTCCGTGGGCACCCCAACACTCACTTGAAGCGATTGTTCCCCTAAGGACGCTCACTCATGCACGCAACACTGGAAGGCGGCGACGCCTTCGCCTACATCCAAGTGGAACTGGCGCCGGGTGAAACCATCATCGCCGAGGCCGACGCGATGTCCAGCATGTCGGCCGACCTCACCATGAAGGCGCGGTTTAACGGCCTGGCAAAAAGCCTTCTTGGTGGTGAATCCTTCTTCGTCAATCACTTCACCAATCACACCAGCGGCCCGCGCCGGCTGACCCTGGTGCAAAGCACCCCGGGGAGCATCCGGCAGGTGCAGTTGCAGGGCGAGACCCTCTGCATGCAGCCCGGCGCGTACATCGCCTCCACGCCCGATGTTAAGATTGGCACGCGCTGGGCGGGCTTGGTTTCCGGTCTGGCGCGCGAAGGCTTCTTCAAGCTGACAGCCAGCGGCACCGGCACAGTGTGGTACGGCGCGTACGGCGGGTTGCTCGAGCGCACCGTGGAGGGAGAGTGCGTGGTGGACACGAGCCACCTCGTGGCCTACGAACCACAGCTCAAATTGAAAATCCAGCTGGCGGGCGGCCTCTTCTCCAGCCTGTTTGGCGGCGAAGGATTTGTCACCCGCATCGAAGGCCACGGCAAATTCGTCATCCAGACCCGCAGCATCGACGGGCTGGCGAACTGGCTGAACCCGAAACTCTAGCCGCACGCACATGGACATCACCATCGTCCAAGGCCCCGGCAGCGCCGCAGCACGCGTCATGCTGCAGGCCGGCGAGGGCATCACCACCGAGGGCGGCGCCATGATCGCCATGAGCAGCGCGCTGCACGTGGAGACCACCACGCGCAAGCGCGATTCGGGCAGCATCATGGGTGCGCTCAAGCGGCTGGTCACCGGCGAGTCCATCTTCCTCAATCACTACACGGCCCATGGACGGGCGGGCGAGGTGTACCTCGCGCCGACGCTGCCGGGCGACATGCTGCACCACGAGATTGACGGCGTGCCCCTGTTGGTGCAGGCCGGTTCCTACGTCGCCTCGGCCCCGTCGGTGGAGATGGACATTCGCTGGCAGGGCTTCGGCAAGGCGATGTTCTCCGGCGAAAGCGCGTTTCTCATCGAGTTGAGTGGGCAGGGGCCGGTCGTGCTCAGCTCGTTCGGCGCCATCTACCCCATCGTCGTCGAGGGCGAGCACATCGTGGACACCGGCCACATCGTCGCGTTTGAGTCCACGCTGAAGTACCAGGTGGTAAAGGCCGGGGGGAGCTGGATCACCGCCATCGCGGGCGGCGAGGGCCTGGTTTGCAAATTCCAGGGCAATGGCACGGTGTGGTGCCAGAGTCACAACGCCGGCAGCTTTGGCCAGGCGCTGGGCCCGCTTTTGAAGCCGCGTTAATTTCTCGCCATGCAAATCCACATCCACCGCAACGGAGCCAATGAGGGGCCCTATTCGCCCGAGCAGGTGCGGCAGATGCTGGCCGCCGGCCACTTGCAGCCGCAGGATCTGGCGTTTCACGCCGGGCTCGCAAGCTGGACGACACTCGCCGCGCTGATGGGCGAGCTTGCGGCCGCCACCCCACCTCAGGCGGCCGCGGCGGACAATCGCGACATGGAGTATCAAGTCGAGTGCCGGCCCGACTTTGCGTTTCTCACCGTTCACATTCCCGGCGGGCAGACGCTCAAGGTGGAAGCCAGTGCCATGGCCACCATGTCCACCAACCTGCGGATGAAGACGAAGGTGCGCGGCGGCCTCAGCCGGTTCCTCACCGGCGAGAGCCTCTTCCTCAACGAGTTCACCGCGGAGGGTGGGCCCGGCGAGATTGGCATTGCGCCCGGCAGCCCCGGCGACCTGGAGCACGTGTACCTCGACGGCAACACGATCTTCCTGCAGAGCTCGGGCTTCGTCGCGTCGGGCATGGGCGTGCAGGTGGATTCCAAGTGGCAGGGGTTCAAGGGGTTTTTCTCCGGCGAATCGCTCTTCCTCATCCGCTGCTCGGGCAAGGGCGACCTTTGGTTTAACACCTTTGGCGCCATGATCCCCGTGGACGTCACCGGCGACTACGTCGTGGACACCGGCCACATCGTGGCGTTCACCGAGGGATTGGAGTACGAAATCGGAAAACTGGGGGGGCTCAAGTCGCTGTTCTTCTCGGGCGAAGGACTGGTGTGCCGGTTCCGGGGGGAAGGGCGCGTGTGGATTCAGACGCGCCAGCTGCCCTCCTTCGCGTGGTGGACGTACCCTTTCCGGCCGACGAAGAACTAACCCTCCGCTCTGGGGCGCAGGCGCGCCAGAAATCCCGCCCCGGTGCCCGCCAGATCCTGCCGCCGCTGCGCCGCCAGCAATGCGCCATACGTGCCCACGTCGCCCGAGAGCATTTCCAGCCGCAATCGCAGCGCCTCGCTCAGGTGCTTCCCCTCGCGCACATCCTCCTTGTCCACGAAGGAGACGCCGTAGGGCAGGGCCCACGCATTGCACTGGCGCGCCACGGTGTGGATCTGGTCGTGGACCGTCAGCCCCTTCTCATGGCTGGCGACCACCGTGGCGAAGAGCTTTCCGGCAAACTCATGCCAGAAATGATCCAGAAAATTCTTCATCGCCCCGCTGATGCCACCGTGGTAGTCGGGGGTGCAGAGCACCAACACGTCGGCCTTCACCACGCGCTCGCGCAGTGCGGCAAATCCGGGCGCGGCGAAGCTGCTGTCGGTGTTGAGCAGCGGCAAGGGCTCCACCGCCAGATCCAGCACATCCACCGCCATGCCCGCTCCTCGCAGCAGCGCGACGGCCTGCAATGCGACGGTGCGCGTCGCCGATTGGGCGCGCAGGCTGCCCACCACCACCAGTACCCGCAGGCGGGACGCTTCGATGCCGCCGGCCTCCGCAGTCATTTCTCGATGCGGTACACGGCGGAACGGGTGCGCAGGATCAGCGCGTTGCCCGCCACGGCGGGCGTGGCCATGAGCCCGTCGGGCAGCTTGTTGCGCGCGATGAGCTTGAATTCACGCGTGGCGGCAATCACCGGAACATCGCCATCCTCGCCAAACCAGTAGATACGGTCGCGCGCCATGATGGGCGAAGCAGAGTACGCCCCGCCGATGCGCTCGTTCCACACCACGGCCCCCGTTTTGGCGTCCATGCAGGAGGCGATGCCCGAGTCGTCCATCATGAAGAGAAGTCCTTCGTGGAGCAGGAACGAGGGCTTTCTTGGAATGTTCTTGTTGGCCTCCCACGCCACTCCTTTGGAAGTGATGTCGCCGGTGCCCTCAGGCCGGATGGCCGAGAGGCGGCCCATGCCATTGGACACGAACACCAAACCGTGCCCGTAGAGCGGCCGCGCCGACGCGTTCATGCCGCCGGTGAAGACCGTCCAAAGCAGCGCGCCCGTCGCGGGATCCAACGCCTCGGTAGCCACGGCCGCCGGGCAGATGAGCTGGGCGCGGCCCTGATGCTCGATCACTGAAGGCGTGCCGTAGGCCTTCTTATTGTCGCCGTTATTGGTCTTGAAATCAAACGCGCGTCGGTGCTTCCAGCGTGTCTTGCCGGTGCGCTTGTCCAGCGCCACCGCGTACTGATGATCGGCCCCGTCGAAGAGCAGGATGAACAGTTCCCCATGCAAGATGGGCGAGCTGGCCGCGCCGCGGAAGTGGTCGCATTCCAAGTCCTGCCGCGTCCACACCGGCGCGCCCGTCTTGCTGTCCAGACACGCCGTGCCGTGCGAGCCATAGGTCACGTACACCTTGCCCTGCTCCACCACCGGCGTGGACGACGCGTAGCTGTTCTTCTCGATGCAGAACTGCGGCTTCTCAATTTCAAACACCAACACGTCATGCACCCTGCGGCCCGTCGCCAGATCCAGACACACGGCCCACAACTTCTTGCCGTCCTTCTCGGCGTTGGTGAACCACACCTGATCGCCCCACACCACCGGCGAGGACCACGCCTTGCCCGGCATCGGCGTCTTCCACTTGACGTGCTGGTTTTCGCCAAACTCAGTGGGCAGGTCTGCATCGGACTTTCCCTCGCCGTTGAACCCACGGAATTCCGCCCACGGGGCAGCCCCGCAAGCGCCGGCGGTGAGCAGTGTCAGCAATAGTCGCACAATCACGTGATGATCCTTTCCTTCGCCCGGCTGGGGCTCTCCGCCAGGGCGCACCTGCGCTCATGGCTTTCATTCCGCCGGGCAAGGGCGGCAGAGTGCCCCATGTCACGGCGCGGGGCAACTCCCCACTTGTCCCACAGCGGCAATGCCGGCAAACATGGCCCATGCACCTCAATCTCCCGCTCTGCGTGGTGTGGGTTCTGCTTTACGGATGCACGAGCACACCTGCACGCGTCGCCTCGCTCTACGGTGGCGCGGGCGGGTTTGACCTCCTGCATCACCACGACCGGGCGGAAGTGTTCCGCATCACCGACCGGGCGCGGCTCAAGCCGGGAACGCCGGTCAAGGGCGAGTTGCACCGGTGGGCGATCCTCGAAGGGCCCGACCCTCTCGCGGCGGACGCCGCCCGGCGACTGGCTGATGTCCTGAGCGAAGACATCTATGAGTGGGACTCAGCCAAGGGATGCAAGATCATGCCCGGTCTGGCCGCTCGATTTGTCCGCGGCGACCGGCGCCTGGAAGTCGTGTTTTGTTTCGAGTGCGATATTTTGGCCGTCTATCTCGACGGCCAAGCGGTGGGCTCGGAGGATTTTGACCGCGCCCACCGAAGGCTGGCGGCCCTCGCGCGCGAGTGGTTCCCTCTCGATGCTGAAATCCAGAAGCTCGGGCAGTAACCCGCGTGCGTGCACGCGCGGGCCGGCATTCTCAGATTCTCAGCACGCCGTCACGACGGCATAGGTGCGCTTGCCCTTGCGCAGCAACAGGTGTTTGCCAAAGAGCAAATCGGCCGTGGTGAGGACGCGCTGAGTGTCGGTCTGGCGGGTGTTGTTGACATTGATGCCGCCTGCCTCGATGTCCTTTCGGGCCTGCCCTTTTGAGGGGCTCAAGCCCGCGTGCACCAGCACCTCCACCAGCGGCAGTCCCGCACCGTCGAGCTGTGTACGGGCGATTTCCCGCGTCGGCACCTCGCCCACGAGGTCTTGAAACGTCGCCTCGCCCACGCCGGAAAGTTCGCCGCCAAAAAGAATGTCACTGGCGCGCATGGCCTCGGCAAGTGCTGCGGGGCCGTGCACGAGTTCGGTGACGGCCGCCGCCAGCGCACGGTGCGCCGGCCGTGCGCCGGGGTTCTTAAGATGCTGCTGCTCCAGATTGGAAATGGCGTCCTCTGGCAGGAAGGTGAAGAATTTAAGGTAACGAACCACGTCGCGGTCGTCGGTGTGAATCCAGAATTGGTAGAACCGATAGGGGCTGGTGCGCCGCGCATCCAGCCACACGGCCCCCTTCTCGGTCTTGCCAAACTTGGTGCCGTCCGCGTTCGTGATGAGCGGCAGGGTGAGCCCGTGCGCGCTGCGGCCCAGTTTCCTGCGGATGAGATCGGTGCCGGCCGTGATGGTGCCCCACTGATCGCTGCCGCCAATCTGCAGCTCGCAGCCGTGGTCGCGGTTAAGCACGAGGAAATCAAACGCCTGAAGCAGCATATAGCTAAACTCGGTGTAACTGATGCCCGTGTCGCGGTCCTCCATGCGGGCGCGCACACTCTCCTTGGCCACCATCATGTTCACCGAAAAATGCTTGCCCACCTCACGCAAGAAATCGAGGTAGCCCACCGAAGCCGTCCACTGGGCATTGTCGAGTAGCAGGGCGGGGTTGGCCCCCGCCTCAAAGTCCAAGAGCCGCGCGAGCTGCGCTTTAACACAAGCAATGTTGTGGCTCAGGGCCTCGGGCGTCAGCAGCACGCGCTCCTGCGACTTGCCGCTGGGATCGCCAATCATGCCCGTCGCGCCGCCCGCCACGGCGATGGGGCAGTGGCCCATCATCTGAAAGCGCCGCAGCGCCAGTAGGGGGACGAGATTGCCCACATGCAGGGAGTCGGCCGTGGGGTCAAATCCGCAATAGAGAGTGAGCGGCCCCGCGTTGACGCGCCGGGAAAGTTCGGCTGCGTCGGTGCTGTCGGCCACCAATCCCCGCCAGCGCAGTTCCTCAAGAATGTCCATCGGCCGCGCGATTAATGGCGGCCGCGGCGCGGGCGGACAAGGCAAATTCCCTCACCGCGCCTCCACCATGTCCAGCAGGTGGCGCGAGGAAACGCAGTTTTTGAAAACCATCTGGAGATTGTCGTGGGCGCCGTTCTCAGTGTTGTAATAGGTGCTGCGGGTGTTGTTGACGCTGGCAATCACGTTGCCCGATTCGTCAAACACCGGCGCGCCACTGGAACCTTTTGCGAAGTCGGCGGTGATGGCCAGCATACCGCGCTGCCCGGCTGGACGCACATCCACAAAGCGACGCGAGATGACCCCCTCGCTGAACACGTAGAACTGGTTGTCCGGATGGCTCAGCACGCGCACGCGGTCGCCCGCGGCGGCGGCCGCCACCACCGGCAGCGGCGTGAACCCATTGCCTTGGGCGCGCAAAATAACCAGATCTGCCACCGGATCGGCCGCCAGCAATCCCACCACCGGCGCGATGCGGCCATCGCCCGTCATCAGCACCAGCGTCTCGCTGGCCTTGTTCTCCAGCACGTGATAGCTGGTGCAGAAGGCGCCGTCGGCCGTCAGCATGAACCCGCTGGCCACGCCGCTGTGCCAGTTGGGGCAACGGGTGCACTTGTAATAGTTGGAGACCACCACCACGCCGGCGCGACTGCGGCGCAGCACCTCCGCGGCGGAGAGCTTCTCCCGTGCCGCCGGCAGCAACTCCAGCGGGCACTTCCGGGGCGCAGGCGCCCGCAGCAGGTCGGCGCAACGCACGGTGGCGTTAAGTTCCATCAGCCGCGCCGTGTGCCGGTGGAGGTCGGCGGCGATGACGCGATCATTGATTTCACCCGAAGGCGTGGCCAGTGGCACGCGCAATTCGGGCGCGGCCGCACGCGCCAGTATCGCGCCTGACGCTGCGAAAACCCACGCGAGAACCCAGAAGCGATTTCGGGCAGTCATGGGAAGGATGCTCGCAGACGCAGCGGGGCGTGCAAATCAAAAAGGGCGGGCTTTGCAGCCCGCCCTTGGAAATCTGTTCCCGACCTTGCGGGGGGAGGAGCTACTCGGTGTCGCGCTTCTGCACCCGCGCCTCGTCGAAGGCGTGCTCCAACGCCACGAGATCCTCACCGGGCTTGAGCGAGTCGAGCTGCTCGGCTTCCTTGCGCAGCTGGGCGTCGTCGTAGTGCGCGGCCTTGATGGAAAGGCCGATGCGCCGGTCGGTGCGATCCACCTTGATGACGCGCGCCGTGACGTCCTGTCCGGGCTTGAGGTGATCCTTGATCTTCTCGATGTGCTCCTCGCTGACCTGCGAGATGTGCACCAGCCCGTCCATGTCGTGATCCAAGGCGATAAACGCGCCGAAGCTGGCCAGCTTGCTGACCTTGCCGGTGACCAGATCGCCCAGCTTGTAGAGCTTGTCGATTTGCTGCCACGGATCCAGGGAGAGCTGCTTGACGCCAATGGAAATGCGCTGGTTCTCGCGGTCCACCTCCAGCACCTTGGCCTCCACTTCCTGACCCTTCTTGATGAGTTCCATCGGGTGGGTGACCTTGCGCGTCCACGACAGATCCGAGACGTGGATCATGCCGTCGATGCCTTCCTCCAGCTCGACGAACACGCCGTAGCTGGTGAGATTGCGCGCGATGCCCTTGACGGTGGAGCCCACCGCGTACTTTTCCATGGCGCTGTCCCACGGGTTCTTCTCGAGCTTCTTCAGGCTGAGGCTGATCTTCTGTTCGCCCTTGTTGGCGCCCAGCACGATGGCCTCGACTTCCTGCCCGGGCTTGAGGATGTCACCCGGCTTGGGATCGCGCTTGGTCCACGAAAGTTCGCTGGCATGGATCAACCCCTCCACGCCCGGTTCCAATTCCACAAAGGCCCCGTAGGAAACCAGATTCACCACGCGCCCCGTGACCTTGGCACCGACGGCGTACTTACTCTCGATGAGCTCCCACGGGTTCTGCGACTTCTGCTTGAGACCCAGACTGACGCGCTCCTTCTCCTTGTTGATGTCCAACACCACCACATCCAGCGGCTGCCCCACCTGCACCATTTCGCTGGGATGGCCGATGCGGCCCCAGCTCATGTCGGTGACGTGCAGCAGGCCGTCGAGTCCATTGAGGTCGATGAAGGCGCCAAAGTCGGTGATGTTCTTCACCGTTCCCTTGATGATGTCGCCAGGGGTGAGGCCGCCCAGCAGCGTCTGCCGGCGTTGCGAGCGTTCCGCCTCGATCAGCTCGCGGCGCGAGAGGACGATGTTCTGCCGCTCCTGGTTGATCTTCACGATCTTGAAATCAAACACCTGCCCCACGAGGGCGTTCAAGTCGCGCGGCGGCACCACGTCCACCTGCGAGCTGGGAAGAAACGCCTCGACCCCGATGTTCACGATGAGGCCGCCCTTGACCACCGAGGTGATTCTGCCGGGGATGACACCACCCTCCTGGCCGATGCTGTTGATCTTGTCCCAGTTGCGCTTGAACTCCGCCTGCTCGTGCGAGAGCACGACCATGCCGTCCGCGTTCTCCAGCACCTCGATGAGCACCTCGATCTCGTCGCCCACCTTCGGCGGGTTCTCGCGGTTAAATTCGCCGAGCGAGACAAATCCCTCGCTCTTGTAGCCAATGTCCACCAGGACGTCTTTGCCGTGAATCTCAAGAACACGGCCCTTTACAATCTCCCCGGCAGCAAAGCGTGTCGTGCTCTGCTTGAGGATTTCTTCCATCGTCAACATGTCTGTGAACTTCCTTGAATCAGCAGCGCAAGGGAACCTGCGCTGGCTGCTCTAATCACTGCCCGCCAACGAATTGAAGCGACGGTCGGGCGTGGGGTTTGTTGTTAATATCCTGTCAACACTAGGTCGCGCCCTAGGGTGGAGAACCGCTCAATCGGCCTCCGGGCGAGTGGGGAAGCTAGCGGTGCGTCCGGTTTTGGCAAGCCCAAATTGCGGCGATGTGGAAGGCATTGGGGGGAGTGTCAGGCGCTGCGCCCGAACCTCCTTTCCAGCTCACCAAAGGCCATCTCGATGAGTGTGGGCCGTCCATGCGGGCACGTGTAAGGCATCTGGCAGGCGCGCAAATCTTCCAGCAGCCGCTCCAACTCCACGCCGCTGAGCGCGTCATTGGCTTTCACCGCGTGCCGACACACCGTCTTTGCCACCATGCCTTCTCCCAAGCGCAGGGTGTTGATGGCCTGCCCCGCCGCTTTGAGTTCGTCCACCAGCGACAGCACAAATCCGCGGGCGTCGCCCGCCCTCACAAACGGCGGAAGCGCATCCAGCACAAAGCTGCGCTCGCCAAACACTCCAAGCCCCACACCCAGCCGGTTGAGCGTGTCCATCTGGCCCGCCAGAAACTGCGCGTCGCGCAGGGGCAGCTCCACCGACTCGGGCATCAGCAGTCGTTGCGAGAGCGCCACCTGACGCCGTTCCAACCGATCGAGCATCTGCTCGTACAACACCCGCTCGTGCGCGGCGTGCTGATCCATCAGCACCAAGCCGCGATCTGATTCCAAGATCACGTACAACCGGCCGATGACGCCCAGAATCCGCAGCGTACCCGCGAGCAACGGCGTCGGCCCGGAGGGGGAACCCGGTGGCTCCAGCGGCGAGGGTGCCCGTTCCGGCGCAGGCGCCTCCGGCCTGCGGGCAGCCGCAGGCGCAGAAGCGGCCCCGTTGGCTCCCGCGGGGAACCCATCCGCCTCGCTCAATGCCGAAGGCAGCTCCGATTTGAAAGAGTACTCCGGCGGGAGTTCAGGCATGCCGCGCAGCGCGACAGGTGTCGGCTGTGGCACCAATGGTTGGGGTGCGTGGTAGCCCTTCAGCGCGTCTCGCACCGCCCCGGCCACAAACTGCCGCACCTCGCGCTCGCGGTGGAACTTCACCTCGCGCTTGGCGGGATGGATATTGACGTCCACCTCCGAAGGATTGATTTCCAGAAAGAGGCACGTCACCGGATGGCGCCCCTTCATGAGCAGCGTGTGATAGCCTTCGAGCAACGCGTGGTGCAGGCCCCGGTTGTCCACCGGCCGCCGGTTCACAAACACGTGCTCCTGCTCGCGCGTCGCGCGCGCCACTCCCGGCGCACCGATCACGCCCCAGAGACGGCAGGCTTCGGCGGGTGCGATCTCCCCGCCCTCCACCGCCCGCGCCGGCAATGCGCACGATGCGTCCACACTCACCCACGCCACGCCGCGACCCCACAACGCCTCCAGCCGGCGGCGCAGGCTCTCGGGCTCATCGCCCGTCTCGGCGGGCAGCCGCCAGATGCTCCGCCCATCGTGCGTGAAGCCGAAGGCCACGTGCGGCGAGGCCAGCGCCGCCAGGAGCAGCGCGTGCTGCACGTGGGCGCGCTCGGTTTCGTCGGTGCGCAGGAACTTCCGCCGCGCCGGAAGGTTAAAAAAGAGGGAGCGCACCTCGACTGCCGTGCCGGGCGCGGCGGCGCCCTCGCGCACGGCGGCAATGGTGCCGCCCTGGACGATGATCTGGGTGCCCGCGTCGCCGGTTGCCTCGCGTGTGGTCAACGTGAAACGGCTGACGGAGGCGATGCTGGGCAGGGCCTCGCCGCGAAAGCCCATGGTCCGCACGCTGCTCAAATCCCCGGCGCAGGTGATCTTGCTGGTGGCGTGCCGTTCCAGACAGAGCAGCGCATCGTCGCGGCTCATGCCGCAGCCGTCATCGGTGACGCGAATGAGGCTGCGCCCGCCCGCCTGCACCTCCACGTCGATGCGGCGCGCGCCCGCATCCAGCGCGTTTTCCACCAGCTCCTTGACCACGCTGGCGGGGCGCT
>SYLI01000044.1 GCA_005809105.1 Verrucomicrobiales bacterium | reverse complement strand
TGGGGCCGGTGACGAGGAAAATGCCGTTGGGCTGCTCGACCGAGTGCTCAATCGAGTGGCGAACCTTGGGCGGGATGTTCAGCACATCGAGCGAAAGCAGAGAGGAAGTGCGATCCAAGATACGCAGCACGACCGACTCTCCAAACTGCGTGGGCAGCGTGGACACGCGCAAATCAAGCTGGCGCCCGGCGATCACGGTGGAGATGCGGCCATCCTGCGGCGCGCGTCTTTCTGCGATGTTGAGGTTCGCCATGATCTTGATGCGCGAGGCGATGGCCGGCGCCAGTTCGCGCGGGGGCGGCGTCAGCAGCTTCATGGAGCCGTCCACCTTCATGCGGATCTGATAGTCGCGCTCGAAGGGCTCGAAGTGGATGTCGGCCGCCTTTTCCTTCAACGCCTGGTAGAGCACCAGGTTGACGAACCGGATGATGGGCGTGGCGTCGCCCACCTCCTCGATGGCCTGCCCGGCTCCGACCACCTCCTTGCGCATCTCCTCGGGCCCGCCCAGTTCCTTCACCAGAGCCTCCATGGTCAGCTCCTTGGAGTAGTGCATCTGGATCATCTTCACGATCTGTGCTGGATCGGCGATGCGGATGATGATCTGGCGTTTGAGCTGGAAGTTTAAGTCGTCGATGTGGGTCGGATTCATCGGGTCGGACAGCACCAGATGAAGCGTGTCCCCATCCACCCCCACCGGCAGACACTGGTAGAGATGGGCCGTTTCCAAGGGAATCACCGAGAGCAATTCAGGGGTGAACTCCACCTCGGAGAGGTCGATGACGTCCGTGCCAAGGTACTCGGCCATCAACTCCAGCTGGTCGGCGACGCCCAGCACGCCGCGATCCTGCAGCACCTTGGACACCGAGGCGCCGGTGAGGTTGTGATCGCCCTGCACCTTTTCCAGATCCTGCACGTCCGCCAGCCCACGCTCGTGGATCAGCAGCAGCAGCGGGTCTGTCAAGACTTCCGACATCGGCTTCTTTAATGGTGCTGGGCCGGCGCCGCGCCGTTGCCCTCCTCGTCGGCATCGCCCTCCAGCGACTGCATCTCGTCGTACTCCTTGAGCTTTTGCAGCATGCCCTGATAGTCCTGCGCCTTGGAGATGCAGTCGGCGCGCGAGACGATCCCCTTGGTGAACTTCTGGTACATGTTGTCGTCCATCGTGATCATCCCGTACTTGGCACCCGTCTGCATATCCGAGGGGATGCGGAAGGTCTTGTTGTCGCGGATGAGCGCCGCAATGGAGGGCGTGTTGATCATGATGTCGTGGATGGCCACGCGGCCCTTGCCGTCGGCCTTCTTCAGCAGGATCTGGGAAATCACGGCCTGCAGCACGGTGGAGAGCTGGATGCGAATCGTCTCCTGCTGCTGCATGGGAAACGCGTTCACGATACGATCCACAGTCTTCGCCGCGCCCGTGGTGTGCAGCGTGCCGAAGACCAAGTGGCCCGTCTCTGCCGCCGACACGGCCATCTCGATGGTCTCCAGATCGCGCAATTCACCCACCAGGATCACCTCGGGATCCTGGCGCAGCGCGCGCCGCAGCGCCTCGCCGAAACTGGGCACATCCACGTGCACCTCGCGCTGCGTGGTCACGGCCTTCTTGTGCGGGTGATAAAACTCGATGGGATCCTCGATGGTGATGATGTGGGCCTCATCGCTGGTCTCGTTGATGATGTTGACCATCGAAGCCAGCGTGGTGGACTTGCCCGACCCCGTGGGGCCCGTCACCAGAATCATGCCGCGCGGCGTCTCCAAGAGCCGGTGCACGAGCTGCGGATCCAAGCCAATCTGCTGGATGGTGAGCAGGTCATTGGGAATCTGCCGCAACACCAGCGCCATGTTGCCCCGCTCCTTGAACGCGCTGACGCGGAATCGCGCCTTGGTGCCGTAGGCAAACCCGAAGTCGGCGCCGCCCTTGGTGCGTAGCTGCTGGATGTGGTCATCAGACGCAATGCTTTTAACCAGCGACTCCACATCCTCCGGCTCGCAGGGGGGACCCGTCACGCGCTTGAGCAGCCCCTTGTGGCGGTAGGCCGGCGGGATGCCCACGCGCACGTGCAGGTCGGCGCTTCCGGTGTCCACCATCATGGTCAACAGATCCGGCATCTTGTACACGGGCTCTTTCTCAGGCATGGCAGCTATTCCTTTTCATCGGCGGAGGTGTTGGTGATGACTTCCTTGGCGATGGTGGTTCCCGCCAGCACCTTGCGCACGCCGTCCGCGCGCAGGGATTTCATGCCGCACTTGATGGCGTGCGCGCGCAAGTCGGCCGTCGGCGCGCCATCAATGATCATGCGCCGGTCGGTGTCATTGAGCGCGTACACTTCAAAGATGCCCATGCGGCCCTTGAGCCCGGAGCCGCCGCAGTTCTTGCAACCCGCCCCCTTGCGGAAATTTGCGCTGGCGGCCTGTTCGGGCGTGATCTCCAAGGCGAGCAGGTCGCCCTCGGTCAGCTCGCAGCTCTCGCCGCATTTGCTGCAGATCTTTCTCACCAGCCGCTGAGCCATCACACACCGGGTGGCCGAGGACACGAGGAAGGGCTTGATGCCCAGATCCACCATGCGCGTGATGGCGCCCGGCGCGTCGTTGGTGTGAAGGGTGGAGAAGACGAAGTGGCCGGTCAGCGAGGCGTTGACGGCGATGGTGCCGGTTTCGGCGTCGCGGATTTCCCCCAGCATGATGATGTTGGGCGCCTGGCGCAGCATGGACCGCAGCGCGGCCGAGAAGGTCATCCCCGCCGCCTCGTTCACTTGGACCTGGTTGATGCCGTCGAGCATGTACTCCACCGGGTCCTCCACCGTGATGATCTTTTTCTGAGGGGTGTTCAGCAGGTTGAGGCAGGAGTAGAGCGTCGTCGTCTTACCCGAGCCGGTGGGTCCGGTCACCAGCAGGATACCATCGGGCATCTGTGCGCAGCGCTCGAAGGTCTCCTGGTCGTCGCGCATGAAACCCAGCTGATCCAAGCCCAAGCTCAGGCCGCCCTTGTCGAGAATACGCATGACGATACTCTCGCCGTACTGGGTGGGCAGGCAGCTGACACGAAAATCAATCACCTTCTCGCCGATGAGCTGCTGCATGCGTCCATCCTGCGGCACGCGTTTTTCGGAGATGGACATCCCCGACATGATCTTGATGCGGCTGATGATGGGGGGATGCAGCCGCAAGGGCGGGCTCTCCACCGCACGCAGCGATCCGTCCACCCGATAGCGCACGCGCAGGCTGCGCTCAAAGGGCTCGATGTGCACGTCCGAGCAGCCCTGTTTGTAGCCCTCGGCAATGATCTTGGCGACGAGCCGCACGAGTGGCGAATCCATCTCGGCGTCCAGCTCCGCCTCCGTGGGCTTCCTGCCCTTGGCACCCAACACCGCGTCGACGTCCACTTGGGTTTGCGAGAGCTCCTGCACCACGCGCTCCACGGCCTCGCCGGTGCCGCCATAAAACTTTTCCAGCGACGCCTGAATCTGCGGATCGGTGGCCACCTGAAAGAGGATCTCAAAGGTCGGCAGCATGCGCTGCAGGCCATCCATCATTTCCAGGTCGCTGGGATCGGCCGTGGCCACCGTGAGCTGGGTTTCGTTCACGCCCAGCGGCAGGACATTGAAGCGGCGCGCGATGTGACGTGGCATGGCCTGCACCAGCTCATCGGTGGGCTGCACATCCTGAAGATCCACCAGCTCCATGCCAAAGTGCAGGGCGCGGGCGCGGCAAAGCTGGTCGGGGTGGATGGCCTTCTGCTTGACCAGTGTCTCGACAATGCCCTGACCGAGCAGCTCGCCACTGGTGCGCGCGGTGTCAACCTGGTCCCCATCCAGCAGGCCCATGTCGCAGAGCGTCTCGACGAGGTAATCGTCCTTGGTGGCCACCTTTTAGTTCCTCCCCCACAAGCTACAACCCGTACCGCCACCAAGTCAAATCGCGAACCCATCCTTGCCTGGTGTCATCGCGGCTGCTACGCTCTCCCTTAAGCACAGGACGGGATATGCTCAAGATTAGCGGACAAGGATCCGTGGCCACCTGTGGGGGCGTGCGCCGCAGGGATTTTCTGGAAGTGGGTGCGCTGGGTGCGCTGGGCTTGTCGCTTCCGGCGTGGGCTGCCGCCAAGGCCGCGCGCAAGGTGGACCCCTCCAAGGATGATCGCAACGCGATCTTGATTTTCAATCTGGGCGCCCCCAGCCAGCTCGACACGTGGGACATGAAACCCGACGCGCCGCGCGAGATTCGCGGCCCGTTCCAGCCCATCCGAACGAAGGGCGCCTTCCAGATTAGCGAAATCTTTCCCCGGCACGCAGCCGTGGCCGACAAGTTTTCGCTCGTCCGCAGCTGCTACCATACCGCGGCCGCCGTGCATGACACGGGCCATCAGATGATGCAGACCGGACGGCTCTTCTCCGGGGGCATCAACTCTCCGCACGTGGGCAGCGCCGCGGAGTTCCTGCGCGGCCGGCGCAACGAGCTGCCGGCGCACGTGATTCTGCCCGAGCCCATGGGGCCCACGGGCGGCAATATGCCCCACGGACAGGACGCGGGCTTTCTGGGCAAGAGCCACGACCCCTTCGTCCTCAATGCCGATCCCGCCAAGGCTGACTTTCGCGTGCCCGATCTCCTCCCGCCAAAAAATCTGGGAGAAGCGCGGCTGGACCGCCGAAAAAATCTGCGCCAAGTGGTGGAGGATGCCACACGGTATTTCGAGTCCACGGAGACCGCCAAGCTCATGGACGAGAGTTTTTCGCTGGCCTACCGGCTGATGACCAGCGCGCGCGCGCGTGATGCGTTTGACCTCACGAAGGAGCCCGCGTCCGTGCGCGAGCGGTACGGCATGTCGCGCTTTGGCCAGTGCTGTCTTTTGGCGCGTCGCCTCGTGGAGGCCGGCGTGCGCTTTGTCACCATCAACACCTTCATCACCGTTTTTAACGAGATCACCTGGGACATCCACGGCTCCAAACCCTTCACCTCCATCGCGGGAATGAAGGACATCGTGGCCCCGATGTACGACCAGGGCTACAGCGCCCTGATCGAGGACCTGCACCAGCGCGGCCTTCTGGACCGCACGCTGGTGTGCAACCTCGCCGAATTTGGCCGCACCCCCAAGGTCAACCCTGCCGGCGGGCGCGACCACTGGCCTCAATGCTGGACGGTGTACTTTGCCGGGGGAGGCGTGAAAGGCGGGCGGGCCATCGGCAAGAGCGACGAAATTGGCGGCTTCCCCGCCGAGCGCCCGGTGAAGCCCTCTGAAATCGCGGCGACGATTTATCACAGCCTCGGTCTGGATTTGGAGGCCGAATTGCCCGGCCCCGCCGGACGCCCCTTCCCTCTCGTGGACTTTGGCGCGCAGCCCGTGAAGGAGCTCTTCGCGTAGTTCATCCGCTGTGAAACGCCCCCGACGTCCTCTTTGTCCCCTGCTCGCCCTCATGGTGCCACTCATGACGGCCGCATTCCCGGCCTTCGCGGCGCCGGCGGGTTCGCCCAGCTTTCGCAATGACGTGCAGCCGGTTCTCACAAAGTTCGGATGCAACTCCGGAGCCTGTCACGGCGCGGCGGCGGGCAAGAATGGTTTCAAGCTCTCGCTGCGCGGCTTTGATGATGAGAACGACTTTCTGGCGCTCACGCGTCACGCGGCGGCGCGCCGGGTGAACGTGGAAGAACCCGGCCGCAGCCTCATCCTGCTCAAGGCGACCGGGTTGGTGCCGCACAAGGGCGGCAAGCGCTTCGAGGTGGACTCCCGCGAGTTTCGCATCCTTGCCGACTGGATCGCCCATGGCGCACCGGGGTTGAGAAGCGACGACCCGCGCATTGACCGCATCGAGATGAAGCCTCCCTCCGCCACGCTCAAGCCGGGCGACCATCTCCAGTTCCAAGTGCTCGCGCATTTCACCGACGGCCGCAGCGTGGACGTCACCCGCTGGGCCAAATACACCTCGGCCAATGAGAGCGTGGCGCAGGCGGGCGATACGGGCCGCCTCACGGTGGTGAATCACGGTGGCGGCGCGCTCGTGGCGTGGTACATGAGCCGGCTGGCCATCGCCAGCGTCACGGTCCCCTACCCCAACATGCTCACCGAGGCTGCGTTTAAGAACGCGCCGCGCCGAAACTTCATCGACCAGCTGGTTCTGGACAAATTGCGCGAACTCAACCTTGCGCCCGCCGCGCGCTGTTCTGACTCCGAGTTCATCCGGCGGGTCTTTCTCGACACGCTGGGTGTCCTGCCGACAGCCGAGGAGACACGGGCGTTCACTGCGCTTGCCGCGCCTGACAAGCGCGACCAGCTCATCGAGTCGCTCTTCTCCCGGCCGGAGTTTGTGGATTACTGGACGCACAAGTGGTCTGATCTTTTCCTCGTCTCCACTGCCCGATTGAAGAAGCCCGCCATGTGGGCCTTCCACCACTGGCTGCGGGGGCACGTGGCCTCCAACACCGGCTGGGATGTGCTGGCCCGTCAGATGATCACGGCACAGGGCGACACGCTCGACCACGGCGGCGCCAACTTCTTTGTGCTGCACGATGACCCGAAGAAGGCGTCGGAAAACGCCGTCGCCGCCTTCCTGGGGATGTCCATCAACTGCGCCCAATGCCACAACCACCCGATGGAGCAATGGACCAACAACGATTATTACGGCATGGCCAGCCTCTTTGCGCGCGTGCGCCGCAAGGATGCGGGCGGTGAAGGACGCGAAATCGTCTTCATCGACACGCAGGGTGAAATCCCCCAGCCGCTCACCGGCCGCCCCCAGCCGCCCCGTCCCCTGGCGGCAGCCGCGCTCGATCCATCCTTGGCTGGCGACCGGCGGGAGCCCTTCGCCGACTGGCTGGTGCATCCAGAAAACCCATGGTTTTCTCGATCCATTGCGAACCGCGTGTGGGCCAATTTCTTTGGCCAAGGCCTGGTGGAGCCGGTGGATGACATGCGGCGCACCAATCCTGCAACCCATGAAAAGCTGCTTGCCGCCACGGCGGCTTACCTTTCCGAAAACAAGTTCAACCTGCGCGAACTCATGCGCGCCATCCTTCAGTCGGAGACGTACCAGCGCACCAGCGTGGCCACTCCCTCGAATCAGGCCGACCGCCGGTTCTACTCGCACTACTACCCCCGCCGCCTGAAGGCCGAGGTGATCCTTGACGTCCTCTCCCAGGCCACGGGAGTTCCCACCGAGTTCAAGGACTACCCCAAGGGTTGGCGCGCTCTGCAGGTGCCCGACGCCAGTGTCGAATCGTACTTCCTCACCACGTTTGGCCGGCCCAAACGCGAGACCACCTGCACCTGCGAGCGTGTGGACGATCCGAGTGTCGGCCAGATGCTGCACATGGCCAACGGGCCCACCCTCAACGACAAACTGGCCGCCAAGACCTCCCGCCTTTCCCAGTTGCTCTCCTCGCATGACGAGCCGGCAAAGCTGGTTGAGCAACTTTTCATGACGGCCCTCTCACGCCCCCCCACCGCAGCCGAGCTTTCCGCCGCAACGCGCCATCTCAAGGAAGCCCCTCAGAGACGCGAGGCTGCCGAGGACCTCTTCTTTGCGCTGCTGACCAGCCGCGAGTTCCTCTTCAACCACTAGGCAGGCATGCGTCACCTCGTCGTCATCTGCCCCACGCTCATGATGGCGGCCGCCGGGTTTACCTCCTGCGTCACCGCACCTCCTGACGAGCCTCCGAAGAGGGGATTTGCCGCCGTGCAGGCCGTTCTGGACGCCCACTGCACCGTCTGCCACGGCGCGGACGATCCCGAGGGCAAACTCGTGCTGGAAAGTTTTGACACCCTCATGCGGGGCGGACAAGGCGGCGCGGCCATCGTGCCAGGCAATGCCCAGGCCAGCCTCCTCGTGAAAGCCATCGAAGGTCGCAGCGGCAAAACCGGCAAGAATCAGTTCATGCCGCCGGGAATTCGCGAGCACCTTACCGTTCCAGAGATTGCCCTCGTACGAAACTGGATTGACTCGGGCGCAAGTCCGCCATCGGCCGCGGCCGCCGAGGGGCTGCGCATCCCCGACATCAAGCCCAAGGTGACTCCACCCCGCGCCATCCACGCCCTCGCGTATCATCCGCGCCGCAACCAGCTGGCACTGGGCCTCAATGGCGCTGTCGCTTGGGTGAACGCCAACTCGACTTCGACCCACGCTGCCGTGAGCGAAGGCCCCCGGGGCAACATCAATGCGCTACTGCTGCAAGGCGACGTGCTCTACGCGGGCGGGGGCGAACCTGGCATCGCTGGCGAAATCCGCGTCTGGGATTTAAAGGCGGGCACCGTGCTGCATCGTCTGCGAGGACACCGCGACGCCATCCATGCCATGGCGCTTGCCCCCGACGGAACCCTGCTGGCCACCGGTGGCTATGACCAGCGCATCATCCTCTGGCGCACCCAGGATGGGGAAAAAGTCCGGGAACTCTCCGGGCACAGCGGCGCGGTCTTTGGCCTTGCGTTCCGAGCCGATGGCAAAGTCCTGGCCAGCGCCAGCGCCGATACCACCGTGAAGCTCTGGTCGGTGGACAGCGGAGAGCGGCTGGACACCTTCTCGCAGCCCACCAAGGCGCAGCATGTGGTGGCCTTCAGCCCCGATGGCACCCGACTGGTGGCCGGCGGCGCTGATCATCGCATCCGCATGTGGTCGGTGAGCACCACCGCCCGCGAAGGCTCCAACGCCCTGCGCCTTTCACAATACGGCCACGAAGGGGCCATCCTGCAGCTGGCGTTTTCCCACGACGGCTCGCGGCTGGCCAGCGGTGCCGAAGACCGCACCGTCAAGGTGTGGAGCGCCTCCGACCTGCAACCAGCCTTGTCGCATGGACGCCAACCCGACTGGCCCACGGCGCTGGCCTTTGCCGGCGAAAGACTCTTTGTGGCGCGACAGGATGGAACCTTGCAGGAGTACCCTTGGAAACCATGAGCCTCGCTAGAATCATCGTCGGCTTGGCCTGCTGCTGGTGGAGCGTTGCGTCCGCTGCCGAGGTCAAGCCCGTGCTGACGCTCATCACTCCACGGGGCATCCAGAGCGGCACGACGTCTGAACTCACCCTAGTGGGAACCGCGCTTGGCGGGAGTGAGCTGGTCTTCTCCGACGCTCGCGTGCGCGGGGTTCTCATCGCGCCTGCCGCCAACAGCACCGCGCCCTGGCGCGTCAAGGTGACGATTCCACGGGAGCTTCAACGTGGAGCCCTGCAGATGGGACTCAGGAACGCGAGTGGCGAGAGCGCACGCCTGACGCTGCACATTGATGATGTGCCGCAGGTGATCGAATCGGACCGCAGCGCATCTTCGCCTGAGACACTCTCCGCGCTGCCGCTGGGCTTCTGGGGCGCGCTGTCTGCGCCCGGAGAGGTTGATCGCATCGCTTTCGAATCCCGGGCCGGCGAGACTTTTGTCTTTGACGCGCAATCCACTTCGCTGGGTTCCAAGGCTGCGGAGCTGGTGCTCTCGCTTGTGAGTGCGGAAGGCCGCGTGCTGGCGGTGAGCCGGGATCGTGGCGAGCCCTGGCTCGTGCATACCTTTTCCAAAGCGGGCCGATTCGCGCTGGAGATCTCCGAGCTTCAGCGCAACGGTTCACCAGACCACTTTTACCGGGTGACGTCGGGCGCCTTGCCTGTGGTCATGGGATTTTATCCTCCCACCATTGCGGCGGCGCGCCCGGCGAAGCTCGAGCTCATCGGGTACAACCTGCCCGAGGACTTCGTGGAGATCACGCCACCTGCACCGGGGGACTTCCCACTCAGCCTGGACCCGACGCGCTTCCGTATCCGCGGCCAGCTCAAGCCACTGGCCACCGCCCTTCCCGATCTGCTCGAACGCGAGCCCAATGGGAAGCCCGCGCAGGCGCAGGCGCTGCCGGTGCCCGGCGCCATCTGCGGCCGGTTCTGGCGCGAGGGCGCCGCGGGTGATGAGGCAGACTTGTATCGTTTCCACGCGAAGGCTGGCCAGAGCCTGATTCTGGAGACCAGCGCCGGGCGCGTGGGTTCGCCGGCCGACACCCGGCTGGACGTGCTCTATGCCGACGGCCGCCCTGTGCCGCGCGTCCGACTTCAGGCCGTCCGGAATTCGGCCATCAATTTCCGGCCGATTAATTCCACCCAGGCCGACGGGCGCGTGGATCACTGGGAGGAAATGGAGCTTAACGAATACCTCTACATGGAAGGCGAGGTGGTCCGGCTGCTGCGCGCCCCCGAGGGACCCGATAGCGGGTTTCGCTTTTACACCGGTCCGACCGGCTCGCGCCGCGGGTTCTTTGACACCAGCGCCTCGGCGCACGCCGATGGTTCCACCTGCTACATTGTCCATCCCCTGTCCCCCTCGGCAACGCCGCAGGACAACGGTCTGCCCCTCTTCATGGTCCACTACGCCAATGACGATGACAGCCTGCGCCAGTGGGGCACCGACTCACGATTGACCTTCACGGCTCCCCGCGAGGAGGACTACCTCGTGCGGGTCACTGACAATCGCCGGCGCAGCGGGCCGCTGTATTCGTACCGGCTGCTCATTCGCCAGGCGCAGCCCGACTTCCGCGTCACCCTTGCTGGCGACCTCCCCACCGTGGCTCCCGGTAGTGGAAAGGGGTTCACCGTGCGCGCCGAGCGGATGGATGGATTTGACGGCCCGATCCGCGTGGAACTCCCCCCTGCTCCGCCGGGCCTTTCGCTGCCACGCACGCTGGTCATCGAGGCCGGCCACACCGAGGCCCACGGGGTTGTCTTCGCCGCGGACGACGCTCCCGCAGGAAAGCCCATTTCCCTTGCGGGCAATTTCACCGCCATCGCGACGCTGCCGGGCGGTGAGGTGCGGCGCGCCTTGGGTGGCTTGGGAACCATCAAGGTCGACGGCAAACCTGCGCTCTATGTGGGACTGGAGAAGGACGCCTCGATGAAAGCCCGCGACAGTGCCAATGCCACCATCCGCTATGGGGCTCGCGCCAGCACCCTCAGCGAGGGCGCGCCTCTGGAAATCACGCTGGCTCCCGGCGGCACGGCTCCCATCTGGATCGCCCTGCAGCGCGTCACCGAAAAGGGCCTTCAGGACATCAGCGTGGCCAATCTGCCCCACGGCGTCATCGTGGATAGCATCGGCCTTAACGGCGTGGAGATTGCCGAGAACCAAGACCGCAGGGAGGTATTCCTGCGGTGTGCCCCCTGGGTCGCAGAGATGGACCGCCTGTGCTTTGCCGTCCTTGGGGGCAGCAACAACGTGGTTGACCCCGCCGGCAAACAGACCTCCCTGCCGGTGCTCTTGAGAATCCGCAGGCCCTAGCTTGCTGCGGCGGCCCAAAAAAACCGCTCAGTCTTTCAGCGGCAACACCCAGATGTTGCGGTAGCGAACCGGATTGCCGTGATCCTGAAGATTCAGGGGCAGCTTCTCCGGATGCGCGCTGTACTTGGGCAGGCCGCGATGGGACACCGAGCCCAGGATTTCCCGATCGTTGTGCACCACCACACCGTTGTGACGCACGGTCACGCGCGCGGGTTTGTCCAGCTTGTCGCCCGAAAACTTCGGCGCGTGAAACTCGATGTCGTAGGTCTGCCATTCACCCGGGGGGAGGGAGACGTTCACCTCCGGCGGGTGCTGTCCATAAATCGCGGCGCACTGACCGTCGGCATAGGTCACGTTGTCGTAGGAATCAAGCACCTGCACCTCGTACCGGCCCATGATGATGACGCCGCTATTGCCGCGCCCCTGGCTCTCGCCCCGCACCTGCTTGGGCGTGGCAAATTCCAAATGCAGATTCATGGATCCCAGCCCTTCCTTCGTGGTGAGGCCGCCGGTCTTGTTGATTTCCATGTAGCCATTTTCCACCTTCCATTTTCCGCCCGTCCAGCGGTCAAGGTTGGTGCCGTCGAAGAGCACCACCGCGCCTTCGGGTGGCTTGGCGCCTAGCGTCGGCGAGGCCTCGGGCTTCGCAATCTTGGGCTGCGGCCTATCCGCATCATGCACGCGCCATTTCTGGCCGGGAATGAGCGGCGTATCGGTGTAGCCCACCTTGGGCTGCGGCTTCTTGTCGGCGGCCAGCGCCAGTGTCATCGCGAGTGTGGCGGCCAAGAATCCAGAGAGGATCGTTTTCATAGTCTTGCGG
Source organism: Verrucomicrobiales bacterium (assembly GCA_005809105.1). GTDB lineage: Bacteria > Verrucomicrobiota > Verrucomicrobiia > Limisphaerales > UBA1100 > SYLI01. Next base: position 14,629 of record SYLI01000044.1, on the reverse strand, counting down.
TGGGGTGAGACTAGGAACCCGGCCGGCGCATGGCAATCCAAACTTTCGCTTTGCGCGAAAGCGCACAGCCGTTACAAGCACCGGCGTGCCAGCCATCGTGGAAATCCAAGACCTGCGAGTGCATCGCGGGGGAACCCCCATCCTGCGCGGCGTAAGCTGGACGATTGAGTCGGGCGAACACTGGGTGGTGCTGGGCCCCAACGGCTCGGGCAAGTCCTCACTCCTGGCCGCGCTCACGGGCTACCTCACCCCCACCGCGGGCGTCCTTCGCCTCTTGGGCAAAACCTACGGGGAAGACCACTGGCCTCACCTTCGCCGCCGCGTGGGATTGGTGAGCCATGCGTTGCAACACTTGATGGCCGATGACGAGCCCGCGCTGGAAACCGTTGCCAGCGGGCGCAGCGCGGCAATCGACCTCTGGCACAGGCCCAGCCGCGTCGATCGCCGCCGGGCGATGGCCCTGCTTCGGCGAGTGCGATGTGTCCCACTCGCCTACCGTCCGTGGGTGCAGCTTTCACAGGGCGAAAGGCAGCGTGTCCTGATCGCCCGCGCGCTCATGGCTGGGCCCGCCATTCTCATTCTGGACGAACCCTGCGCCGGACTCGATCCATGCGGCCGCGAGCACTTCCTACAGTTCCTAGACCGCCTGGGCCGCTCACCCTCCTCACCCACGCTCGTGCTCGTCACCCATCACGTGGAGGAAATCGTGCCGGTGTTCACCCACGCGCTGCTCCTGCGCCGGGGCCTTGCATCAGCGTGCGGCCCCATTGGTCAAACCCTCACCAGTGCCTCCCTCAGTGCCGCCTTTGACACCCGCCTTCGCCTTCGGCGCACTCGCGGCCGCTTTGCTCTGGGCGTGCCGCCCGCTATGCGCTCGCGGGGACTCTAGTTTTATTGGGTCAATACTGTGGCCCGGGAAACCACGGCTGGAACTCCTCATCACCAATGCCGAGGCGCTCACTCTTGGTTTTCTCACCGTTGGCAACCGAAATAATTTTTTCAAAAATGGCGCGCCCCACTTGATCCACCGTCTCGGTGCCATCAAGAATGGTGCCGGCGTTGAGATCCATGTCCTCCTCCATCCAGTTGTAGAGGGTGGTGTTGGTGGCCACCTTGATGCAGGGCGCGGGCTTGCAACCGTACACGCTGCCGCGGCCGGTGGTGAACACGCCCACGTTGCAGCCACCGGCCACGAGCCCGGTCATGCTCACCGGGTCGTATCCGGGCGTGTCCATAAAGCAAAAGCCCTGATCGGTGATGGCTTCAGCGTAGTCGTAGACAGCCATGAGCGGCGACTGGCCACCCTTGGCCACCGCGCCAAGGCTCTTTTCGTAAATCGTCGTGAGTCCGCCTTCCTTGTTTCCCACCGAGGGGTTGTTGTCGATGGAGCTGTCGTGGCGGCGCGCGTAATCCTCCCACCAGCGGATCTGCCGCATCAGCTTCTCCGCCACCTCGGGCCTGGCGGCGCGGCGCGTGAGCAGATGCTCTGCGCCGTAGATTTCTGTGGTCTCAGCCAGCACCGACGTACCCCCGTGGCGGATCAGTTCGTCCGAGGCCACGCCCAGCGCGGGGTTAGCGGTGATGCCGCTATTCCCGTCCGAACCGCCGCAGTTTTCTGCAAGGAGGAGTTTTGAGAGAGGCTGCTCGGTGCGCCGCGCTTCATTGGCCTTGGGCAACATCGACTGCACCGCCGCCACGGCCGCCTCCAGCGTCTTGCGCGTGCCGCCCGCTCCCTGAATGGTCATGTACGCCGGGGCGATCTCACCGGGCTTGAGTTGGTCGAGCGCGTGCGCCTCGCGAATGGCACGGATCTGGTTGTCCTCGCAGCCCAGACCAATCATCACGTACGCGGCGATGTTGGGGTGCCGCGCCATGTTGGCGAGCGTGCGCCGGATGATCTGCAGCGGCCCTCCCGGATCCACGCCGCAACCGCCCTGCGTCTTAAACGCAATCACCCCGTCCACGTGGGGAAAGTCGCGCTGGAAATCCGGCCCTCGAAACCGCTCCGTCACATAGCGCGCCACCGATGCTGAGCAGTTCACGCTGGAGAGAATCGCCACGTAGTTGCGCGTGCCCGCCCGCCCGCCTGGCCGGGCGAAACCTTGGAAGCTGCGGCGCTGCTCCTCCGGATGCAAGATTGCAGGCCGGTAATCCGCACAGAACGCGTGCTCGCGCTCGTAAGGCAGCATCACCAGGTTGTGCGAATGGACATGCTCGCCCCGCACGATGGGGCCTTTGGCAAACCCAATGACCTGCCCATACTTTCGAACGGCCGCACCCCCGGCCACGTCGCACAGGGCAATCTTGTGCCCCGCGGGAATCGTCACCGCGCAAGCCAGAGGCCCACGTGCGCTTTCCAGAGCGGTTCCTGCCTTAAGCGTGCGCTTGAGGACGGCAACATCGTCGCCCTCGCGCAATTGAAGGATGGGGGAGTCGTTCGAAACAGCCATTGCAAGGAAGGATAGGAGTTCCTGAGGGCGCAGGCCAACCCAAACGCTAAAAGTGTTCCACACGGATCCACGTCTCCAGCAACTGGCCTTGCACTTGCGCGCGCAGACGGTGCGTGCCTGGCGCAAGGCGAGCCACGGTCTGGCCGCCGCGCAACTCACACTTGAGCGACGGCGAGCTCCACTGTGCCTGACGACCATCGCCCAAGCTCAAGGGAATCTCACGGCACGACTCGGGCAGTTCAGGATTAATGTAAAACACCGTGCCGGGCAGCGGCCGAACCACCGCAAAGGGCTTGTCGAGGGACTCGCGCAGCACTGCCTGACCACCCAGCCAGTTGTCGCTGCTCGCCAGCCAATCCCGATACACTGCGTCTAGTCGCACCCGCCCTTGCCCATCCACATCGTCTGGCGTCGCATCTGGCGGGAGCGTTCCTTCCAGAAACCACTCCTCCTTACCAGAGGTCACGCGCTTGCCGGTGAGAGGTGAGACGCAGGACTGCACCAACCCCGCAGGACGCGTGTACCAGCCGGTGCCGCGCGTGCGGTGGAGATGCTCCATCAGCGCATGCATCACCGGCGCAGCGCCGCTCACACCAGAAACATCGCGCATGGGCGTGCCATCAAAGTTTCCCACCCACACACCGACCACGTATTCCGGCGTGTAGCCCAATGCCCAGTTGTCGCGGAAATCCGTGCTGGTGCCCGTCTTGCAGGCGACAGGAAAATCGAAGGCTAGTGGCGAGTTGAAGCCGAAAGACCGCGCTCGCGCGCGCTCATCGGCTAGAATGTCAGCCACGATCCACGACGCGCGCTCATCAAACCAGCGCACGCCCGCTTCCGCAGCGCCCTGCTGCAAGCGATACGGCCTCCAAAGGCCCAGCCGTGCCAGACAAGCATACGCATTGGCAAGTTCCAAGAGTCGCACCTCGGCGTTACCGATGGTCAGCCCCAGTCCATAAAACGCCGCGGGCTCTTCCAGCGTGGTGAGGCCACAGCCGCGGAGGCGATGCTGCAACGCCTCAACGCCGCCCGCCTGCCCAAGAATTCGCACGGCGGGGATGTTGAGCGAATTTCCCAGCGCCTCACGAAGGGCAACCGGCCCGTGGCAGCGGTGGTCGTAGTTGTGCGGTCTGAAGATCCCCGTGGCCGTGGCCATTTCGCAGGGCACATCAGGAATAATGGTGGCGGCCGTGGCGCCGCGCTCCAGCGCCATGAGGTAGGTGAAAGGCTTGAGTGTGGAGCCCGCCGAACGACGCGCCCAAGCTCCATTCACCTGACCGTCGTCTGCAGCCAAATAATCCTGCGAACCCACCAGTGCGAGCACATCGCCACGCGCCACGTCCAGCACCACCACGGCGCCGTTGGCGACGTGGCGCATCCGCAGTTGCGCGATCTGGGCACTGAGCGTTCGCTGGGCAAACTGGTTCAGGGCAAGATCCAGCGTGGTGGCGACACGCCCGGAACTTTCCGGGTGCTGCTGTCGAAACAAGTCCACAAAATGCGGCGCATGAAACGCGCGGAAGTTTCCCTGCAGCCTTGGCTTCTCTGCCATGGCGCGCCGGAATACCGGCTCGGGAATCACTCCGTTGGCGTGCATGCGCCCGAGGATCACCCGCTGGCGCCCTTGCGCCCTCTCCAAATGGCGGTGTGGATTGAGGCGACTGGGCGCATTGGGTAACGCCGCCAGCAATGCTGCCTCTGCAGGCGAGAGATGCTCCAGGGGTTTTGCAAAATAATACTCCGTTGCCGCACCCGCACCCGTGCAGCCGTTGCCGTAATCGATGCGGGAGAGATACGCTGTGAGAATCTGGCGCTTGGTCCAGCATCGCTCAAGCTTCATGGCCTGCAGCGCCTCGCGCACCTTGGTGGCAATCGTGCGCGGCCGCGGCTGGGCGTTTTTGATGAGCTGCTGCGTGATGGTGGACGCACCCGAGACCACGCGGCCGGTCCACACCCAATCGCGAAATGCGCGCGCCGTAGCGATCCAATCAACACCCCGGTGCTCCCAGAATCGCTTGTCTTCCGCCGCGAGAGTGGCCGCGACGAGAATATCAGGCACCTCGTCCATCGTGAGAACACGGCCATGATTGCCCCCCGCACCCAGCGTCTGTCGCAACGAGACGCCAAAGCGGTCCACGTAGTCATTACCTATGGGTTCTTGGATTGATAACGACGGAGGCAGCGGCATGGCCCACACCAGTCCTAGAAGGGAGATCCATCCCACAGCAGGAATGCACGCCGCATACACCCCCCACCGCCATGGAGTGCGAAGACAAGCGCGGCCCCATTCGCGCAGGCGATTCCACAAGGCGCCCATCACAACTTAAGGGGGTTGGCGCTAAACTCGACGCTGCCAGAAAGCCCATTGCGTTGGGGCTGGTACATCGCCTCGACCTTGGCAGAGGGTGCCATCGTCTCGCCGGCACAGCGAACGCGGGCGAGGTAGCGAACGGTGTGTTCACCAGGGGAGAAATGATCGAAGAAGTACAATGCGCGATCGGCCCGAAGCTCACGATGATTCACACGCCAGTCGGTCGCGTGTTGAGGCGCGGCAAGCTGCTGATTCTTGAACTCTGGATGGACGGCTTCCAACGCAGCGGGCAGTGCATCGTCCAGCACCACAAAATGCGCCGGCTTCTGCGATGCGACACGCAGCGTCACACAAACGAGATCGCCCACCGTCCATGCTACTCCGGGCTGCAGAGCGCCATCCTCGCCCACTTTTGAATAGCTGCGCGTCACTGAAAAGCCATTGTCCTGGCGCGGCAGCATGCGGGCTTTGGGCTGCATCTCAAGGCGCGTGGTGATGTAGATGCGCCGTCCTTGGGGATTGAGGATGCGGATTGGGGCCGGGGGCTCGCCCTCGCGACGCGCGGCTGCAAACTCGAAGGTGCGGGGTTGTTCATCCCAGGAGAAGGGAGTCCTCTGGCCGCCCAAGTCCACCTCTCCTCTGCCCGCCATCGCCGCACCCTCCACTCGTTCCAAGTAGGCGGTGAGCGCAAGAATGGCCCACGCATTTCCCTGGGTGGTGCCCCAGTGACCTCCGCCGCGCGCGCCCATGAGTTGGGCAAGAGCCTCGTCGACGCGCGGCGAGTCCGCATGGCAATGACTCCACGCCATGAGCTGCAGGGCGGCCGATTGGCCCACGCAGCCAAACCAACCTTGATCCACTGGCGCGGCCCCCTCCGTCAGCAACTGGCGTGACATCTCCAAAGAACCTCCGGCCTTCTGAATGGCCAGCGCAAGAACCGCCCGGCTGGCGGCCGACAACTGGTGGCGCTGCATGAACCACCGCTCGTGATACGCCTCTTCGGGCCGGTCCAACAGCGCCAGCGTGTAGAGCGCCAAACACGATTCGTGCAGTCCGTAGTTGCCGCCGGCGGATGCGGGCTTGCGAAGCTGCGCGGCGAGGTAGTCGGCCAGCCGGCTTAAAGCATTGGCGGGCACGGGATGACCGCGCGCCTTGGCCATGGCCAGTCCCATGCCTCCATAGGCGCCTGCCCACGGCGTTGAATCGCGGCCGCCGGGCCAGTAGGCCAGTCCGCCATCGGCCGTCTGCATGCCCACCAGTCGATCGATGCCCTTGGCAATCGCGCTGTCGGCGCCCGCCATCTTTGACTTCCATGCGGGAAACGCAGCCTGATGCGGTCGCAGAACCAGCCAGGGCAGCAGCGCGGACGTGGTCTGCTCCACGCACCCGTAGGGGTATTTTAGGAGATACTCTCCGGCCTCCGCCATCTCGCTCAAGCGCGTGTTGGAGAGTGTGAGGGTGACTGTGCCCGTGGCTTCCGCCAGTTGGGGGTCAATTCCCTGGAGGGGATTAATCTCCTTGGCTTCGCTTCGCGAGAGCAGAATCTCGCGAATGAGCGGAGCCGGGGGATGAACCGAAAGCCCGGTCTTGAGTCGGTCACCCAAGGAAGCATCCTCAGTGTCCACGGCCTGCCAGAGTGTCTGCGTGGTGCCCGTTGCCAGGAATTCCACCTGCCATACAACGGCCTTGGTGCCACGCGCCGGAACCATCACGAGCTGTTGCGCCTCGCCATTGAGAAGGCGCAGCTTTGTATCGGGGGAAATCTGCACCCCAACTTTCCGGGCCTTGTCGGTGAGATTGTGCACCACCGCGCGCGCCTCAATGCGGTCTCCCTGCCTGGCAAACCGTGGCCATGCTGCCTCGATCATCAGCGGCTTGTTGATGCGAAAGCCAGATTCACCAGCGCCAAATTGATGCGTCGTCGTGTGCGCCACGGCGAAGACACGGTACCGTGTGAGTCCATCGGGCGCCTTAAACTTGGCACTCACTCGCCCCGTGGCATCGGTGGCAAGGCGCGCGTGCCAGAAAGCGCAGGCTTGGAAGTTCTCTCGCAGCTTTCCCATGCCGTCACCTCCACCACCAATGAGCCGCCCCTTGTTCCCAAAAGCACTTCGCGCCGGGTCTTCGGCCAGCATGTATGGGAAACTCGTGTGCGTGTGAACCAGCAGCGGACGCGGCGCGTAAAAAAGCGCATGCGGATCAGGCCGCGTGTCACCCATGAGGTCGAGCACTCCTTCGTCCACGGCATACAAGGTCACTTCCGCACTCGCCACAGGCTTGCCGGTGCGGTCGGCAATGCGCGTTTCCACGACCCCTTCCTGTCCGGGCCGGTAGTCGGTTTGCGGCAGCATCACCTGCACGTTTAGCTGCGACTGCGTATCTTCGACCTTGAGCTGGCAGTAACCCTGGCGAAACTCTGCCGTTTTGATCTTGCGGGCGCTCTCGTCCGAGCCGCGCAGCAGGCAGACCGAGACAAACACGTTGGGCGCGTCCTCGGCCGTGAGGGGCACCTCAATGACGGGCGCATTGCCCTTGAGCTCCACCTGGAATGATCGAAGCACCTTTTCGCGCTCCACGCTCACCCACGCACGCCCACCAAAGGGCGCCTTCACCAGAAGCCGCGCGAGCCCGCCCACTTCGTACCCCGGCTTGTCGGCCACCAATTCCATCGTGGCCTCATTGCGGTAATCCCAAGCCAGAGGTTCTGTGCCGCCCACGTAAATCGTCGCGGCGGTGCGCACGGGATTGCCCAGCGCATCGGTTGCACGCAGGTGCAACAGATACTCGCCGGCGCCCCCCGGGATCAGGTTGGTCATCACCGGATCCGCGTCGCGCGCCACCGTGGTGAGGGTGGCCGTGCCCACCGTCTCAAGCGTGCGCTCGTTTTGAAATGCCAGGGTGTTCCCCGCGCCCTTCACAGGCACGCTGCGCCAGACGACACGAGAGAGCGTTACCTCCACCGGCACCGCCTTCTGCCACAGCTTTCCATCCGCACCGACGGCGATGGCCTGCAATGCAAGGGGACGGTTTTGCACCACGCGGCCTTCGAAGGAGCGCAGGCCCAGATAGAATTGGGAGCAATGCCGCAGGATGGAGGACTGCGCGGTGAGAGTCTGCTGGTTGATGTCCGTCACGCGAACCACAAGCTGCCCTTGTGTGGGCTTGGGCCAGTCGCGGTTGGCCGGCAGCTTTGGGTCAATTCGAAGGGCGCCGGCCATGTCCAGCTTGCCCGCGCCTTGCAGTTGGAAATTTCCGGAGTTCTCGTGGTCCTCTCCCTGCTCCGTGAAATCAAGAAACTCAAATCCCTCAAAACCCGCCGGGGCAAAATGGCTGCTGCCTCCCACCAGCGTCCATTGAACGGGCGCATTTTGCAGGGGCTTGCCAAAGTAGTACTCCACCGACAAGGGAATCGAAAGGGCTTCTCCGGGTGCAAGCTGCAACTCGGCCGGCATTCGGATTTTGTAGGTGCCCGGCTGATACTCCTGCACATGAAATGCCAGAGAGCGCTCCATCAGTGGCGGATCGGCCGCAACGGCGCCCACACGATGCAACTGCAGGGTGACCTGCCACTGCCCCAATGCCGTGTCGGGTATCGGCAGGTCGGCATCAAACGAGCCCAGCTTGGAAAGCGGCAAGGTTTGACGGCGAACTTCAGTCCCACGCGGATCGGTGGCTATGAGGCGCACTTCGCTGCGTTCGGGAAGGCGCAGTGCCCTGCCCTCTAGCTCACGAATGAATCCCTTGAGATGGAGCGTTTCTCCGGGCCGATACACCGACCGGTCGGTGAACGCAAAGATGCGTCCATGCTCATCCTGCTCCGCGCCCGGATGGATGCGAAAGCGCCACAGCGGGATTTCACCCATCGAATCCTGCAGCGTAAGCAGGTGGACATCGGCGCCCGAATCGAAGCGAATCCAACGCGCCTCGGCAGTGCAGGGCATCGTCGCCAGTCCCGTCGCATCGGTCTGGCCTCGGGCCACCATGCGATTTTCCGCGGCGAGGAGTTGCACCGTGGCGCCCTGGATCGGCTTGCCGGTGCGCAGCGAGAAGGCGTGCGCCACCACCTCGTCGCCGGCGTGCTTCCACACGGCCCCGATGTCGGTGAGCTGAATGATTGCCTGATTGATCGAAAGAGCACCTCGCTCGCGGCCCGTCGCGCTCACCTCGACAAAGAGCAGTCCCTCATGCCGGCCCTTGAGCACGCGATCCCAATCGAGCTCTACCTCGGCCGGCACATCGACCTCCCCACGCGACTTGAGCGGCATCCCCTCCCCTTCGGCAAACGTCGTCTGCCAATCGTACAACGTCTTGCCCGGCACCACATCGTAGGAGAGCGGTCGGCCCGGACGAACCTGCAACATGTCGCCCTGCCAGTTTTGCTTCGTGAAGTAAGTCTCCGCGTAGCCTTCGCGCAGGCCACACAGGTAGGTGGGGTCCACCTGCTTGACACGCACCCTTAACTGCCCGTTGTTTACCGAGAGCAGGCGAAGCGAGCGTCGCCCGCCGCTGGCCTGCGAGTCTGCATGTGCCTCGAGATAGGTGCCCGGTTCCAGCGCCCGGACTTCGACGGTCTGGCGGAGGGTCTTGGCCAGCGCAAAACCCGGGCCCAATGGAAGCCCGCTGCGGATGGTCACAGTATGTTTTCCCAGCGACAGGCGTCCCTGAAGACGAAGCACGGGGCCTTCGGCAGTCAGTGTCCAAGACTGCGCCTGTTCTCCAGCGGGTGCTTGCAGCAGAATATACGGCCGCAGTGCCGTCGCGTTGACAGACTGGGGGAAGCGCTTGTTGAGGTGAATCTCGATGGATCGGCCCGAGTTCAAATCGTTCTGGGCATGGATTCCAGTAATCGTCAGAGGCAGAACCTCACCCAGCTCATGCGAAGCCTCGGCGCCCGATCGGATGTCGGGAACTGCCGAGGGAAACGCTGCCGCCAAATGCACCGACCAGATTCCCGGCGTCAGTGTTTCTTTTGGACGGACGATGAGCGTGTGCTTTGCCGGATTGGGAGAATCATTCGAGTCTAGGTCGTCTTCGGCCGGCGCCGGGTTGCGATGCGTTTCTGGTGACTCGGCGGCAATGCGCTTGCCCTGGTTGTTTCGAAAACTCAGATGCGCCATCGCCGTGCGGGACTCCACGGGCGCGTTAAACGCAAGCTGTACGGTCGGTTGCGGGGATTGGTTGAGGTGCTGTTGAAATGATTCCGGATCGTCCTTGAGCACCCTGGCTTGAAAAGCAGGCATGTTGAATGTCGCCAGCCTCCCGGGCACCAACGCCTCGCCCATCCGGTTGGACAAGCCTGCGCGCAGCGAGGCGACATGCCGTGCTCCTGGAAGAAATGGTGCATCGGGCGTGAACACGCCGCTGGACTGGCTGAGCCAGACGAAGCGACCGCGAAGTGGAGGCTCAAACTGCACTGGCGATTGCGCCGAAGGCAGCCCCACTTCGTCGGTCGAGACCATCTGCGCTGGAAACCTGAGCGCGAACGTGGTGGAGGGCTCAATCACCCCGCCCGTGGGCACCATTTCGACTGGAGCGGGGGCCGGCAGCGAGGCCGGCTTGGGGGCGGCTTTACCGCGAAGTTGCACACCCACTCCGAGTGACGCCACAACCACCGCTAGAAACAAGGGGCCGTGCCCACGAAAGAAACCACGAAGTCGCTGCATACTTATCCTCCCTCCTTCTCGCGGGCGGCAAACTCCACCTTGCCCCCCACACGTTCAAAAGTAGCCAGACACAGCGGCGTGTCAATTGAATCTTATCGACCCACTCGGGGGTTGCATCGAGGCAACGCCAGACGCTAAGGTGACCCATCAACCAACCCTCCGGAGGCATTGCCATGGTCACGACAAGCACCGTTCCGTTCCCCGATGTTTCACCGAGTCCCCGAGTGGAGGGCTTCCTTTCCCGAACCAAGAAGCTGCTCATCGGAGGTCGCTGGGTGGATGCGGCCGGCGGCAAGGCTTTCCCGGTTTACAATCCGGCCACCGGCCAGATCATTGACATGGCGGCGGAGGGCGACGTGGCCGACATCGACCATGCCGTGCGCGCGGCGCGCAAGGTGTTCGACAACCCCCGGCACCCCTGGCGCACCATGTCGCCCAGCGAGCGGGGGCGGCTCATCTGGCGCATCGGCGATCTGATCCTTGAACACAAGGACGAGTTGGCAGAGCTGGAGTCGCTGGACAACGGCAAGCCCGTGGAGGTTGCCAAAGCCGCCGACGTGCCGCTCTCGGCGGACTTGTTTCACTACATGGCCGGCTGGGCCACCAAGCTCGAGGGCAACACCATCCCGATCTCTGTGCTGTACGCACCGGGGGCGCAGTTTCACGCCTTTACCACGCGAGAGCCGATAGGTGTCGTGGGCCAGATCATCCCGTGGAATTTCCCCCTGCTCATGGCCGCATGGAAACTGGGGCCGCTCTTGGCGACGGGAAACTGCGCCATCTTAAAACCCGCCGAACAGACGCCCCTGACGGCCCTGCGACTGGGCGAGATTTTGCAGGAAGCGGGACTGCCCGAGGGCGTCGTGAACATCGTGACGGGCTATGGCGAAACCGCGGGCGCGGCGCTGGCCGCCCACGAGGGCGTGGACAAGGTGGCGTTCACCGGCTCCACCGAGTTGGGCAGACTCATCGTGAAGGCGGCTGCCGGCAACCTGAAGAAGGTCACGCGGGAGCTGGGCGGCAAGTCGCCCAACATCATCTTCAAGGACACGCCCGATCTGCAGCAGGCCATCGCCGGCGCGGCGAGCGCCATCTTTTTTAATCACGGCCAATGCTGCTGCGCCGGATCGCGGCTGTATGTCGAGAAGGCCGTGTACGAGGACGTGGTGCAGGGCATCACGGCGGCGGCACGGGACATCAAGCTTGGGCCCGGCCTCGCAGCCGGGACACAAATGGGCCCCCTGGTTTCACAGGAGCAGCTCGACCGCGTCACCGGCTTCATGGACGCGGGCCGGCGCGAGGGCGCCTGCGTTCTCACCGGCGGTGGTCGCGTGGGTGAACGCGGCTACTTTGTCGCACCCACCCTGCTCACGGGGACGGGCCCGCAGATGAGCGTGGTGAAGGAGGAAATCTTTGGGCCGGTGGTGGTGGCCGATTCCTTTGAGGACACCACCGAAATCATCGCCCGCTCCAATGACACACCCTACGGTCTGGCGGCGGGTGTGTGGACGCGCGACATCGCCAAGGCCCACCGCGTCGCCGAGGAATTGCGCGCGGGCACCGTGTGGGTCAACTGCTACAACATCGTTGACTCCGCCCTGCCCTTCGGTGGCTACAAACAATCGGGCTGGGGCCGCGAGATGGGGCACGAAGTGCTCTCGCAATACACCCACACCAAAGCCGTCTGCATCGGCCTCTAGCATGGACCTTCATCTGGCGGGGAAGACCGCGCTCGTCACCGGGGGGGCCAAGGGCATCGGCGCAGCCACGGCCCAATCCCTCGCCCGGGAAGGGGCTGCCGTGATCCTTGCGGGCCGCAGCCCGGCCGAAGGTGAGGCGCTGGCGCGCGACATCGAAGCGGCCCACGGCCGCGCGATATTCGTGGAGGCCGATCTGGCCCGCGAAGCCGACTGCCAGCGCGTCGTTCACGCTGCGATGGAGACATTCGGGCGCGTTGACATTCTGATTCACAATGCCGGGCGCAATGACGGGATCGGTCTGGACCAGCCGCCAGACCGGTTCTTGGCCTCGCTCAAGGAGAACCTCTCCCACGTCTACACGCTTACCCACCTGTTGCGCGAGGAACTCTGCCGGCGCCGTGGCGCGATCGTGATGGTCGGCTCCAAGGTGGCCGTGACCGGTCAGGGCAGCACCTCTGGTTATGCGGCGGCGAAGGGCGCCCTCAATGCGCTGACGCGCGAGTGGGCGCTCTCACTGGCGCCCGAAGGAGTGCGAGTGAACGCCGTGCTGCCAGCCGAGTGCATCACGCCGCAGTATCAGGCGTGGTTCGACACTCTGCCGGATCCCGCCGGCGCCCGCCGGGCCATCGAGAGCCTCGTGCCGCTGGGCCGCCGGATGACGACGGCGGAAGAAGTGGCCGACATGATCGTATTTCTAGCCTCGCCCCGATCGGGCCACACCACCGGCCAGATCATCTTTGTGGACGGCGGCTACACGCATCTGGATCGCGCCGCGACACACGATCACACGAAGTGGGGTTGAACCCACAAGGCCAGCCCGCCTAGGGTGGGCGTCAATGGCTGCCGGAGTCGTCGGAGATGCGCATGGCGTAGAAGCTCCGGTAGACGAACGTGGCGCTGACAAGAAAGAACGCCACGGCAAGCGCCAACGCCAAGTCGCCCTTGCCGCTCTGCTTCATTCCGACGGCCAGGGAGACGGCCAGCAACCCAAAGAGCGTCGCAAACTTGATCACGGGGTTGAGCGCCACTGAACTCGTGTCCTTGAAGGGATCGCCCACGGTGTCTCCCACGATGCTGGCGGCGTGCAGATCCGTGTTCTTGGCGCGCAGCTCCGTCTCGACGACTTTCTTGGCATTGTCCCAAGCGCCGCCGGCGTTGGCCATGAACACAGCCTGGTAGAGGCCAAAGAGCGCGATCCCAATGAGGTAGCCGATGAAGAAGTAGCTTTCCAAGAAGGCGAAGGCCAGCGTCCCGAAGAACATCGCAAGAAAGATGTTCCACATTCCCTTCTGGGCATACACGGTGCAAATCTCAACCACCTTGATGCTGTCCTCTGTGGAGGCCTTGGTGGCGCCTTCAAGCTTCATGTTGCGCTTGATGAATTCCACGGCCTTGTACGCTCCGGCAACCACCGCCTGCGTGCTCGCCCCGGTAAACCAGTACACCATGGCGCCGCCCATGATGAGGCCCAGCAGGAAGGGCGCGTAGGTGATGGAAAGCTTGGCAAGCTCGCCTGCGTTTGTAAGGCCGTTGGTTAGCTCCATGATGATGGAGAAAATCATGGTGGTGGCGCCCACGACCGCCGTGCCAATGAGCACGGGCTTGGCCGTGGCCTTGAACGTGTTGCCCGCGCCATCGTTCTCCTCGAGCAATTCCTTGGCGAGGGTGAAGTCGGGCTCGAACCCGTGGTGCTTCTTGAGGTCCTTGGCGATGTCAGGCAGGGTCTCGATTTGGGAGAGCTCGTAGATGGACTGCGCGTTGTCGGTCACCGGCCCGTAGCTGTCCACGGCGATCGTCACCGGGCCCATGCCCAGGAATCCGAAGGCCACCAGCCCAAAGGCGAACACACCGGCCATCGTGGTGCCAATGGTGCCGCCGCCAAGGGCCGCGGCCAATCCCAGCCCGCTTACCCAGTACGCAATGCCCATGAGCATGATGAGCATCACACCCATCCAGTAGGCCGAGAAGTTGCCGGCCGTCAGTCCCGAGAGGATGTTGAGCGAGGCCCCGCCCTCCTTCGAGGAGTTGACCACCTCGCGAACGTGCCGCGAGTGGGTGCTCGTGAAGACCTTCACCACTTCGGGGATGACGGCACCGGCGGCCGTACCGCAGGAGATGATGAGCGAGAGCTGCCACCACAAGTCCGCATTGCCCCCCACCATGGGAATCAGCAGGCGCGAGAGCACAAACGTGACGGCAATGGACACCAGGGAAGTAAGCACCACCAGTGTCGTGAGCGGGATCTCGTAATTAAACTTCACGGCGTTGCCAAACTTGGGCTTGGCAATGAGCGCGTCGTTGAGCAGGTAGCTGCCGATGGAGGTGAGCACCATCGCCACGCGCATCGCGAAAATCCAAACCAGAAGCTGCACCTGCATCACCGGATCCGTCACCGCCAGCATGATGAAGGTGATGAGCGCCACGCCCGTCACACCGTAGGTTTCGAACCCATCGGCCGTCGGCCCCACCGAGTCGCCCGCGTTGTCGCCGGTGCAGTCGGCGATG